>CAXUDP010000026.1:37774-41235 GCA_964249735.1 uncultured Acetobacteraceae bacterium | reverse complement strand
CAGTCCCTCAACGAGGAGCTGCAGACCATCAACGCCGAGCTGACCCAGCGCAACGACAGCCTGGTGCGGTCCAGCAGCGACCTCGCGAACCTGTTCGACAGCACCTCCATCGCCACCCTGTTCCTCGACAACCAGCTGCGCATCCGGCGCTTCACCCCGCAGGTGCTGGGCATCTTCAAGGTGCGCGAGGGCGACGAGGGCCGGCCGATCACCGACATCGTCACCCGGCTGACCCGCGACGGCCTCGGCGACGACGTGCGCCAGGTGCTGCACACGCTGGTCCCGGTCGAGCGCGAGGTCATGCTGATGGAGACCGACGTCAGCTACCTGATGCAGGTCCGGCCGTACCGCGACGTGAACGACGTCGTCGACGGCGCCGTGGTCACCTTTGTCGACATCACCGAGCGCAGGAAGAGCGAGCAGACGCGCGCGCTGCTCGCCGCGATCGTGGAGTCCTCGCAGGACGCGATCATCGGCCACGACCTCGACGGGGTCGTCACCAGCTGGAACGCCGGCGCCGAGGCGCTCTACGGCTTCACCGCCGACGAGGCTATCGGCCGCATGCTGTCCACGCTGCTGCGGAACTCGCTGCTCGGCGACTGGCCCGACATGCGGGAGCGGCTCGGGAACGGCGAGCCGATCGCCAGCTTCGAGCGGTCCGGCACCGACAAGGACGGCCGCTCGATCGACGTGGCGATCACCATGTCGCCGGTGCGCCAGGCGGACGGCCGCATCGTCGGCGCGTCGCTGGTCGCCCGCGACGTCGGCGAGCGCAAGGTGGCCGAGCAGAGGGCGGAACTGCTGCTCGGCGAGCTCGACCACCGGGTCAAGAACATCCTGGCGATCGTGACCGCGGTCATCTCGCAGACGCTCCGGTTCAGCGAGACCCCGGAAGCCTTCGCCCGCGAGGTCGAGGGGCGCGTCGTCGCCATCGCCAAGGCGCACGGCCTGCTGACCAATTCCGGCCATGGCGGGATCCTGTTGTCCGCCCTGGTCGCCACCGAGCTGGCGCCGTTCGACCATGGCCAAGGCAACGTGCTGGTGTCCGGGCCCGACGTCGAGCTGACCCCCAGGGCCGGGCTGGCGCTGGCGCTGGCGGTGCACGAGCTGGCCAGCAACGCCGCCAAGTACGGCGCGCTGTCGGCCGCCGCCGGCCGCCTCGCCGTCACCTGGGAGATCGCCGCATCGGCCGGCAAGGAGTCCATGCTGACCCTGACCTGGAGCGAGGCCGGCGGCCCGGAGGTGCGGGCGCCGACGCGACGCGGCTTCGGCACCACCCTGATCGAGCGCGCGATCCAGCACGACTTCGATGCCAGGGTCACGCGCGAGTTCCTGCCGACCGGCGTCCGCTGCACCCTGGCGGTGCCGCTGGGCGGGGAGTTCGGCAAGCCGGTTCCGCCAGACAAGGAGACGCCGAGATGAGCGCCGAAACGAACGCCCTGGCGAACCGGCGCATCCTGGTGGTCGAGGACGAGGTGCTGATCGCCATGCAGATCGAGGAGATCCTGCTCGATCTCGGCTGCGTGGTGGTCGGCGCCGTCGGCCGGCTAGACGCCGCACTGGAACTGGCCGCCGACCAGGCGCTGGACGCCGCGATCCTGGACGTGAACATCCTGGGCGGCCTGGTCTACCCGGTCGCCGAGCGCCTGTCCGCACGCGGCATCCCGTTCATGCTGGCCAGCGGCTACAGCAACTGGGCCCTGCCCGAACCGCTCCGCGACCTGCCCCGTCTGATGAAGCCGTTCCGCCGGCGCGAGCTGGAGGACGGCGTCCGCTCCCTCTGCAGGCCGCACTGAGGCCACGCCCGGCTCTCATGGCCCCTGCGATACGGGCGTGCCCGATCGTCGGCGGCAACTTGTGCGGTGGCAAACCGTGCTCAAGCCGCTTGTTCGGCATCTCGACCTGAGCAGCGTCGCAGTGACATCGTCCATGAAGCATCCGGAGCGCTCGCGTTTCTCGACGGCGACGACGACATGTAAACCAGGCGTCCACTTTTCCGTGTCCCGCTCAAGAGCGGACGGTCGGGTCATGGCCGGATTCCGTCGCGGCGGCTTTGCACCGCGAACCTGACGCGCGGAGGATGCAAACCCCCTTCTCGGCGCGGGTCCCCGTCTTCGTCGGCTTCAACGAAGCAACGTCCGGACGGCCGTCTCCAGCGCCCCTGCCGCAGCACGCGCCGCCGGCGAACCGGTGCGGATGAACATCACGATCTCCGACGACGCCAGGGCAGGCAGGCCGAACCGGGGCCCGACATCGAGCATCTGCCCCGATGCGACCGCACCCATCGGCGCGATGCCGAGCCCCGTCCGCACCGCGGCCAGGAGCGCCATGCAACTTCCCCCCACGAAGGCTTCCCGCCAGGGTCGGTTGGCCGCGTCGAGCTGCCTGATCGCAGCCGCCCTGACGCCGCACGGTGGCCCGAGCATGACGAGGGGAATGATTCCGTCCCCGCTATTGGTCTCCCCGAGTGCCCGCCACCCCACGGGATCGGTGCCGAGCACCTCGCCCTCCGATCCACCCGCCTCGCGGCGGACGATCACTGCGTCGAGCTCGCCACCGTCGAACAACGCGCGGACATGCTGCGACATGCCGAGGCGCAACTCGATCGTGCTCCGGAACGGCAGCGCCGCCCGAACGTGGCGGATCACGTGTTCCAGCCCGGTCCCGAGCGCGTGATCGCTTGCACCGATGGCGAACCGCATCTCAGGCTCGCGATCAAGGCGCGCAGCCTCGTCATGCGCCGCCATCAGCACCCGCGCCTTCGTCAGGAACGCGACCCCGTCGGCGGTCGGGACCACGAAGCGAGGCGTACGCTCCAGCAGCCGACGCCCGAGCGCTGCCTCCAAGCCCTTGATCCGCGCGCTGACCACCGGCTGTACCGTGCCCGCCGCTTCCGCCGCCCGCGTCAGGTTGCCGAACTCGACCGCGAGAATGAACAACCGGACCGAAACAAGGTCGAGCAAGATCGTCGTCCGCTATGATGAGAACTCCGGATCATGGCATTCCGCTTGTTTGGCTGGAAGCGCAGATCAGGGGGACACCAGTGCCGAGACGATCCCGATGCCCATGATCAGCGTCCGCTATGTCACCCCGTCGCCCCGCGCCGAGCTCAAGGTCGCCGTCGCCGAACTGGCGGCCCGGCTCGGCGCCGAGCAGCTCGGCAAGGATCCGAACGTCACGGCCGTGCTGGTCGAGGAAGCCGATCCACGAAACTGGTTCATCGCCGGCAGGCGCCCGGCCGAGGCCGGGTTGTCGGCCTTCTGGCTGGACATCAAGATCACCGCCGGGACGAACACGAAGGCCGAAACGACATCCTTCGTGCAGGCTGCCTTCACCGCGATGGAAGAACTGCTCGGGCCGTTGCACGAGGAATGCTACGTGCTGGTGCACGCAGCGGATGGCGACGCCTACGGCTACGGCGGCCGCACGCAGAACGGCCGCTGGGCTGCCGCCAATCCCGG
>CAXUDP010000026.1:33982-37674 GCA_964249735.1 uncultured Acetobacteraceae bacterium | reverse complement strand
TGACACCTGGTCGGAAAGCCGTGGGTGCCACCCGTCGTGCGATCCTGGGCACCGGGATCGTCGGCGCGGGATTGGGTGCAGCCGTGTCCCCGACGGGTGCCGCGATCGCTCCGACACGCTCTTCCGGTCCCGTTGTCCGGCACCGCCGCATCCGTGCCGACGGTGTCGACGTCTTCTTCCGGGAGGCAGGTCGCTCCGATGCTCCTGTTCTCCTGCTGCTGCACGGCTTCGCGAACTCATCGTTCTATTTCCGACATCTGATGCCACGCCTGGCGCATCGCTTCAGACTCATCGCACCCGACCTGCCGTCGTTCGGCTTCACGGAAGTTCCTGTCGAACGGAGCTACCGCTACGAGTTCGCGGCGCTGTCGCGAACCATCGCCGCCTTTGTCGAGGCGCTGGAACTGAAACGTTACCTGCTCTACGTCTTCGACTACGGCGCTCCCGTCGGATGGGATCTCGCGCTGACGTTTCCCGACCGGGTGGCCGGCATCATCTCCCAGAACGGGAACGCCTACGAGGAGGGACTGGGCGAGAAGGCCTGGGCGCCCCTGCGCTCGTACTGGGCCCGTCCCAGCCAGGGACCACGCGACGCGATCCGCGCCCGGATGACCCTGGAGGGTGTGAGAGCGGCGTATGCCCAGGGGGTCCCGGACCCGTCCGTCATCGAGCCCGAGGCTTATACGCTTGACGCCGCTCTCCTGGCACGGCCGGGAATTGCGGACATCCAGGTCAACCTCAAGCTGGATTACAATCGCAACCTGGCCCGGTATGGGCTCTACCAGCACTACTTCCGCACCTACCGGCCTCGTCTCCTCGCCATTTGGGGCGGCAACGACACGTTCTTCGTGCCGGCCGGCGCAGAAGCATTCAAACGCGACATGCCCGATGCGTCGGTCAGTTTCCTGAATACCGGACACTTCGCACTTGAAACGAACAAGGCGGCCATCGCGCAGGCGATCGAGAGCCATTTCTGATGCTCGCCCTGGTTTCCAGCTGCGAAGCGGACGGTCAGCTTCCGACCCCGCTCATGGAAGTGAGGCGGACACGCAGCTGGCAGGCCCTTCACGGCCGCTCGCACCGGACTTGGCCATCCTGACCAGGACGATCCGCACCCCGGGCCAGGTTCATGACCGCATCTGACCGGGAGGATGCACCAGGGCCTCGATCGCCCGTGCGAACAGGGCGGCCCGTTGCCCCCTCCGGCCCGCCTCCTCAAGACCGGCCTCGATGCACAGGCTGGTATAGCCGTGCACGATCGACCAGGCCGCCAGGGTGGCATCGCCCACGTCGCGTCCCGGGGCCATGGCCTCGATGATCCCCGACAGCTCGGCCAGCGCGGCGGCGGCTGCCTGCCTGGCCTCGGCGTGCCGGGACAGGTCGACCAGCTCCCTGCCGAACATCAGCCGGAACAGCGCCGGCCGCTCCTGCCCGGACGCGATATAGGCTTCCGCCGCCCGCGCCAGCCGTTCCCCAGGCGCCACCCCCGGGCCCGCTTCGTCGCGGATGCGGCCGCCCAGCCGCTCGTACCCGTCTCGCACCAGCTCGGCCAGCATCGCCGCCTTGTCCGCGAAGTGGTTGTACGGCGCCTGTCGCGACAGCCCGGCCCGCTCGGCCGCCTGTCGCAGCGACAGGCCCGCCGCCCCCTCGCGTTCCAGCAGCTCCCCGGCCGCCTGCAGGATCGCCGCTCTCGCGTTGCCATGATGATATCCCATGTCCACCTCGTGCCGGATCATGTTGACACCGTCAACACATACCGTATATTGATGCCGTCAACATCTACCTGAAGAGGCCGCCATGTATCACTCGGTCGTCAAGCGCATCGCCCGCAGGAACTTCCTCCGCGTCAACCGCAAGCAGTTCGACACCCTGCTGGGCGACTGCGCGCCGACCATCCACCACCGCTTCGGCGGCAGCCACGCGCTGGGCGGCGAGCGCCACGACCGCGAGGCGCTGCGGCGTTGGTTCGACCGCCTCGGCCACCTCGGCCGCCACCTCACGCTCACCGTGGAAGACGTATGGGTGAAGGGCCTGCCCCACGACACCACGGTCGTCGTCCGCTGGTCGGCTACCGACGTGCTGCCGGACGGCTCCCCCTACCGCAACCGCGGCGTGCACATCATCAGGATGCGCTGGGGCAGGGTGGTCGACATCGACGCCCACGAGGACTCGCAGGCCGTGGCCGCGAACCTCGCCAGGCAGGCCGCCCTGGGCGTCGCGGAAGCGGCGGCGGCGCCCATCACCAGCTGACGGCGCCCGGGCACGCATCGGGCTCCCATGCGTCCGACGCCGCGCCCGCCCCGGACCGGCGCACTCCAGGATCCCGCCCCGCCCGTGCTACGAATTCCGCCCATGGAAACCACCACCCCTCCGACCCCGCGCGCCGTTCTCGTCGGCATCCAGACGCCCGAGACCGACGACGTCGCCCACGAGGCCAGCCTCGCCGAGCTCGCACGCCTGGTGAAGACGCTGGGCTACGAGGTGGCCGGCACCGTGTCGCAGAAGCGCGAGGGCACCGGCGCCGGCTCGCTGCTGGGCAGCGGCAAGCTGGCCGAGCTGGCGGCGCTGACCGGCGGCACCGGCGTGATCGGCTCCATGGCGCCGCCGCCGCGTTCCAAGGCCCGGCAGCGCTTCGAGACCGCCGCCGCGGCACCCGCTCCCCCCGAGCCCGCCGAGGCGGACGCATCCCGGCCCGGCATCGTCGTCGTCGACCACGAGCTGTCGCCCAGCCAGATACGCAACCTCGAGCGCGCCACCGGCGCCGAGGTGCTGGACCGCACCGGCGTCATCGTCGAGATCTTTCACCGCCACGCCAACACGCGAGAGGCGAAGCTGCAGGTCGAGATGGCGCGCCTGAAATATGTGGCCCCCCGCCTGCGCGAATCCGCGTCGGGCGGCGGGCGCCAGCAGGGCCCGGGTGCCGGTGAGAGCGCCCTGGCGCTCGACCGCCGCAAGATACGCGACCGCCTGTCCGAGCTGAAGGAGCAGCTCGACACGGTGCAGCGCGACGGCGACGGGCGACGCACCGCCCGGCGCGACCAGCTCCGCGTGGCGCTGGTCGGCTACACCAACGCCGGCAAGTCCTCCCTGATGCGCGCCCTGACCGG
Organism: uncultured Acetobacteraceae bacterium; assembly: GCA_964249735.1. Taxonomy (GTDB): domain Bacteria; phylum Pseudomonadota; class Alphaproteobacteria; order Acetobacterales; family Acetobacteraceae; genus Lichenicola. The sequence continues at coordinate 34,567 of CAXUDP010000026.1, read as the reverse complement.
CAGCCAGGTCCTGGTCGAGGACAAGCTGTTCGCCACCCTCGACACCACCGTGCGCACCCTCCAGCCGGAAACCCGCCCCCGCGTGCTGGTGTCCGACACGGTGGGCTTCATCAAGCAGCTGCCGCACGACCTGGTCGCCTCGTTCCGCTCCACCCTCGCCGAAGCGCTGGAAGCCTCGCTGCTGCTCTACGTGGTCGACGCTTCCGACCCGACCCACGAGGCCCAGCTGGAGGTGAGCCGGGACGTGCTGCGCGAGATCGGCGCCGACGCGGTGCCGTCCCGCCTGGTGCTGAACAAGCTGGACCGGGTGGACGACGCCGGCCGCGCCGCCCTGCTGGAGAAGCACCCCGACGCGATCCTGCTTTCCGCCCACGCCCCCGGCGACGTGTCTGCGCTGCGCGACGCCATCATCGCGTTCTTCGAGCAGGCGATGGTGGAGGACGTGCTGGTGCTGCCCTATGCCAGGCAGGGCCTGATCGGGGAGATATACGAGAGCGCGCGGGTCCTGTCGGAAGCCTACGACGAGACCGGCCGGGTGCTGACCGTGCGCGGCCTGCCCGCCGCCATCACCCGGCTGCGGCGGAG
>CAXUDP010000026.1:0-33882 GCA_964249735.1 uncultured Acetobacteraceae bacterium | reverse complement strand
CCTTTCGTGCCTTTTGCGAGAACCTGGACCAGTTCGTCCCGCTCCGTCGGAAGGGTCATGAACCGGCTGGTTGATTCCTGCACGGCCTCGCACCCGGCTGGTGCCGAGCTGGCGTTCCCGGCGCAAGCCGTCATGCCGATCGGCCTGCCGAACGAGAAGGATCGCCGGTCGAGTTCGTGTCGGAAGGCCACGTTGCCGGCCGACACCGGCAAGACGGAACGCAGCCTGTCCGCTCAGTCCTGATGGCCCGAGGCCTGGACGTAACGCCTCGTCGAGGATGCGGGTCGTGACCAGGCCGCGTGGCCGAGGCGGCCAACGACCTGTTCGACGCGATCGTCCCGCAGGCCGGTTTTAGGTTCGAGGCAAGGAACGACCGCAACGGGAGCGTCACGCCCTGCGAGCTGCAGCGCCGCACTGAGCAGGTCATGCCACCACCACGTCGCGTCCGGCACGTCCGCCGCCGACCCGACTGGAAGCCGGATGCCCCTGCGGCTCTAATTTGATTGCCACTTCAATAATAGTGGATGCGTCCCGATATTTATGATTGCCAGACTTCGTTTTCCATACAACAAAATTACTGGTGACAAGAACAACGTGATTAGCTAGAGAACGACCACAACAGTTTATCGTAACGATCACCGCACGTGATCAACGCTGCACTTTCGGGGGTCCGATGGCCAACACCTATGTCACTATGACGCTTAAGAACGCAGCGTTCAGCGACGGCTCCATCCTGAGCGGCACCTATACCGCCGAGTACAATGCCAGCGGCGCTTTGATCGCCATCGTGAACCCCAGCTTCATCGTCACTCCCCTGACCGGCATCGTGACCACCTTCACCAGTGCCAAGGTCGACACTGCGACCGGCTCATTCGAGCTGACCGCCGCCACCGGCAACAACGCCCTCTACTCGAACCTGAACATCGACTGGTCGGGCCAGACGCCGACGACGCTCAACACCACCAGCGGCACCGCTTCGACGTCGGTCACCAACGCCCTCGGCACCGTCCTGCCGCTGACCAGCACCGGTACGGTGTCCAGCGTGACCGACCAGTCCGTCACCACCAGCATCACCGGGGCCGCCTTCGCCGACGGCGCGACCCTGTCCGGCACCTGGACCGCCACCTACGATCCGAACGGGTTCCTGCTGGCGGTGCAGAGCGCCACCTTCACCGTCACCGGTCCCGGCGGCACCAACACCTTCACCAGCATGGGCACGCTGCCCTACGCGAACGACCCCACCTCGAGCGGCTTCACGTCCTACGAGATCCACAGCCTGTCGCAGACCGGCACCGGCACCTACAACAGCCTCTACGTGGACTGGAAGAGCGAGAACCCCAGCTCGTTCTACGAAGGCAGCCCGTCGCTGTACACGTCGGTCAAGAACACCGCGGTGAGCGCGACCGCGTCGATCCGCCTCGTCGGCGACGGCACCAGCGGCGCCGGCTCCGTTCCCATCATCTCCGGCCTGGCGTCCACCGAGAGCGGCACCGACGCGCTGCCCATCGCGGTGTTCACCGGCGTCACGGTGACCGACGCCGGCAGCCCGACGGCAAGTGCCACGATCGAGCTGGAAAGTGCCAACGGCCTTGCGACCGACGCCGACGGCGTGCTCAGCGGTATCGGCCTGACCAAGATCGGCGCCGGCACCTACAGCCTCGCCGCCACCAGCCCGGCCAGCCTCACCAGCGAGCTGCAGGCGCTGAACTTCACGCCGACGCTCGGCCAGGTCCTGATCGGGAACACCGTCTCGACCCGGGTCGCCCTCGCCATCAACGACAGCGACGGTTCTGTGACCTCCAGCACCACGCTGACCGTCACCGCCACCTGCTTCCTTCCCGGCACCCTGATCGCGACGCCCTCCGGCGAGGTCGCGGTCGAGCGGCTGAGCGCTGGCGACGTGGTGAGCGTGCTCGAGCACGGCCGTCCCGTCGCCCGCCCTGTCGTCTGGGTCGGTCGCGGCGGCATGGACGCCGCCCGCTTCGACCATTGCGACGAGGCCTTTCCCGTCCGCATCCGCAAGGACGCGTTCGCCGTCGGAATGCCCGTTCGCGACCTGCTGGTGACGCCCGAGCACTGCATCCTGACCGAGGCAGGCCTGGTCCCGGCACGCATGCTGGTGAACGGGGCGTCGATCCTGATCGACCGCGGTCTGCCCGAGTACGAGTTCTTCCACATCGAGCTGGACGCCCACGGCATCCTGCTGGCCGAAGGACTGGCCGCCGAAAGCTATCTCGACACCGGAAACCGCCGCCTGTTCGCCGACGGCAGCGCGCATGTCGGCATCCAGCGGCTGCCGACCATGGCGGCGCCGCTTGCGGTGTCGCGCGAACTGGTCGAGCCGATCTGGACCGGGTTGGCGGAGCGGGCTTCGCTGCTCGGCTTCGAGCGCCCGGACGACGCTCCGGCCCTCACCGATCGGCCGGACCTGCGGCTGCTGCTGGACGACGGCGTCGAGCTGGCCTGCTGCTGGAACGATGCGCAGCACTTCATGTTCCAGATCCCGTCCGGCGCCCGGCCGGTTCGGCTGCTTTCCCGCACGGCGGTGCCGGCGCGGGTGATCGGGCCCTTCGTCGACGACCGCCGGACCCTGGGCGTCGCGGTCGAGAAGCTGGTGCTGTGGGCCGGCTTCAACGATACCGTTGTGCCTGCCAGCGAGCTGGCGTTGGACGGCTGGTACCAGGTGGAAGGCGACAGGCGCTGGACCAACGGCATGGCGTCGCTCGACCTGCGGGCGGCCGAAGAGATCACCTATCTCGACGTGCACCTGGCAAGCACGGCGCTCTACCCGGACGCGCTGGCGGCCTGACCGGGCAGGCCGGTCACCGCGATACCGCCGGCTTCGGCGCACTCCGCATCACGGCCGAAGACGGCTCGGCGTGAGGGTTGCGGAGTGCGTGGCTCGGCATCCGCAAGGCTCCCGCCCCGGGCCGTATCGGCCAAGGCCTGCGTCATCTCGACGCAGGCTGCACCGCATTCCAGCAGGAAGCTCAGGACGTCCGGGGCGAGCGGCAAAAGGTCTCCAGGCCAGGGTTTCTCGCCCGCGACTGCCGCGGCCCCGTCCGGAACGGACCAGCCGGTCGGGTTCCTCGATCGCGAGGCGCCCCCGCGACGGGCTGATCGACGGCCTGCCGCAGCATCCGATCGTGCGGGGCGAGGCTGCCGCCCTCCCATCGCATGCAGTTCCACCCGGTTGATCGCCTGCGACGACGTATTGTCAGTCGACCGGATGGTCGACCGCGCCGTCGGGCTGCAGATGCCATGCGTGCGGCTGTTCCTGCTGGCCGTTCCGCTGGATCGCCTGGCCAGGCTGCCACGTGGCGCCGTCACCGGCTTCCCGGACGCCCTGGCGGTCGACCGCGTCGGCGATCCTGGACCCTCACATCCCCCTTTCTCCCGCATCAACCCTTGGGCCCTTCGCCGAGCGGCGCGGCCCGCCTGCCGCTGGTTGGCGTTCCGGACGTGCCGACCGCGAGCCGGCCTCGCAACGCGGCGTCATGGCGTGGCGCCACCCGGGCGCCGCCGATGCGTTGCTCCGTCCATGGCACGCATCTTCGTCACCGGTTCCTCCGACGGCCTCGGCCGCATGGCCGCAGCGCTCCTGGTCGAGCGGGGACACGCCGTGGTGCTGCACGCCCGCCACAAGGCGCGGGGACGGGAAGCCCTGGCCGCCGTGCCGGGCGCGGAAACGGTGCTGACCGGCGACCTCGCCAGCCTGGAGCAGGCCCGCGCGCTCGCCGAACAGGCCAACGCCCTCGGCACCTTCGACGCGGTGATCCACAACGCCGCGATCGGCTACCGCGAACGGCAGCGCCTCGCCACCGCCGACGGGCTGTCGCACGTGTTCGCGGTCAACACCCTGGCGCCCTACGTGCTGACCGCGCTGATGCACCGGCCGCAGCGCCTCGTCTATGTCAGCTCCGAGCTGCACCGCCGCGGCGACCCCTCGCTCGCCGACCTGAACTGGGAGTCCCGCCCGTGGCGCGGCAACCAGGCCTATTCCGACACCAAGCTGCACGACGTCCTGCTCGCCCTTGCCGTCGCACGTCGCTGGCCGGACGTGTTGTCGAACGCCATGGAACCCGGCTGGGTGGCGACCAAGATGAGCCCGCGCGCCACCGGCGACCTCGACGCCGCGCACCGCACCCAGGTCTGGCTGGCAACCGACGCCCCGGCCGCCACCGGGACCGGCGGCTACTTCTTCCACCTGCACCCGCGCGCCCCGAGCGGCGCCACGCGCGATCCCGCCCTCCAGGACCGCCTGGTCGCCGAGTGCGAGCGCCTGTCCGGCGTGACGCTGCCGACCGCCTGACCCCGCCTAGTGTCTTCCGAACCTGTCGCGCAGGAACGGCAGCAGCCGCCCCGACACCGCGTCCGGCCCCTGCCGGTGCGGGAAATGCCCGAGTCCGTCCAGCACCACCCGCTCGTAACCGCCGGAGAACCATCTGTCCTTGCCCTCGGACCCCTGCGGCAGCGCCACCGGATCCGCTCCACCCTGCAGCATCAGGGTCGGCACCGCGATCACCGGATCGGCGGCGACGCGTTCCACCAGCGGGGCATGGGCCGGATCCCTCGGTGCCAGGCCCCAGCGCACCCGGTACGAGTGCACCGTGACACCCGCCCAGTCCGGGTTGTCGAACCCGTCCGCCGCGACGGCGAAATCGTCCTCCGGCACCGTCCATCCCGGCGACCAGATCTCCCAGATGTAGCGCGTGGTGGCACGCCGGTCCCTGCGCACCAGCTCCGCACCGCGATCCAGCGCCATCAGCCACTGGTACCAGTATGCCTGGTTCTGCTCCATCGACACCGGCTGGTCCGGATCGTTCCTGTCCCAGCCCGTCGCCAGCGCCGCCACCGCCGCCACCCGCTCCGGCGCCACGCAGGCGACGGTGTAGGCGACCCGCGCACCCCAGTCGTGCCCGACCAGCCCGAACCGCCCGAGCCCGAGCACGTCCGCCAGGTCGAGCACGTCCTGCGCCATCGCCACGATCTCGCCCGACCGCATCGTCCCGTCATCCCGGAACCGGGTCGGCCCGTGCCCGCGCAGGAACGGCGCGACCGTGCGATATCCTGCCGCATGCAGCGCCGGCAGCATCGCATCCCAGCTGCTTGCACCGTCCGGCCAGCCGTGCAGCAGCATCAGCGGCCGCCCGTCCTCCGGCCCCGACACGAGGCAGCCGACCGACAGCACGGGCGTCTCGACCACGGTGACCGTCATGGATCGCGGATCCTGGGATGCTTGCAGAAAGTGCTAGCTGTTTGCCAGCGCCAGCGCCTGCTTCAGGTCGGCGACGAACGCCACGTACTCGCGCTGCTTGGTGTCCTCGTCCGGGATCCGCAGCAGGTAGGACGGGTGCACCGTGATGAAGCCCTGCGCGTTGCTGCCGTAAGCGTCCGGCAGAGCGATCGGCTGCGACCGCTCCCGCCCGATGGTGACCGCCCGCCCCAGCACCGCCCGCGCCGCGGTGGCGCCCAGCATCACCACCAGCGCCGGCTTCACCGCCCGCCGCTCCTCTTCCAGCCACACGTTGCAGGCGCGTATCTCCACCAGGTCCGGCTTGGCGTGGATCCGCCGCCTGCCGCGCGCCTCGAACTTGAAGTGCTTGACCGCATTGGTGACGTACACCGTGCTGCGATCGATCCCTGCCTCCTTGATCGCCCGGTCAAGCAGCTGCCCCGCCGGCCCCACGAACGGCCGCCCCGCCAGGTCCTCCTGGTCGCCCGGCTGTTCGCCCACCATCATCATCCGCGCGTCCGACGGCCCCTCGCCGAACACCACCTGGGTCGCCGGCTCCCACAGATGGCAGCGCCGGCACGCCGCCGCCGCCTGCGCCAGCTCCGCCACCGTGCCGGGACGCACCGGGTCGGCGTCGGCGAGCCCGAGGGCAGGCCCGGCATCCGGCGCCGCCGCGCGTCGCTTCGGCTTTGGATCGATCGTGTCCACCGGCACCGCCTCCAGCATTGTCTCGGTCCGACGCGCCGCGGTGCGGATCAGTTCCGGGATCGCCGCCGCCTCGGGAAGGTTGCGCCAGTACTTCCTCGGCATCTCCGACGTCATCGCCGACACCTTGAGCCGGGCCGGGTTGAAGATGGCGCTGAAATACGCCCGCCAGTAGCGCTCCAGCGCGTCGTCGTCCGGTACCTCGGACGGCTCCGCACCCGGGCCGAACCGCGTCTCGGTGCCGTTCCAGTGCAGGCTGCGATACGGGGTCAGAACCGAGAACAGCATGGTCGCGAAGCGGCGCACGAAGAAGTCGGCGTTCGCCTCGACGATGAAGTGCTCCGGCTCGAACCAGGCGACGTAGCGCGTCGCGTCGCCGTCACCCCCATCCGGTGGCACCTCGCGGAAGCGCAGGAAGGCGCGCATCTTGTGGGTGTCGCGACGCACCGACTGCGCCAGCCGGACCGCGCGCTGCACCGTCGGGTCGGTCACCAGCTCCGCGATCTTCCGCTCGCCGTGCTGCGCGCGCCAGACCAGGCCGTAGAGCAGGTCGAACCGTTCCGGCTCCCTCGCCTGGATCACCGTCTGCGCCAATTCGACCAGCGCGCGCGACACGGTGAAGCTGCCGGGCGCCTGCGGAGCCACCGGCTCCGGCGCTTCCGCCGACCCTTGCGCGAACAGGTCGTCGGGTTCTCCGACCGAGAAGTGCACCCCTTCCGGGGCCACCCCCTCCAGCGCCAGGCGGCGCGCCGCGTCGCGCCATCCTGCGAAGTCAACCTCGTGGGCGAGAACGACGCTCTGCATGAGCCTTCAAAGCAGGGCGAGCTGCCTGGGTTGCGGCGCCAGCCTCGCCGAAAGCCGCGCGCTGTCGAGTTCCCCCGCCGGCCGGTGGTCCAGCGCGGTGATGAACGGGGCGATCTTGGCCAGCGACAGCCGCAGCCGCGCCAGGTCGGCCATGCGCAAGCCCCGGTGCCGGCGCACCTGGATGATCCGGTCGACCGACTTCACCCCCAGGCCCGGCACGCGCAGCAGCGCCTCGCGCTCGGCGGCGTTGACGTCCACCGGGAACATCTGGCGATTCTCCAGCGCCCAGGCCAGCTTCGGATCGTGTACCAGGTCGAGGTTGCCGGCTGCATCGGTCGCCAGCTCCTCCACGCCGAAGCCGTAGAACCGCAGCAGCCAGTCCGCCTGATACAGCCTGTGCTCGCGCAGCAGCGGCGCCGGCTGCAGCGGCAGCGCGGCCGACGCGTCCGGGATCGGGCTGAACGCCGAGTAGTACACCCGCCGCAGCCCGTATGCGCCATACAGGTTGCTGCTCATGCGCAGGATGGCGCGGTCGGGGCTTGGGTCGGCGCCGACGATCACCTGCGTGCTCTGCCCCGCCGGCGCGAAGCGCGGCGGCTTCGCGGCTCCCGGCCTGGTCTTCTCCCGCGCCGCGTCGATGCCGAGCCGCATCCGCCCCATCGAGCGGCGTATGCCGCCCATGTCCTTCTCCGGGGCGTAGTCCTTCAGCGCCGCTTCGGTCGGCAGCTCGACGTTGATCGACAGCCGGTCCGCCCAGCGTCCAGCCTCCTCCAGCAGCAGCGGGTCTGCGTCGGGAATGGTCTTGAGGTGGATGTAGCCGCGGAACCCGTGCTCGACCCTGAGCGTGCGCGCCACCCCGATCACCTGCTCCATGGTGTAGTCCGGCGAGCGGATGATGCCCGACGACAGGAACAGCCCCTCGATGCAGTTGCGCCGGTAGAAGCCCAGCGTGAGCCGGACCACCTCGTCCACCGTGAACCGCGCCCGCTTCACCGACGACGACTGCCGGTTGATGCAGTACGCGCACTCGTACAGGCAGAAGTTGGTCAGCAGGATCTTCAGCAGCGAGATGCAGCGCCCGTCCGGCGCATAGGCGTGGCAGATCCCCATGCCCTCGGTCGAGCCGACGCCCTTGGCGGCACCCAGGCTGTCGCGCTTCTCCGTGCCGCTGGACGCGCAGGACGCATCGTACTTCGCGGCATCCGCCAGGATCTCGAGCTTGGCTAGCAGGTCCATCAATCGTTCCTGTTCCGTTCTAGCGCCAGCCACAGAACTGCGGCAAGCCGGATCGTTACGGAAGATGGGGTGCGGCGGCCCGGAAGGAAGGCCCGCCCCCACCCTTGACCGGGTGCTGCAGTGGCCGCAGGACGACACAGGGGAAGGAGACTGTCATGTCCGGGATCGGGATGGCCGAAGCGGCGGACCGGATCGAGGCCTGGTTCGTCCAGGCCTGGCCGCTCTGGATCGCGTGCGGGATCGACCCCCGCAATCAGCTGTTCGTCGAAAGTCTTGACGAAGCGGGCCGTCCGGATCTCGCCGCCCCGCGTCGGGTGCGGGTGCAGGGACGCCAGCTCCACTGCTTCTCGCGCGCGATGGCGTTCGGCCACGCCCTGCGACCTGGGCTCGACCGAACCCTCGACGCCATCGCCGCCGCCGCGTGGGCGGAAGAAGGCGGCTGGATCCACCTCCTGTCCGGCGACGGGCAGCCGCTCGACGCCAAGCGCGACAGCTACGACCAGGCCTTCCTGTTGTTCGGCCTTGCCGGCGCCGCTGCCGCAGGCCTCGACCGCGCCCGGCTCCTGGCACGGGACACGCTCGCCTTCGTCGACGCGGCTTTGGCCGATCCGCGTGACGGCAGCGTCCGCGAGTGCCTGCCCGACTGCCTGCCGCGTCGTTCCAACCCGCATATGCACCTGCTGGAGGCGATGCTCGCCTGGCACCGCCTCACCGGGGCGCAGCCATACCTCGACCGCGCCGACCGGCTTGCCGCCCTGTTCGCGGAGCGCTTCCTCCACCGCGACACCGACACGCTGGGCGAGCATTTCACCGCCGGCTGGGACCCGGCGCCGCATCCGCACGGCAGCTCGGTCGAGCCAGGGCATCACCTGGAATGGTCATGGCTGCTGCACCGCCTGGCCGAGGCAGGCGGCCCCGACCTGCGCCCCGAGGCCGGCCGGCTGCACCGCTGGGCGCTGGCGCACGGGCTGGACCGCGACGGCTTCGCGATCGACGAGTGCGACCGGACGGGAACGCCGCGTCGCACCACGAGGCGCCTCTGGCCGCAGACCGAGCTGATCAAGAGCCACATCGCCAACGGCGAGCCGGACGCCGCCGCCAGGGTCGCCTGCCGCGTGCTCGACACCTACCTCGCAACCGATCCGGTTGGGCTGTGGATCGACCAGTTCGACGGGTCGGGTCGTGCCTGCGGATCGGGCGTCCCCGCCAGCACGCTGTATCACCTGGTGGTGGCGTTCGAGGAGCTGCTTCGGGTCGCCGGCCGCGCGCGGCCGGCCGGCTAGCCGGTCCGGTTCAGGTCCGGTTGCTTGCGCTCTGAATCAGGCTGCCGCCACCCTGCAGCATCTGCTCCGGCAGGTGGATCTCGGTGATCTTCCACTGCCAGTGTTCCAGCCGCATCGACACGCAGACCGGCTGTGCCGACGGATCGTCCGACATCCGGATCGCCGCCTCGAACCGTGCCGGACCGAGGAACGCGACCCGCTCCACCCGGCCCAGGACCGAGCGCACCGCCGCGAGCGCACCCGCCTGCGCGATCCCGCCGGCATCGCTCCGGGACAGCATCGCCATCATCCGCTCTGGCGTCACCTCGTCGTCGACCACGTGCGACACCAGCGTGCTGGCGAACGACTCCCCGAACCCCGGCAGCTCGTCATCCGCCGCCGACACCTTGGCGCTGGCCAGGCTGACCGGCAGCCCGCCGCCGAAATCGGCCTTCAGGCCGAGCCGCACCGCGCGCCAGTCGAGCGCGCCGCGCAGGGCGGCGACATCCTCGTGCTGCAGCCCGTTTGCCACCGACAACAGCGTCGCCACCGGCGACAGCGCGTAGAACAACAAGGCGAAGGCGAGGCAGGTGGCGGACACCGCAGCAGCCTGCTGGCGCAGGCCGGGCTTCCGGAAGGTCATGATGCACGCTCCCTGTTCCACAAGCCGGTCTGCCATGAAGCATCATCTCCTACCGCTCGACCCGTGGTCAAGCGCGATCGACGTGCCCATATCCCTATAATGCGCGCAGTTCCCGAACGCGACGTGAAGAACCGGCGCCCCTCCGGATCACCCATGAACCTGCAGTTCTCCGAACACGAGGTGCAGCGCTATTCCCGACACATCCTGCTGGCCGAGGTCGGCGGCACCGGCCAGGCGCGCCTGCGCGACGCGCGCGTGCTGGTGGTCGGCGCAGGCGGCCTCGGCGCACCGTTGTCGCTCTACCTCGCCGCCGCCGGCATCGGCACGATCGGGCTGGTGGACGACGACGTGCTGGAACTGTCCAACCTCCAGCGCCAGGTGGTGCACGCCACCGCCCGGGTCGGCGCTTCCAAGGTTTCCTCCGCCGCGGAAACCCTGTCCGCGCTGAATCCGCTGGTGCAGGTCCGGCAGCATCCGGTGCGCCTCGACGCCGACACCGTGCTGCCCTTGATCGCCGACTACGACCTGGTGTGCGACGGCAGCGACAACTTTCCCACCCGCTATCTTCTGGCCGACGCGTGCGCGCTTGGCGCCCGCACCCTGGTTTCGGCCGCGGTGTCGCGCTTCGAGGGCCAGCTGTCCACCTTCGCCCCGCATCGCGGCGGCCCCTGCTACCGCTGCCTCCATCCGGAACCGCCCGGTCCCGGCATGGCGCCGTCCTGCGCCGAGGCCGGCGTGTTCGGCGCCGTCACCGGGGTGATGGGCACGCTGCAGGCCACCGAGGTGCTCAAGGAGGTGCTCGGCCTCGGCGAGGGATTGTCCGGACGGGTGCTGGTCTGGGACGCGCTGGCGGTCCGCTTCCACACCATCCGCCTCAAGTCCGATCCGGACTGCCCGTTGTGCGGCCACCACCCGCGCATCCACGACCTGTCGGCGCATCGTGGCTGAGCCCGCGCTCGGCATCCTGTTGCTGAGCGGCTGCTACCGCCGGGCACACACCGCGCTGCTGATGGCGGCGGCGGCGGCGGCGCTGGACCGGCCGGTGGCATTGTTCGCGACCCAGAACGGCCTGCACGCCCTCTGCCGCGACTGGTCCGGCCTCGACGGCAGCGCAGCGGACGCAACCCTCCGTGCACGCGGCGTCGCCGGCTTCGCGGCGCTGCGGGACGCGCTGTCGCCGCTCGGCGTGCGTTTGATGGCGTGCGAGTCCGGGCTGAGGGCGATCGCGCTCCCGCCGGAGGCGCTGCTGGAGCAGGTCGAGCGGGTCGGCGTGCCGACCTTCCTCCACGCGGTCGGCGCCGGCCAGCTGCTGTCGATCTGACGGCCGGCACCCCTTGCCCTGCGGCCTGGGCCTTGGCAGGGATGCAGCCATGCCCGCCGTTCCTCCGCGCCGTTCGACCGCCACCGTCGTCGGCGCCGTGATGCTGTCCTGGGCGATGCTGCTCGCCGGCTCCCCGGCCCGGGCACAGGCGCCGGCGGCCGACCGGCCGCATGCCCATCCGGTGCTGCACGCCCTGCGCACCCATGTCCATGCGGTCCTGCATCCACACCGCGGTCATGCCGCGCGTCCGGCGCGCCACGCCGCTCCGCAGGTGCCGCCGCCCCCGCCGGAGCCGCCGGCACCGCCGCCCGTGCCGCCCGCCCCGCCGAAGGGCAGCAGCACCGGCCTGCCGTTGCCCCGGTTCGCATCGTTGCGCGCCGACGCGGTGAACCTGCGCAGCGGCCCCGGCACCCGCTACCCGATCCAGTGGGTGTACAAGCGGCGCGACCTGCCGGTGGAGATCGAGCGCGAGTTCGACGTGTGGCGCCTGGTGCAGGATTCCGACGGGGTGAAGGGCTGGGTGCACCAGGCGACCCTGGTCGGCACGCGCTCCTTCGTGGTGCTGCCCGCTGCCCCGGCGGCCGATGCTCCCGCCGCGCCGGACGACGCGTCCGCCCCGCCGCCCGGCAGCCGCACGCTCCGGGCGGAGCCCCGGCCGGACGCCGCGGTGGTGGCGATCCTCAAGCCGGGCGTGATCGGCCGCATACGCAGCTGCGCCGCCGGGTCCGACTGGTGCCGGGTCAGCGTCCGCACTTATTCCGGCTGGCTCGGGCGTTCCGCGTTCTGGGGGATGCTGCCCGGCGAGGCCATCCTTCCGCCATGATCGCCGTCTTCCCTGTCGTCCTGCCCCGCGCGGCGCATTCTGGACCGGTCCCGCCGCGCCTCCCCCCGCGCCGCCCTGGGGGGCTTTTGTCCTTGGGGACAATTCTGGCACCCTGAGGGCCGCGTTCCATCGCCCCTGCCGGTTCTGGTGCGTTCAGGAGATCTGCCGTGTCCGCCTTTCCCGTTGCCTCCGTTCTTTCCCGACGCACCAAGATCGTCGCCACCCTTGGTCCGGCAAGCAGCTCGGAGGACCGCATCGCGGCGCTGGCCGAGGCCGGGGTCGACCTGTTCCGGGTCAACTTCTCGCACGGGCTGCACGCCGAGCACGGCGCCCGCATCGCCGCCATCCGCGCGGTGGAGCGCAGGCGCGGCCGGCCGATCGGCATCCTGGCCGACGTGCAGGGCCCGAAGCTGCGCGTCAGCACCTTTGCCGGCGGCCGCACCTCGCTGGTGCCCGGCCACAGCTTCACCCTGGACCTGGACGGCGCCCCCGGCGACGAGCGCCGCGTGCAGCTGCCGCATCCCGAGATCATCCAGGCTGCCCGTGTCGGCTCGCTGCTGCTGCTCGACGACGGCCGGCTGAGCCTGCGCGTCACCGCCTGCCACGCCGACCGGCTCGAGACCGAGGTGGTCAACGGCGGCATCCTGAGCGACCGCAAGGGCGTCAACGTTCCCGACGTGGTGCTGCCGATCCCAGCACTCACGGTGAAGGACCGCGCCGACCTGGAGTTCGCGCTGGAGCACGGCGTCGACTACATCGGCCTGAGCTTCGTGCAGCGCGCGGAGGACGTGCAGGAGGCGCGAGACCTGGTGAAGGGGCGCGCCTGGATCATGACCAAGGTCGAGAAGCCGCAGGCGCTCGACAACCTGGACGAGATCCTGCGCCTGTCCGACGCGGTGATGGTGGCCCGCGGCGACCTCGGCGTGGAGCTGCCGCCCGAGCGCGTGCCGCTGGAACAGAAGCGCATCATCCGCGCCGCCCGGCAGCTCGGCCGTCCGGTGGTGGTGGCGACGCAGATGCTGGAAAGCATGATCTCCGCCCCCACCCCAACCCGCGCCGAGGCCTCCGACGTGGCCACCGCCGTGTTCGACGGCGCCGACGCGGTGATGCTGTCGGGCGAGACCGCGGTCGGCCAGTACCCGATCGAGGCGGTGTCGATCATGAAGCGCATCGCCCAGCAGGTCGAGGCGGACCAGGGCTGGCAGTCGAGCCAGGAGGCCTCCCGTCCGGCGCCGGACGGCACCACCGCCGACTCGATCGCCTATGCGGCACAACAGGTGGCGCAGTCGATCGGCGCGGTGGCGATCGTCGCCTACACCCTGTCCGGCCGCTCCGCGGTGCGCATCTCTCGCGAGCGCCCGCCCTGCACGATCCTGGGCCTGGCTGCCAACCTGCCCGCCGCGCGCCGCCTATCGGCCGTCTGGGGGGTGCAGGCGCTGGTCACCGGCGAGCACGGCGCCAACGAAACCATGGCCCACGTGGTGGAAGCCGCGGTGGACGTGGCCAAGGCGGCCGGGATCGCCAAGGTGGACGACCTGCTGGTGATCGCCGCCGGCGTGCCGTTCGGCCGCGCCGGCACCACCAACACCCTGCGCGTGGCCAAGGTGACCGACTGATGCGGCGCGCCGGCATCCTGCTGGCATCCGCGTTCCTGTCCGCCCTCCTTTGGGGCGCGTCGGCCCGCGCCGGCGCTCCCGGCGACGGCAGCCCCCTAAGCACGCCCGGCAACTTCTCGCTGGCCCCGATCCTGCCCGCGGCCCCGGCGGGACCGCTCGCGGGTGCCCTGCCTGGCGCCTCTCCGCCGCTGCTGCAGGGTGGCGCCGTGTCGCAATCCTTCGGCTCGGGCGGCCTGCACAGCACCGCCATCGAGCTCGACAGCGGCCTGCTCGGCGGCAGCACGCGCGCCTTCCTCCAGGCGGCCACCGGCCAGGGTCCGCACTTCCACGACCTGCCTGCCGTCAGCGGCAGCAGCGTCGCGGTCGGCGTGCAGACCGCGCTGCCCTACGGCAGCGTCCTGAGCGTGTCGGTCGCGACCGGGCAGGAGCGGCTGGGGCGCGGCGGGAACGGCTTCTTCCCGTGAACGTCGTTCACAAGACCGCGGCCGGCACGCGCCCATGCTGACCCGGACCGAGGCGGCTGGCCTGTCCCCACTGGTTCACGACGCGGTGGAGCCGGGCCCGGACGGATACCGCCTGCGCCTCGGGCCCGGGCTCGTGCTCGCCCTGGTCAAGGACGACGCCCCGGTGCGCGACTTCGTCGAGGGCTGGATCCCCGGCGCCCTGCTGACCCTGTTCCGGCCGCTGCTGGTGCTGGAGTTCCGCCACGGCTCCGGCCGGGCCGGGTTCTGGCTGCTGGACGGTGACGGCCGGTTCATCGGCAACGACATCGCCGGGCTGCCGGCGCCGCTGCTCGACATCGTGCGCAGCCGCACCGCACCCGCCCTGTCCTGGCTGCAGGCGACCGGCACCCCCGGCATGCCCTGCGACCCGCCGGACGCGGTGCGTGCGCTGCTCGGCCTGCTTCTCGACCTCCGCCGCGAGATCGCACGCGCAGCACAGCCGCCGAACGTCCCGCCGCCGCCGGACGCGGTGCTGGAGCGGGTTCTTCCCGCCGCCCCGGACGCGCTGGGCTGGCTGCGCGGCCGCGACATCGCGCAGGACGGCCATGTCATGGTGCTGGGCCCCGGCTGGCGGATCGACCGGGTGGAGACGCGCCTGGCGCCGGTGATCGCGCTGGAGCTGCTGCACGAGGACGGCCACGCCGGTATCTGGTACGTCGACCGCGACGCCCGCTACCTCGGCAACAACGCCCAGCAGCTCGCGGGCCCGTTCCGGACGGCCCTGCGTTCCGCCTGCGCCGCCTTGTTCGACCGGCTCTGGGACCGGGTGATCCTGGCGCCCACGCTGCCGCCGGACCCCGAGCTCGCCTGGCTGCTTGGCTGCACGCCCGGCCTGCGCTGCGACCTGCTCGGCTTCCACCTGGCGGTCGAGCCGGACCGGCCGGCGCTCACCTGGATCTTGACCGATACCTTGCCGCCGGCGATGCGCTACACCGTGCCGTCGGCCGGCGGCGGGCGGATCGTGCTCGATCCCGACCACACACGGGCGCTGTGCCTGCAGTTTCTGCGCTCGGAGCTGTTCCGGCTGGTCGAGCGCGGCACCATGTCGTGGCCGTCCCCGGTGGACGGGCACCGGATCGAAGCGCCGGCGCGCACGCTCTACCTCGACGACCAGTGCTTCGCCTACCAGGTGCACGACGAGCGGCACGGGCTGACCTTCTATGTGTTCGCCATGGCCGGCTTCTTCCGCACCTTCGCAGTGTATTTCCCCGCCGCCGACCTCCTGGTGGCGCAGGACGAGGGCCACATGGGCGGCGCCCGCCCCTATTGCGAGCGGGCTCGCGGCCGGCTGCTGCAGCACGCGGCGCAGTTCGGGCCGGAGCTGATCGCCGCCCTGCTGCAGCCCGACGGAGAGGTGGTGCACGCGTTCCGCGGCTTCCCGGCGATCCATCTCGGCCACTTCGTATGGCAGGACCTCAGCGGCGTGTCCTACCTGGTGGACGCGTTCCCGTCGGAGAAGCTGCCCCGCTTCTACGTGTTCGAGACCCGTCACCATCCCGAGCTGTACGGCCCGATCGACGAGATCTTCCCCGAGCTCGCCGGCAAGGTGGTGCGGCTCGACCACACCCTGAACGCCCATGTCGGCACGTTCTACCGGGAGCGGCAGCGCGTCATCAAGTCCACCGGCATCTCGGTCCCGGCCCAGGTCGGCACCCGGATCGTCGCGGCGCTGCGCCGCGCCCCGCGCTGGGCCGACGTGGCGGCGCGGGCCGCGGCCGCGGCGGCTGCGGGTCCGGTGGTGCTGGTGGGCCTGCGCATCGGCAACCGCACGGTGGAGGACATGCAGGGCTTCGCGCATGCCCTGATCAGCATGCTGGCGGACGCGGTCGGCCCGCTGACGGTTGTGATCGACGGGCACAACAGCGCCGGGGACGCACCCGGCGCCACCTATGCCAGCTTCGGCGACAACTTCTCCGGCGGCACCACCTTCCTGCAGCGCGAGCTCGCGATCACCGCCTTCCTCCGGCGCGCCTTCGCCGGCTCGGCCGTGACGATCGTCGACAACATCGGCCGGCCGATCCCGGAAAGCGTGCTGTGGTGCGCCCAGGCGGACTTCTTCGTCGCCCCCTGGGGAGCAGCCCTCGCCAAGTACCGCTGGGTCTGCAACACACCGGGCCTGACCACGGTCGGACGTTGGAACCTCGAGAACCGCCACGACCTGTCGATCTACCACCACCCCGGCGCGATGGAGAACCCGACTCCGCTGCTGTTCAACGCGCCGGAGGCGGCGGAGGACCTGGCCGGAACCGAGGCCGGCGCCGACGAGCAGGACCGCAGCAACTACCGGCTCGACCAAGCCATGGTGTTCGAGCAGGTGCGTGGCCTGATCGAGACCTACGTGCGACCGCGTGCCGATCGGGCGGCGTTGCAGCCGGCTCTGTGAACACTGTTCACGTGAACAGTGTTCACGCGGCGTAGCGGGACAGCGACAGGTCGGCGTGCTCGATGTTGGGCCGGCGGTCGGAGATCAGGTCGGCGACCAGGCGGCCGGAGCCGCAGGCCATGGTCCAGCCGAGTGTGCCGTGCCCGGTGTTGATCCACAGGTTGCGGTAGCGCCCGGCGGATCCCACGATCGGCGTGCCGTCCGGAGTGTTGGGGCGCAGGCCGGTCCAGTAGGTGGCGCGCTTGAGATCGCCGCCGCCGAACAGCTCGTTGAACGACAGCTCCAGGGTTTCCCGCCGCTCCGGCGACAGGCGCAGGTCGTAGCCGGCGAGCTCGGCGGTGCCGCCGACGCGTATGCGGTCGCCGAGCCGGGTCATCGCCACCTTGTAGGTCTCGTCGTTCACCGTCGAGGTCGGCGCGCGGGCGGGATCGGTCAGCGGGACGGTCAGCGAGTAGCCCTTCACCGGGTAGACCGGCAGGCGCAGCCCGAGCGGGCGGAGTAGGCGCGCGGTGTGCACGCCGGTGGCGGCGAGATAGGCGTCGGCGGTGACGAGCCCGCCGCTGGTCTCGACCCCGGTGATCCGGTCCGGCTCGAACAGGAGGCGCTCGATGCCGAGCCCGTAGCGGAACCGCACCCCGGCGGCTTCCGCCTTTTCCGCCAGCCGGCGGGTGAACAGGTGGGCGTCACCGGACTGGTCGCCGGGCAGGCGCAGCCCGCCCTTCAGCAGGTGGGCGGAATGCGCCAGACCGGGCTCGTGTTGCACCACGCCATCCCGGTCGAGCAGCTCGTGCGGGATGCCGCCTTCGGTCAGGATGCGCATGTCGGAGGCCGCGTGGTCGAGCTGTGCCTGCGTGCGGAACAGCTGGATCAGGCCGCCCTGGCGGTCGTCATAGGTGATGCCGGTCTCGTGGCGCAGGTCGTCCAGGCAGTCGCGGCTGTACTCGGCCAGGCGCAGCATGCGGCCCTTGTTGCGGTCGTAGGCCTCCTCCGTGCAGTTGGCGAGGAGTGCCGCCATCCAGCGCATCATGGCGATGTCGAAGCGGGCGCGGATCAGCAGCGGGCTGTGCTTCTTCAGCATCCAGCCCAGCGCCTTGCGCGGCAGGCCGGGTGCCGCCCAGGGGGTCGAGTAGCCGGGGGAGACCTGGCCTGCGTTGGCGAAGCTGGTTTCCAGCGCCACGCCCGGCTGCCGCTCGATCAGCTCGACCTCGTGGCCGAGCCGCGCCAGGTACCAGGCGGAGCTCACCCCGATCACGCCGCCGCCGAGCACCGCCACCTTCATGTCCCGATGGCTCCCGCCGCGTTCCGTTCCTCGACTTGGCCATGCCCAGGCCCCCCGGCAAGGGCGGCGTCAGCCGCCGGGGGCGGCGAGGTAGTGGCGGTGGTAGCGGTGGCCCAGCGCGGTCAGCATCTCGTAGGCGATGGTGCCGGCCGCCGCCGCCGCCGCCTCGACCGGACGATGCGGCCCGATCAGGTCGAGCGCCATGCCTTCTTCCAGCGCCCCTTCTTCCAGCGCCGCGTCCGGGGCGTCGGTCACGTCGACGCCGAGGCAGTCCATCGAGATCCGCCCGACGATCGGCAGCGGCGGGCCGCCTCCCGGCAGGAAGGCCACGCCGCGTCCGCCGCCGGCGCGCAGGAAGCCGTCGGCGTAGCCGACCGCAACGGTGGCGATCCGGCTCGGCCGCTCGGCCACGAAGCGGGCGCCGTAGCCGACAAAGGCGCCGGCCGGTATGGAGCGCGTCTGCACGATGCGGCCCTGCAGCCGCACGGTCGCGCGCAAGGGGTTGGGACGGCCCGATCCCGGCGGCACCCCGAACAGCGCCACCCCGGGGCGGACCATGTCGAGGTGGAACGCCGGGCCGAGGAAGATCCCGTACGACGCCGCCAGGCTGGCGGGCGCGGCCGGCAGCAACGGGCGCAGCCGCGCGAACGCCGCGCGCTGCGACTCGTTGGCCGGATGGAACGGCTCGTCGGCGCAGCCCAGATGGCTCATCACCAGCCGGACGTCGATGCCGGCGTAGCCGTCCGGGCCGGCCAGCGCGTGCACCTCCTCGGGCGACAGGCCGAAGCGCGACATGCCGGTGTCGACCTGCAACGCGGCGGGCAGCGGACGCTCCCGGGCCATGGCGAGACGGCGCCATTCGGCGACCTGGCCCAGGCTGTTGAGCACCGGAAGCAGCCGGTGCGCGTCGAACTCCGGCGCGGTGCCGGGCGGGATGCCGTTCAGCACCAGGATCGACGGGTCCGGCCCGAGCAGTTCGCGCAGGACGATGCCCTCGTCCAGGTGGGCGACGAAGAAGGAGCGGCAGCCCGCCGCCGCCAGCACCGGTGCCACGGCGGCGATGCCGAGCCCGTAGGCGTCCGCCTTGACCACCGCGGCGCACTCCGCCGGGTGGGCGATGCCGGCTAGCGTGCGCCAGTTGGCGGCGACGGCGCCGAGGTCAATGAACAAGGAGCCGCCGGCCCGACCGGCCGGGATCACGTCGGCCGGGATCACGTCGGCCGGTGTCACCCTGGCAGGCCGCGGCTGGTGGAATGCTCAAAGCGGAGCGGCTCGTCCGGGCGGGCGACGCCGTGGATCGCGTGCGCCGCCATCGCCGCCTCGCTGAAGCCCTGCAGGATCAGCTTGAGCTTGCCGGGGTAGCTGGCCACGTCGCCGATCGCGAACACGCCCGGCAAGCTGGTCTCCAGCGTCGAGGGGGTGACCGGGATCAGACCGTGCAGGCCGGTCTGCATGCCCCAGGTGGCGATCGGGCCGAGATCGGTCGACAGCCCGAAGAACGGTAGCAGCCGGTCCGCCTCCAGCACACGCACCGCGCCGTCGAGGGTCGCCACCGACACCCCGGACAACGTTCCGTTCTCGCCGTGCAGCCCGTGCAGCTGGTAGGGCACCACCAGCTCGACCTCGCCGCGCGCGGCGGCGGCCTCCAGCCGCGACAGGCTGTCGGGGGCGGCGCGGAAGCGGGGACGGCGATGGATCAGCCACACGCGGGCCGCCACCTCCCGGAGCGACAGCGCCCAGTCCACCGCGCTGTCGCCGCCGCCGGCGATCGCCACCGTGCGGCCGCGGAAGGCTTCGCGGGAGCGCACGAAGTACTGCACCGCGCCGCTGGCCTCGTAGGCGGCGAGGCCCTCCAGCGGCGGCCGGTTCGGGCCGAACGCCCCGGCGCCGGCGGCGATCAGCACCGCACGCGCCGCCACCACGTCGCCACGGTCGGTGCGCAGCCGGAACGCGCCGCGACGGCCCGATAAGCCGTCCACCCGGCGGCCGAGCAGGCGCGGCACGTCGAAGGGAGCCACCTGCCGCTCCAGCTCGGCGATCAGCGCGCCGGCCTCGATCCCCGGATGCGCCGGGATGTCGTAGATCGGCTTCTCCGGGTAGAGCGCGGTGCACTGCCCGCCCGTTTCCGTCAGCGCGTCGATCAGCACCGCGCGGAGGCGCAGCATGCCGCACTGGAAGGCGGCGAACAGCCCGGCCGGACCGGCGCCGACGATCGCCACGTCGACCGCGAGATCCGCCTGGCCCTGCCCCCCGCCGTCCAAGTCCATCGTTCCCCGGTTCCGTTGACGCGGCCGCATTGTGAAGCATGGCAGGGCTACGGCAAGATGCCGGGATGACGTCCTGCCTGTCCCGCCACCTGCCGGATCTGGGCGCTACCGAGGCGCTCGGGCGGGAACTGGCCCGGCTGCTTCGCCCGGGCGACTCGGTGCTGCTCGACGGCCCGCTGGGCGCCGGCAAGACGGCGCTGGCCCGCGCCCTGCTGCGCGAGGCCTGCGGCCGGCCGCACATGGAGGTGCCGAGCCCGAGCTACACCCTGGTGCAGGGCTACGAGGCCGCCGCCGCGGACGGCACGATCCTGTTGATCGCGCATTTCGACCTGTGGCGCCTCGACGGGCCGGGCGCGGTCGCTGAGCTGGGCTGGGACGAGGCGCGGGACGGGGTGGTGCTGGTGGAATGGCCGGACCGGCTCGGCCCGCTGGCACCCGCGGACGCGCTGCGCGTGGTGCTGCGGCCGGGCGACGCACCGGCCGATCCGGACGCCGACGCGCCGCGCTCGGCGATCCTGACGGGCTGGCCGGACCGCCTGCCGGCCGGGCTCGACGGCCCGTGAGCGTGGTCCTGCGTACCGGCATGGTGCTGGCGGCCGGGCTCGGCACGCGCATGCAGCCGTTGACCGGCCACACGCCGAAGCCGCTGTTGTCGGTGGGCGGCCGTTCCCTGCTCGACCACGCGCTCGACCGGCTGCATGCCGCCGGGATCGACACCGCCGTGGTCAACGCCCACTGGCACGGCGGCCAGGTGGCGGACCGGCTGCGGGCACGGGCCCTGCGGGCCTCGGCGCGGCCGCGCACGGTGCTGCAGGCCGAGCCCGAGCTGCTGGACACCGGCGGTGCGGTGCTGGCGGCGCTTCGCTCGGGCGCCCTGCCGGCGGGGGAGCCGTTCGTGGTGGTGAACGGCGACAGCTTCTGGCTCGACGGGCCGATCCCGGCGCTGCGTCGCCTGGCCGACGGGTTCGACGCGCGGTCGATCGACGCGCTGCTGCTGCTGGTGCGTACCACCACCGTGGTGGGCGAGGTCGGCGGCGGCGACTTCGCGATCGACGAGTTCGGCCACCTGCGCCGCCGTCGGGAGAACGAGATCGTGCCCTACGTGTTCGGGGGCGTGCAGGTGCTGTCGCCCACGCTGTTCGACGGCATCAACCACGGCGCGTTCAGCATGAACGGGCTGTGGGACGCGGCGATCGCCGCCGACCGGGTGCGGGCGATCGTGCATGACGGGCCGTGGTTCCACCTGACACGGCCGTCCGACATCGCTGAGACCGAGCGCGCCCTGCGCGACCCGCTGCTCGGACCCACCACCACATGAGCCTCAACCTGGCGGCGATCCCGCACCACCTGCCGTTCCTGGACGTGCTGGCGGGGGCGTGGCTGCAACAGGCCGGGACCGGCGACCCGCTCGCGTCGGCGCGCGGGCTGATCCTGCTGCCGACCCGGCGCGCGGCGCGGGCGCTGTCGGAAGCGTTCCTGCGCTTGTCCGACGGAAGGGTGATGCTGCTGCCGCGGATCGCCGCGATCGGCGCGCTGGACGAGGCGCCCCTGGCGCTGGGCGGCTGGCTGGAGGCACCGCCGGCGGTGGAGCCGATCCAGCGCCTGGCGCTGCTGAGCCGGATGGTGCTGGCCGCCGGCACCCGGTTCGGCACCGCGCCGACGCTGGACCAGGCCTGGCCGCTGGCGCAGGCGCTGGCCGAGCTGATGGACGAGGCCGAACGCGCGGAATGCGACCTGGCGGCGGCGCTGCCTGGGGCAGCCACCGAGTTCGCGGAGCACTGGCAGGTGACGCTCGAGTTCCTGTCCATCGTCACCCGGACCTGGCCAGCCTGGCTGGCGGAGAATGGGCTCGCCAACCCGGTGGCGCGGCAGATGGGGCTGCTCCGTGCCCAGGCGCGCTGCTGGGAGGACGAGCCGCCCGCCCATCCGGTGTGGGCCGCCGGCTTCACCGACGCCGCGCCGGCGGTGGCGGCGCTGCTGCGTGCGGTGGCCCGGCTCGATCGGGGACAGCTGGTGGTGCCCGGCCTGGATTGCGGCGACGGCCAGGTGCTGGACGAGGCGACCTGGGAAACGCTGCCGGCCAGCCATCCGCAGGCGGGGCTGGCGCGGCTGCTGGCCGGGCTCGGCGCGCGTCGCGGCGACGCCGTGTGCTGGGGCGGCGTGCCGGTGGTGCCGGAAGTGCGGGTGCGCACCCTGTCGCGCGCCCTGCTGCCGGAACAAGCGCTGGGCGACTGGATGGACCAGGAGGACCCGGTCGAGGTCGGCGGCATCAGCCGGCTGTCCCCCGCCGACCAGCAGGAGGAGGCGGCGGCGATCGCCCTGGTGCTGCGCGGCGCGCTGGAGGTGCCCGGCCGCCGGGCGGCGCTGGTGACGCCGGACCGTGGGCTGGCCGGAAGGGTGGCTGTGGAGCTGGCCCGCTGGGGCGTGTCGGTGGATGACAGCGCCGGCGAGCCCCTGGCGGAAACCCCGCCCGCGGTGTTCCTGCGCCTCCTCGCGGAAGCGGTGTCGGAGGAACTGTCGCCGGTGGCGCTGTTGTCGCTGCTCAAGCACCCGCTGGCTGCGGCCGGGCTGCGGCCGGCGGAATGTCGTGCCCGCGCCCGGGAGCTGGAACTGCGCGCGCTGCGCGGTCCGGCGCCGGCGCCGGGTCCGGCGGGGCTGCGGCAGGCGCTGGCCGGACCGGATGGCGGCGCCGGTGCCGGCCTGCTGGCGTTCCTGGACCGGGTGCTCGGCTGCCTGTCGCCGCTGCTGGAGCTGTCGGACCGGCGCACCGTCCCGGTGCCGACCCTGGTGGGAGCGCTGCTACGGTCGGCCGAGGCGCTTGCCGCCACCGACGCGGAGGAGGGGGCCGCGATCCTGTGGGGGGGCGAGGAGGGCAACGCCCTGGCGCTGCACCTGGCCGGGCTCGCCCGGTCCTGCGCCGACGTGCCGGACCAGGCGCCGGCGGTGCTGGGCGGGCTGCTGGACGCGTCGCTGCTGCGTGTCGCGGTGCGCAGCCGGCGGGTGCTGCGCGGCCTGGCCGAGGGGGCGGCCGAGCATCCACGCGTGTTCATCTGGGGCTTGCTGGAAGCGCGGCTGCAGACGGTCGAGCTGATGGTGCTGGGGGGGCTGGCGGAAACCGTGTGGCCGCCGGCGGTGGATCCGGGACCGTGGATGAGCCGGCCGATGCGCGCCCGGGTCGGGCTGCCGGCGCCGGAGGAGGCGGTGGGGCAGGCGGCGCATGACTGGCTGACCGCCGGCTGTTCGGCGCCGGAGCTGGTGCTGTCCTGTCCCGGCCGGCGCGACGGGGCACCCGCGGTGCCGGCGCGCTGGCTGGTGCGTCTGGACGCGTTCCTCCACGGCCGCGGCGTGCGGCTGCCGGCGCATCCCGCCGGGGCCTGGCTCCGCCTGCTGGACCAGCCGGACGGTCCGGCGGTGCCGGTGCGCCCGCCGACCCCGCGCCCGCCGGTTCGGCTGCGGCCGCGCCGGCTGAGCGTGACCGAGATCGAGACCTGGATGCGCGATCCGTACGCGGTGTACGCCCGGCACGTGCTCCGGCTCAGGCCGCTGCCGGAGCTGGAGCAGGCGGCGGACGCGGCCGACTACGGCACGATCGTCCACGACGCGCTGGCGGCGTTCCTCGAGGCGCATGGCGGAGACTGGCCGGTCAACGCCGCGGCGGGTCTTGCGGACGCGTTCGACGCGGCGCTGGACCGTCGGGCGCTGCGCCCGTCGCTGGCGGCGTGGTGGCGGCCCCGGCTGCGACGAATCGCCGGCTGGGTGGCGGAGCAGGAAGGACGACGGCGTGCGGACGGCGCGCCGATGCTGCTGCGCACCGAGATCGGCGGCACCGCGACGCTCGACGCCCCGTCCGGCCTGCCCTTCGTGCTGAGCGGCCGCGCCGACCGGATCGAGCGGCGCGCCGACGGCGCCCTGGCGTTGTTCGACTACAAGACCGGCACCCTGCCGAGCGACAAGGCGGTGCAGGAAGGCTGGTCGTCGCAGCTGGTGCTGGAAGCGGCGATGGCGCTGCGCGGGGCGTTCGGGCCGGAGCTCGAGGCGCCGGCGGCGGAGATCGTGTACTGGCGGCTATCCGGCGGCGCCGAGCCCGGCCGAGAACGGCGTCCGGCCGCGGACGACGCGCTGAGGTCGCTGGTGGACCGGTGCTGGCGGGCGCTGGGCGCGCTGGTCGCCGCGTATGACGATCCGGAGCAGCCGTACCTGTCGCATCCGCGCCCTGGCCACGCGCCGGATTATCCGGACTACGCGCAGCTGGCGCGGGTGGCGGAATGGAGTGCGGCGCGGGAGGACGGGGCGTGAGCGGCGTCGCGGATGCGGTGGCGCTGGCGAACCGGCAGCAGGGGCTGGCGTCGGATCCGGACGTGTCGGCGTTCGTGTCGGCCTCGGCCGGAAGCGGCAAGACCAAGCTGCTGATCGACCGGCTGCTTCGGCTGATGCTGCCGCGGATGGTGCCGGACGATCCGGAACGGCGGCTGGTCGGCGGCACCGACCCGGCGCGCATCCAGTGCCTGACCTTCACCAAGGCGGCGGCGGCGGAAATGTCGATCCGGCTGCAGCGCGAGCTGGGACGGTGGGTGACGCTGGACGACGCGTCGCTCGACCGGCGGCTGGCCGCACTGGGCTGCGACGGCGGGGTGGGCGGTCCGGCGGCGCTGCGACAGCCGGCGCGCGCCCTGTTCGCCCGGGTGCTGGACCTTCCCGGTGGCATGCGGATCGGCACCATCCACGCCTTCTGCCAGTCGCTGCTGCGCCGGTTCCCGGTGGAGGCGGCGGTCAGCCCGCATTTCCGGCTGGTGGAGGAGACCGATTCCCGCGTCGCCCTGAACCGGGCCTGGGAGGAGGTGCTGGCCGCGCGGGCGGCGGGGCCGGACCGGGATGCCGTGTCGCTGCTGGCCGGGCAGGTGGGGGCGGCGGAGGCGGTGCGGCTGGTGTCGCGGCTGCAGGCGAAGGCGCCGCTGCTGGCGCCGGCGGTGGCCCTGCTGGCGCGCGATCCGGGAGCGGTGGAGGCGGCGCTGCGGGACGTAGCGGGGATCCGGCACGCGGACGAGGCCGGCTGCATCCTGGCGGCGTCGCGTCTGCCGGACGAGGCGGAGATGCGCCGGCTGCTCGGCCTGGCGATCGAGCACGGGACGCCGGCGCTGAGAAGAAAGGCGGAGCAGATCGCGGGCTGGCTGGCGCTGCCGCATCCGGACCGGGCGGCGGCCTGGGACGACTGGCGCGCGCTGTTCCTGACCGGTGCCGGCGAGCCGCGCGCGGCCAAGGGCTTCGTCAGCGGCAGGCTGGCCGGGTCGCGGCCGGAGATCGCGGCGGGGCTGGTCGCCGAGGCGGAACGGGTGGCCGCGGTGGAGGATGCCCGCCGGGCGATCCGCATGGTGTTCCTGACGATGGCGCTGCTTCGCCTTGCGGGCCCGGTGCTGGACCGCTACGCCGAGACCAAGCGGGCGCGCGGCCTGGTCGACTACGACGACCTGATCGCCCGCACCCTGATGCTGCTGGCCGACCCTGGATCGGCCTGGGTGCTGTACAAGCTGGACGGCGGCATCGACCACCTGCTGCTCGACGAGGTGCAGGACACTTCCGACCTGCAATGGCGGATCGCCGGCGCCTTGACCGAGGAGTTCTTCGTCGGAAGGGGGGCGGAGCACGAGCGTGCGCTGGCACGCACCGTGTTCGCGGTGGGCGACTACAAGCAGTCGATCTACTCGTTCCAGGGAGCGGATCCGAAGGCGTTCCACGACTGGCACCTGCGGTTCCGCGACCGGGTGCGCGGCGGCGGCGAGGCGTGGCGCGAGCCGGAGCTGACGGTGTCGTTCCGGTCCACCGTGCCGGTGCTGGCGCTGGTGGACCAGGTGTTCGCCAACCCCGAGGCGGCGCGTGGCGTGGTCGAGCCGGGCAGCCGGGGCCGGGTGAGGCACGATTCCGCGCGGCCGGACGCGCCGGGCTGCGTCGAGCTGTGGCCGCTGGTGCCGGCGGCGGCGCCCGAGCCGGGCGCGGAGCAGGCGGGAGCGGCGGATGCGGGCGACGATCCGTGGTCGGCGCCGGCGCGCAACCGGGGCCAGGTGTCGGCGCCGCAGCGCCTGGCGGAAGCGCTGGCGCGCTGGATCGCGGGCGAGATCGGGCAGGTGCACGGCACCGGCGGGACCGCGCTGGCGCCTGGTGACGTGCTGGTGCTGGTGCCGCGCCGCTCGCCGTTCGTGCGGGCGCTGATCCGGGCGCTCAAGGCGGAAGGGGTGCCGGTGGCGACGCTGGTGCGCACCGGGCTGGTGGACCAGGTCGCGGTGCAGGACCTGCTGGCGCTGTGCGACGTGCTGCTGCTGCCTGGCGACGACCTGTCGCTGGGCTGCGTGCTGACCAGCCCGATCGGCGGGCTGGAGGACGACAGCCTGATGGCGCTGGCGGCCGAGCGGGGCGGTCGCTCGCTGTGGGAGCAGCTGCGCGCGCGGGCGGGGGAGCGGCCGGACTGGCAGGCGGCATGGAGCGTGCTGTCGACCCTGTTCGCGCGCGTCGACTACGTGTCGCCGCACGCGCTGCTGAGCGAGGCGCTGGGGCGGCTCGGCGTCAGGGCGCGGCTGCTGGGGAGGCTGGGCCCTGAAGCGGCGGAGCCGGTGGACGAGCTGCTGTCGGCGGCTCTGCGCCATGCCGAAACGCATCCGCCGTCGCTGCAGGGCTTCCTCCACTGGCTGCGCCGGTCGGAGGAGACCGTGCGCCGCGAGCCGGACTCGGCCGGCGACTCGGTGCGGGTGATGACCGCGCACGGCGCCAAGGGGCTGCAGGCGCGGCTGGTGGTGCTGCCGGACACCACCGCGGTGCCGCCTACCGACGAGAACCTGCTCTGGAGCGGTGAGGGGGAGGGCGGCATGGCGCTGCCGTTCTGGGTGCCTCGGGCCGAGCTGGGCTCGGCGCCGACCCGTCGCCTGCGCGACCGCATCCGTGCCGCGGCGGAGGAGGAAAGCAACCGGCTGCTCTACGTGGCGCTGACGCGGGCGGCGGACCGGCTGGTGGTGTGCGGCTGGGAGCCGGGGCGCAAGCCCGGCGGCGAGCCGCCGACGGGGGCATGGTACCCGCTGTGCCGGCAGGGTTTCGAGGCGGCCGGCGCGGAGGCGCAACCGTTCACGCTGGGCTGGCCCGGGGAGATGCTGGTGCTCCACCGTGCCGGCGACGCGGTGCCGGGATCGCCCGACGCTCGGGTCCCGATGCCGGAGGATCCGTTGCCGTCCTGGATCGGCCGCGCGCCGTCCTGGCGGGCGGAGCCGCCGCCGTCGGAGCCGCCGCTGCCGCGTCCGCTGGCGCCGAGCCGGCCGGACGACGTCGGGCTCGGCCCGGTGCCGGCGCTGCGCTCGCCGCTCGACGCGATCGGCCTGGGCAGGGGGGAAGCGTTCCGGCGCGGCCGTCTGGTGCACCGGCTGCTGCAGCACCTGCACGAGCTTCCGCCGGAGCGGCGCGACGCGGTGAGCCTGCGGTTCCTGCAGACCGGGCCCGACGGGCTGCCGCCGGAGGACGCTGTGCGTGTCGCCGGCCAGCTCCGCGCGCTGCTGGCGCATCCCGACCTCCTGCCCTTGTTCGCACCGGAGGCGCTGGTCGAGCAGCCGGTGGTGGGGGTGGTGGACGGGGTGGTGGTGTCCGGGCAGCTCGACCGGCTGCGCGTGCTGCCGGAGCGGGTGCTGCTGTGCGACTTCAAGACCAACCGGCGCACGCCCCCGACGCCGGAGCAGGTGCCGGTGACCTATCTGCGCCAGATGGCGGCGTATCGGGCGCTGCTGGCGTCGCTGTATCCGGACCGGCCGATCCGCTGCACGCTGGTTTGGACCGAGGATGCGTCAGTCATGCCGCTGGGGGAGGCGCTGCTGCGCGCACATGCTCCCGGCACATACCGGACTGCGGGACATCAGGGGCCGGCGATCGGGGGCGCTGCTTGACCGGCTGTGCCGGCCCGCCCATCTCAGCGCTTGCCCTGCAGGAGATCTCGCCATGAGCCAGAACACGGTTGCCGTCACCGATGACAGCTTCGATGCCGACGTGCTGAAGGCGAAGGGTGCGGTGCTGGTCGACTTCTGGGCGACCTGGTGTGCGCCTTGCAAGATGATCGCGCCGGCGCTCGAGGAGATCGGCGCTGAATTCAAGGACCAGCTCACCGTGGCCAAGGTCGACATCGACCAGAACCCGATGACCCCGACCACCTATGCCGTGCGCGGCGTGCCGACCATGATCCTGTTCAAGGACGGCAAGCCGGTCGCGACCAAGGTCGGCGCGCTGCCCAAGAGCCAGCTCAAGGACTGGGTCAGGCAGAGCCTGGACGCCTGAGCCCGGACAATCGGGGCGGCCGCCAGCTACCAGAAGTTCCGCATCGCCTTGAACCGGTGCCAGGAGCCGGGCAGCGCTTCAAGTGCCGCCCGGCGACACCCGTCGGACCAGTGCTCCACCAGCTGCCGTGCCGGCCCGTCCGGCAGGCGGTGCACCAGCTCCACCGCGGCGACCGCGTCGTTCAACTGGCCCATGTCCTCCTGCAGCGTGCCTAGCGCCTTGCGGTAGGGTTTCACCGCCTTGTCCTCGTAGAGCGTGTCCAGCATCCCGATGCCGTAGCGCAGTGCCTTCAGCGCCTTGCGCAGGTCGTGCCGCTCCTCGTCGTCCTGCTTCGCGAGCCCGTGGCCGCGCCGGCGCACCCGGCGCGCCAGCCGGTCCAGCAGGGCGGGCGCTTCCCGTGCCAGCTTCCGTTCCAAGGTTGCCTGCGTGAAGAACGCGACCGGAAGGGCG
Organism: uncultured Acetobacteraceae bacterium; assembly: GCA_964249735.1. Taxonomy (GTDB): domain Bacteria; phylum Pseudomonadota; class Alphaproteobacteria; order Acetobacterales; family Acetobacteraceae; genus Lichenicola. Next base: position 5,056 of record CAXUDP010000026.1, on the reverse strand, counting down.
GCCCAGCTTCGCAGGTCGGCCAGCACCGCGTCGGTCAGGGGGGCGTGCAGCACCGCGCGTAGCGCCTCGTGCGCGGCGTCCCGCACCTCGCCGGCCGGGACGAGGAGGGCGTCGAGCGCACCAGCGTCCGGACCCAGCGTCCGGATCGTCGGGATCGTTTCGTGCATGAACACGTCCCAGTCGCGCGCTGCACCCAGGCTCCGGCCGAGCCCGCGCAGGGCGTCGTCGAACCCGTCCGCGGCGACCGGCTCCAGGTGCCGACGGAGCAGCCTGAGCGTCGAGCGGAGCCGGCGCAGCGCCACCCGGCTCTGGTGGATCGCTTCCATCTCCCCGTGCCGCGCCGATGGCAGGTGGGCGGCCAAGTGGTCCAGCCCTTCGCCCAGCATCAGGCGCAACCCGTCCCCCAGCGTGTCGTCGTCGGAAAGCGGCGGCGGCATGGCGTGTCGCATCGTGGTCCTTGACCTCGGCCGATTCGCTTTACGGGGTGGCAAGGCTGTCGAGCCCGGTCATCCGGCTGGTCGTTCCCACGCCGGTCGACATGAACCCGCAGGAAACGACGACGACCAGCAGGGACAGGACCGGGCACAAGTCCGGGTCGGCCGAGAAGGGCGTATCGCAGGAGACCGTCGGCAGCGGCAAGGATCCAACAACTTCGCCAGCGACAAGGACAAGGCGTCCGCAGCCGGCAGGAAAGGCGGTCAGGCGGAGGCGTCTTGCCAGGTGGCCGGCATAACGCCGTTCCGCCGCAGCAGGTCGGGTAGATCCGGGTCGCACAGGGCTGCCAGTTCCGCCTCGTGCTCGTAATCGGGCATCAGCCGGTCAAGAAGCCGGTCCCGGCCACTGGCGGGGTGGAAGTAGACCTCCGAGAACCCGTCGGGCAGGCGCTCCACCAGCTGCCTGACCCGATCCGTCGTCATGTGGCCGCTCCAGGCGAGGCCGAAGCAGCGCTCGTTGACCGCAAGTCCGGCGCGCCGGGCTTGTCGCCGCAACAGCATGGTCCATCGCCGCAGGGTCCGGGTTGCCAGGGTGTCGGTTTCGCCGAGCGGACCTGCCGGCTCCGATGGGACCCGCAGGGCAGGGAGCTGGTGGCGGAGCCCATGCCGTATCAGCATCTGCCCGACCGTCGGATGCAGGTGCATGTGCTTGTGCGCGTTGGCGTGGTCCAGTCGCAGTCCGGTGGCGGCGAAGGCGGCGAACTGCGCCTCGATCTCGCGGGCGAGCTGTCGGCGGACCTCCGGGCGGAACGCGTAGCGCAGGCCCAGGCGCAGCTGGTCGGACGGGAACAGGCCGTCGTGGTCGAGCAGCGCCGGAACCTCGGCCTGCGGCAGCACCGCCGGCCCCTCGATCGTCACCAGATGCAGCCCGACCCGGAGCCCGGGCAGGCGCCGGGCGCGGGCGACCGCATCGGCGGCCGCCTCGCCTGCCACCATCAGGCTGGCGGTGGACAGGATGCCATCGCGGTGCGCCCGCTCGATCCCCTCGTTGACGGCCAGCGACAGGCCGAAATCGTCGGCCGAGAACAGGACCCGCTTCAGGCGGCGTGACGGTCGCGCAGGAACTGGAAGAACTCCACGCCCTCGCGCAGGCGGCGCTTCATCATCTGCGGGCAGCGCACCATCTCGCCGACGATGGAGGCGATCTTCGGCGCCCGGAAGTAGAACTTGCGGTAGAACACCTCGACGCTGTCGAAGATCTCGGTGTGGCTCAGGTGCGGGTAGTGCAGCGGCGCGATCTGCACCCCGTTCTCGTCGATCAGCTCGGCGTTGGCAGCGTCCAGCCAGCCGTTCTCGGTCGCCTGCTTGTGCAGGAAGGTGCCGGGATAGGGAGCCGCGAGCGAGACCTGCATGGTGTGCGGGTTCACCTCCTTGGCGAAGGCGATGGTTTCCTGGATCGTCTCCTTGGTCTCGCCCGGCAGGCCCAGGATGAAGGTGCCGTGGATCTTGATGCCGAGCTCGTGGCAGTCCTTCGTGAACTTCTTGGCGACCTCGATCCGCATGCCCTTCTTGATGTTGTGCAGGATCTGCTGGTTGCCGCTCTCGTAGCCGACCAGCAGCAGGCGTAGCCCGTTCTCCTTGAGCACCTTGAGCGTGGCGCGGGGAACGTTGGCCTTGGCGTTGCAGGACCAGGTGACGCCAAGCCTGCCCAGCTCCTTCGCGATCGCCTCGGCGCGCGGCAGGTCGTCGGTGAAGGTGTCGTCGTCGAAGAAGAACTCGCGCACCTGCGGGAACAGCGCCTTGGCGTGCGCGATCTCGGCGGCGACGTGCGCGGGGGTGCGGGTGCGGTACACGTGGCCGCCCACGGTCTGCGGCCACAGGCAGAAGGTGCAGCGCGACTTGCAGCCGCGTCCCGAGTAGATCGAGATGTACGGGTGCTGCAGGTAGCCGATGAAGTAGTCCTCGATGCGCAGGTCGCGGTGGTACACGTCGGTCACGAAGGGCAGCGTGTCCATGTCGTGGATCAGCTGGCGGTCGCGGTTGGTGACGATGCCGCCATTGGGGTCGCGCCAGGTGATGCCGTCGACGTCCTTCAGGTCGCGGCCCTCGGCGATCTCCTTGACCGTGAAGTCGAACTCGTTGCGGGCGACGAAGTCGATCGGCGCGCCCTTAAGCAGGCTTTCGTCCGGCTGCACCGCCACCTTGGCGCCGACCATGCCGATCTTGAGCGACGGCTTGGCGTCCTTGAGCATCTGCGCGACCTTCACGTCGGACGCGAAGGAGGGGGTGGAGGTGTGCATCACCACCATGTCCCGGTTCTTGATGTCCTCCAGGATCGGCGCCATGCCCATCTTCGCCGGCGGGGCATCGATCAGGCGGCTGTCCGGGATCAGCGCCGCCGGCTGCGCCAGCCAGGTCGGATACCAGAACGACTTGATCTCCCGCTTGGCCTGGTAGCGGGAGCCGGCACCGCCGTCGAAGCCGTCGAACGAGGGCGGCTGCAGGAACAGGGTCTTCATCATGGTGCAGGTCATCCTTGAAGCGGGCAGGAAGGCCGGTTGCCGGCGAGGTGGCCTGGGCGGCAGCCGGCCTCAATAGCGGTCGCCGTGCCGTCCGTCACCTGGTTCTTCGGGTTTGCCGGTGCGCCGGGATCAGTCGCCGGCATCCACGCCGGGCAGAAGCTCCTGGCGCACCGGGATCGCGGCCGTACGTGCCGGCAGGTGCAGCGTGTGTCCGCGCCAGGCGACGCGCCGCCCCGACATGCTGCCCAGCATCACCGCGGCCGACAGCCAGTCGCGCATCGGCAGCAGCGCCAGCGGCACCGTGCCGGGATGTCCCAGCATCCGGTCGATGATCCCGGCGGTGACCCCGCGCACGGTCCAGACCAGCGTCAGCACGCTCCAGCTCCAGGTGGAGGCGGGTGCGAGCAGCACGGCGGAAGCGGCCCAGAACAGCGGCAGCTGGATAGCCGACAGCGCATAGCCGATCGGCTCGACGCTGCGCACCGTACGGCCCCAGCGCAGCTCGTGCGCGAACAGGTCGCGCAGGCTGGTCTCGGCGGTGGTGGTGACGGTCAGCGCGTCGGCGATGGCGATCGCAGCACCTTGCGCGCGCACCAGCTTGCCGAGGGCGGAGTCGTCGGCGATGTGCGGCGACAGTGCGTGGAGGCCGCCGATCGCGTCCAGCATCGGGCGGCGCAGCGCCATGGTGGCGCCGAGACAGTCCTGCCGGCCGAGCAGGCGCGACATCAGCACGCCGGGCAGGAAGTTGTGGTTGACCTGCGCTGCCGCGAGGCGTCGCGCCAGGGTGGGACTCGCCGCCCGGCCGCCGTACAGGGTGGTCACCAGCCCGACGCCCGGCCGGTGCAGCGCCTCCACCACCCGTCGCAGGTAACCGGGACGAGCGTGGATGTCGGAGTCGGAGATCACCAGGATGTCGTGCCGCGCCGACGGCAGCATGTTGATCAGGTTGGCGATCTTGCGGTTGGCCCCGTGCGGCGTGGCGTCCACCACCAGCACGAGGTCGAGCGCCGGGAACCGCGCCTGCAGCCGGTGCACCAGGCGGATCGCCGGGTCGGTGCGGCTTTGCACGCCGAACACGATCTGCAGGACGGGATAGTCCTGGGTGCAGAAGGAGGCGAGCGCCTCCTCCAGCATCGGCTCGTCGCCGTGCAGCGGCTTGAGCACGGTCAGGGCCGGCAGCGGCGCGGCATCGTCCTGCCAGCCTGCGCGCGCCCGGCGCCCGAACCGGTGCGCCAGCACCGCACCGACCATTGCCTGGATGCAGCCGAGGCCGGCGACCACTGCTGCAGCGACGCTCAGGGCGAGGGGGATGGTGGCAAGCGTCATGGACCAGGTCAGAACCTCGGCCGCGGGAAACGATTCAGCCTTCGGAGAAAGCCTGCGTCTTCTTCCTCAGGCTGTCGATCAACGGGGTAGCATCACCGGAGCTCAGGCTTGAACCGAAATCGGCGCGCTGCACCGCGACCTGGCTGATGTTGCCGTCCAGAAGCACGTCCACCACCTGCCAGGCGCCGTCCGGGCCCGGACGCATCAGGTAGTTCAACGTGGTGGAGGCGCCGCCGGCGACGATCTCCGTGTGCACGATCTGCTCGCCCGGCACCGGCGAGGTGGCGACCGCCGGATCGACCTTGAAGGTGTCGGTGCCGCCCGGGGCGAAGTTGGACACGTAGCGGGCCACGGTGAACTGGCGGAACTGCTCCAGCAGAAGCTGCTTCTGCCCGTCCGGCAGGGTGCGGTAGCGCAGGCCCACCGAGCTCTGCAGCACCTGGGGCAGGTTGAACACCTGGTCGACGACCGGCGTCAGCAGCTGGGCACGCTGCGCGAACGAGCCATGGCTGTGCTCGATCTCGGTCAGCCGCGCATACAGCGCCGAGATCGGCTGCGCCGCGGCAGGACCGCCGGCAGGCTGCGCCAGGGCGGCGGGCATGGCGACGACGGGACCGAGGATCCCCAGGCAGAACGCCCGGGCGCATCCGGGCAGGAGCTTGGACAGGTGCATCGGGATCACGATGTCGGGCCGATCCGGCTCAAAGGCAAGTCCGCGGCGGCCTCTGCGACGCCCAGGGCGTTGAGTGCGGCGTGGACGATGCTTCTGGCGTC
>CAXUDP010000025.1:0-41890 GCA_964249735.1 uncultured Acetobacteraceae bacterium | reverse complement strand
CAAGGACGTGCGCCTGCTGTCCCGCTTCCTGAGCGAGCGCGGCAAGATCGTGCCGAGCCGCATCACCGCGGTGTCGGCGAAGAAGCAGCGCGAGCTGGCCCAGGCGATCAAGCGCGCCCGGTTCCTCGCCCTGCTGCCCTACATCCTGAGCTGAGGAAGCGTACCCCATGTCCGCAACCGAGGTGATCCTGCTCCAGCGAATCGAGAAGCTGGGCCAGATGGGTGAGATCGTGAAGGTGAAGCCGGGCTATGCCCGCAACTTCCTGCTGCCGCAGCGCAAGGCGATCCGCTCCAACGCCGCCAACCGCGCCCGCTTCGAGGGCGAGCGGATCCAGCTCGAGGCCAACAACCTCAAGCGTCGCGAGGAGGCCGAGCGCCTCGCCGAGCGGATGAGCGGCCTGACCGTCGTCATCATCCGGCAGGCCGGCGACAGCGGCAGCCTGTACGGCTCGGTGTCGCCGCGCGACATCGCGTTGGCTGCCGCCGAGGGCGGGCTGACCATCGACCGCCAGCAGGTGCAGCTGGCGCATCCGATCAAGACGCTCGGCTTGTCCGACGTCCGGGTCGTGCTGCATCCCGAGGTGAGCATACGCGTGGTCGCCAACGTCGCCCGTTCGACGGAGGAGGCGGAGCGTCAGGCGCGCGGCGAGCGGGTCGGCCGCAACGATGGCGATGACGAGGACGAGCAGCCGGCTTATGGTCCGGAGGAAGCGGAAGGCGAGATCGCCTGACGCAGCCTACGCCGGACAACCAGCGATGACGACGACAGCGGCCCGGGCGAAAGTCCGGGCCGTTTTCGTTGCGCTTGCCTGGCCTTTGACGGTTGCGCCGTCCCCGGTTCATCCTGCGCCCTGCCGCTGTCGGAGAACCAGGCATGCCCATCCTGCTCGATCTGGTGCTCAAGCGGTTCATCCGGTTCGGCCGGCTGGACATCAGGTACGCGAGCGGGCGGATAGGGTCATACGGGCAGGGCTCCCCGCATGTCGGCATGGAGATGCTCGATCCCGCCTCCGAGACCGGGCTGCTGCTCAACCCGGGACTGGCGTTCGGCGAGGCCTACATGGCCGGAACCATCCGCCCGGTCGGCTGCACGCTGTACGACCTGATGGACGTGTTCATGGTCAACGCGGTGCGCGGCGGCCATCCGGGCGCCACGGTGTCGTCCCGGCTGCGGGAAGCCAAGCGCTTGTTCACCCAGTACAACCCGGCGCCGCGCGCACGGCGCAACGTCGCCCACCACTACGACCTGAACGGCCGGCTCTACAGCCTGTTCCTGGACCCCGACCGCCAATACTCCTGCGCCTACTTCCCGCGCGGCGACGAGACCCTGGAGGAGGCGCAGGAGGCCAAGAAGCGCCACATCGCCGCCAAGCTGCGCCTCGACCGGCCCGACCTCGAGGTGCTCGACATCGGCTGCGGCTGGGGCGGCATGGCGCTCACCCTGGCCCGCGACTATCGCGCCCGCGTCACCGGAATCACCCTGTCCACCGAGCAGCTGGCGGAAGCCCAGGCGCGTGCGGAAGCGGAGGGCCTGTCGGACCGTGTGCGCTTCGAGCTGGTGGACTACCGCGCCGTCGACCGCCGGTTCGACCGCATCGTTTCGGTCGGCATGTTCGAGCATGTCGGCGTAGGCCACTTCGACGCCTACTTCGCCCGCATCCGCGACTGCCTCCGGCCGGACGGCGTGGCGCTGGTGCACTCGATCGGCCGCAACGAGGGGCCGGGCGCCACCAACCCGTGGCTCGACAAGTACATCTTCCCCGGCGGCTACTCCCCGGCGCTGAGCGAGACCTTCGCCGCGATCGAGCGGTCCGGCCTGTGGGTGACCGACTGCGAGATCCTGCGCCTGCACTATGCCAGGACCATCACGCACTGGCGCCGCCGCTTCGCCGCCAACCGCGACCTGATCGCCTCGCTCTACGACCAGCGCTTCTGCCGCATGTTCGAGCTCTACCTGGCCGGTTCCGAGATCGCGTTCCGGCGACAGGGACACATGAACTTCCAGCTCCAGCTCACCCATGACGCGGAAGCCGTGCCGCTGACCCGTGACTACATGGTGGATGCCGAACGCGCCGCCCTGCAGGCCGTGCGCGCCGACGCTCCGCTGGAGCGGCTGGACGCCGACTGAGGCGACAACCGGCGAGGCTGGAGCATCACCGGATCAGGTGCGGTCGCCTGATTGGCAGCGATAAACCGTCGAGACATGGAACCGGACCAAGGCCGGTGAGCGGAACCGGGCCGGTCGTGGTTCAGACTAGCCGTGCCAGGCGGTCGAACTCGGCAACGGTCAGGGTTTCCGCTCGACGCTGCCCGTCGATCCCGGCGCGTCCCAGCAGCACCTCGCCCCCCAGTCCCTTCAGCGCGCCGCGCAGCATCTTGCGCCGCTGCCCGAACGCCGCAGCGGTCACGCACTCCATCGACGCGAACAGCGCCGGGTCCGGCTGCGTCGGGTGCGGTACCAGCCCGACGACGGCGGAGAACACCTTGGGCGGTGGCGAGAACGCGCCGGGCGGGATACGAAGCAGCAGCTGCGCGTCGCAGGTCCAGGACGCCAGCACCGCCAACCGACCATAGGCGTCGGAGCCGGGCAGGGCAGTGATCCGCTCGGCCACCTCCGCCTGGAACATCAGCGTCAGGCGCTCCCAGGATCCCGCCTGGCGCAGCCAGCCGACCAGCAGCGCGGTGCCGACGTTGTAGGGCAGGTTCGCGATCACCTGCCGCGGCGCCGGCACCAGGGCAGCCAGGTCCTGCCCGACCGCATCCGCCTCGATCAGCCGCAGCCGTGATCCCCCGTCCGGCGACGCCACCGCCAGGCGCAGCGCCTCGATCGCCGCCACCGCGCGTCGGTCGATCTCGATCGCGGTGACGCTTCCGGCACCGCTTGCCAGCAGCGCCCGTGTCAGCCCCCCCGGGCCGGGCCCGACCTCGACCACGTGTCGCCCTGCGAGATCGCCCGCCAGCGACACGATCCGGGCCAGCAGCACCTGGTCCAGCAGGAAGTGCTGGCCCAGCGACTTGCGCGCGTCGAGCCCGTGCTCGGCGATCACCACGCGAAGCGGCGGCAGCTCCGGCAGCGGCGGGCCCGGTGCGTCGGGACCGTTCAGGAGGAGCGCAGGTCGATCACCGCCCTGCGGTGCAGGTCGCGGTTCAGCTGCCGCGACACCAGCTCGACGCGATCGTTCAGCAGCTGGTCGGCGATCTCGCCGGTGTCGCGCTCCGCGAGGTTCTTCTCCGAACGCGAGCAGACCATGATCACGTCGATGCCGTCGCTCGACACCAACGGATGGGTCGCCTGCCCGGCGGCCAGGGGTTCCAGCACGTGCGCCATCTGCGGGTTGAGCCGGTCGAGCTGCACCGCACCCGGATTCCCCGGCCGCTTGGACCCGAAGCTGGTGTTGGCAGCCTCGATCTGGTCGCAGCTGTGCGCGTCCTTAGACAGGGCGTTGGCCTTCGCCAGGGCCTGCTGCTGCTGCGCGGTCGGCGCCTGCGGGTTGAGCGGCGCGTCGAACGGCACGAAGGCCTGCCGCAGGTCGAGCATCGTCGCCATCTGGGTGCCGCTGACCCGGCGTCCGGCGAGCGCGATGATGTCGTAGCCGCCCGCGACCCGGATCGGGTTGCTGATCGCGCCCACCGGCATCGCCCGGGCGACCTCCACCACCTCCGGATCGAGGTTGTCCGCCTGCACCCAGCCGAGCGAGCCGCCGTCCAGCGCGGTCTGGCTCTGGCTGAACTGGGCGGCGACGATCGGGAACGGGGCACCGGCGTGCAGCTGCCCGATCACCGTGTTGGCGAATTTCAGCGCGTCGGCCCCGTTCTTCGGATCCTCCACCGGCACGAAGATCTCGCTGATCTGGTATTCCGGCTGGCCGGCCTCGCGCTTGAGCGCGTCCTGCCGCTGCCGGATCTCTGCCGACGTGATCCGGGACCGCTCGCCCAGCTGCTCGCGCAGCACCCCGGTCCAGGACAGCTGCACCCGGATCTGGTCGATCAGCGTGGTCAAGGCGACCCCGTCCTTCGCCAGACGGTCGCGCAGCGCGTTGGACGGCATGTTGTTGCGCTTCTCGATGTCGCTGATGGCGTCGGCGATGCGCGACACCGGAACGTTGATGTGGCGCTGCTGGATCTCCTGCATGCGCAGGCGCTCGTCGATCAGCTGCCGGGTGATCTGCGGCCGCAGCCGGTTCAGCACGTCCGGGCTCTCCTGCAGCCCGGTGGACAGGGTGAACAGGTGCTCCCGGTCCTCCACGTCGCGCCGGGTGACGATCTGGCCGTTCACCACCGCGACGATCTCGTCCTGCGACGGCCCGGCGTTGCCGGCAGCCTTGCCCGCAGGCGCACCGGCGCCGGTCGCGGTGTCGTCGGTGGTGTCCGCGGCCGTGGCCCCGTGGTGGCGGTGGTGCGACTGCCCGGACGCCGCACCCGGCCAGGCTGCGCCCGCAAGAAGCAGGACCGCCAGCGTACGGGCGGTCATGCGGGCGGCCGGGGCCTGTGGTCGGAAGGCCGGAGAAAGTCGCTGGGAGCTCATGGGTGGTTCCTGCGTGGTCCGGGGCCGCTCAGCCGTTCACCGGGAAGGTGCCGAGCGTCTTGAAAGTGAGGGTGAACAGGATGGAGCTGTCGCCGCTGTCGCCGTTGATGGTGGTGTAGCGCCGATTGAACGACACGTCGAAGATGAAGCAGTCGTTGGTGTACGCCACGTCGCCGCCGAGCGCCACGAACTGGTTGGTGGCCAGGTTGCGCCGCCCGTAGGCGGAGATGCGGAACCGCTTCCAGGTGCTCGACAGGCCGAGCGTGCCCTCGTTGGTCGGCACCAGGAACGCCGAGTTCGGCCCGGCCAGGGTGAAGGGGTTGGTGTTGTAGTAGTAGTAGTAGCTGCGCTGGTTGTAGATGTAGCCGCCGCTCACCGTCAGCAGCGGCACCCCGGCGGTGAGCAGCCCGTCGGCGAAATGGGTCTGGCCGCTGTCGTGGTCCAGGCGGTCGCGCACGGTGAAGTCGATCCACTTCGCGGGCGTGAAGCTCAGCCGGCTGACGATGTCGGATGCGTGGGTGGTGAGCCCGCTGTTGGGCAGCTGGTTCTGGTCGATGTGCTCCTGGTAGCTTTCACCCACCAGCGCGTCGATCTGGTGGCCGTTGAAGCTCCAGTTGGCGTGCAGCGCGTAGTTGGCGCGCAGGCCCCCGTCGAGCCGGTCCACGCCCTCGTGCCGGTTGAGCGAGAACAGCGTGGTGTCGGTGAACTCGTAGTCCAGGCTGTCCTCGTTGGGCAGATGACGGTTTATGCTGTTGCCGGAGTTGGGTGCGGCGATCAGCTGCACGATCGGCTCCACGATCGCCGACCCGTTCTGCAGCGTCTTGAGGAACGGCCAGTTCATCTTCACCGCCACCGTCGGCAGCGCCTGGCCGCTGCTGGCGGCGTTCACGTCGTTGTAGTTCGGCACCTGGTCGAGCTTGGACGCCTTGTACACCTCGCTGTCGAGATGGGCGGTGACGACGAACACCTGGCCCAGCGTGTCGCGGAACGGCCGGTCGTAGTTCAGGCTGAGCTGCAGGCGCTGGTCCGACGTGCCGTTGGAGCGGTAGATGTTGAAGTCGTTGGTGGACAAGGAGGTGCGGCCGCCGAGCGCGTCCGGCGCGCCGGTGAAGCTGTACTCGTAGCGCGGCAGCACGAACGGCAGCTGGCTGGAGTTGATCACCCCGGCGTTCAGGCCCTGGAAGAAGTCCCCGTCGAGCCGCGAATATGCGCCGGCTCCGAAGCCTTCCAGATAGACGGTGCTGCCGAGCACGTCGGCACCGTAGCCGGGGATGCGGTAGTCGCGCAGGTAGTTGGCCGAGCTCGCGAGGTTGATGTCGGCGCCGTAGCGCCAGTGCTCGTCGTAGTCGAACACGCTGTGCGCATAAACGTAGCCCTGCAGCCCCTTGTCGTCGACGGGCGCCACGAAGTTGCCGTTGTCGTAGAAGCCGGCGGTGTTGGTGGTGTCGTAGGCGATCGCCCCGGTGATGCGCACGATGCCGTTGTTGAGCTGCTGGCGGTACTCCGCGGTGAGCTGCGGCCCGGTGTTGGTCGACAGCAGCGGCACCAGGGTGACGTCGGACGAGCGGTTCAGCACCCAGAAATAGGGCAGGGTGATGTAGGTGCCGAGATGCTTGTCGTGCGGCGAGATGTCGCCGAGCAGGAACCCGCTCTGCCGCTTCACCGACGGGTCGGGGGTGGAGAAGAACGGCAGGTAGCCCACGGGCACCCCGAACATGTCGAGATACACGTCGCGATACTCGAGCCGCTTGTGCTCCAGGTCGTCGGTGGCGTCGTACGCGCGCAGCTCCCAGAACGGCGGCTGCTCGGGATGCTGGGCGCACACCTTGCAGGCAGTGTACACCGCGCGCGACAGGTCGTTGACCTTGCCGTCGGTCCGCCTGGCGCCATTGGCGGCGAGCTTGCCGTTCTCCGACAACAGCGAGCGCATGTTCGACATCACACCCTCGCGCATCCCCTGCGTGAGCTCGGCGTAGTCGGCGAACAGCACCTCGCCGTCCGGCTCCAGGATCGCCACGTGACCCGACGCGGCGGCGACGTTGGTGTTGCGGTCGAACGTCACCTTGTCGGCGCGCAGCACGTGGTCGTTCTGCCAGATCTCGACATGGCCGGTCCAGGTGACCAGCCCGTTCTTGCTGTCGTAGTTGACGCTGTCGGCGCGGAAGGTGACCGGCTCGTTGCGCGAGATCGGCGTGCCCTTGGCGAGGCTCGCCCCTGGCAGAGCCTGCCTCGGCACCGCACCCGCCCGCCCCGGAGGCAGGGCGAGGGACAGGCCGCAGAGGCCCGCCAGGAACAGCGCCCCGCGCGGCGTGCGGGATCGTGCAGGGCGGCCGGCAAGGGACGCGACGAAGCGGCGCATCAGCCGTCCTCCAGGTGCAGCAGCAGGGCGATCGCCAGCATCAGGCCGGCACCCGCCGGAGCCCAGGCCGCCATGATCGGCGGCAGGGCCCCGGACTGGCCGAACTGTTCGGCGATCTTGGAGACGGTGAACAGCGCGAAGCCGGACGCGACGCCGCCGCCGATCATGCGCGCGACCCCGCCGCGGCGCACCGGCCGCATCGAGAACCCGGCCGAGACCAGCGCCATGGTGCCGGCCAGCAGCGGCAGCGCCAGCAGCGCCTGGAACCTGAGCCGGTGCCGGATGGAGGAGAAGCCGGAGCGGTCGAGCAGGGCGATGAAGCCGGGCAGGGTCCAGACCGACAGGGTGTCGGGGGCGGCGAAGCTTTCCTGCACACGCGCCACGGTGAGGTCGGTGGGCAGGCTCATCTCGCCGACCGGCTGCGGCATGTGGTCGGGCAGCACGCTGTCCGCGCCGTGCAGGACCCAGCGGTGGTCGCCGAGCGCGCCGGTGGCGGCCTCGATCCGCAGCAGCAGCCGGTCCTGCCCGTCGAGCCGGAACACGCTCACTCCCTGCACCGACAGCGCCCCGCGCCGCATCCGAACGCTGCGGGCATGCAGGATCGCGACGCCCCCCGGCACCAGGCCCCCGTCCGACTGCCTCAGCCAGAGCTGCCCCCCGGCGACGTTCAGCGACCCGCCGCCGGACCGGAGATAGGTGTTGTCGAGCGCCTCCGCGCGGGCATAGGTCGCGGACGACAGCGGGCTCAGCAGGGCGGTGGCGAACGCGCCGATGCCGATTGCGCAGGCCAGGGGGGCTGCCAGGAACTGCCACACCGAGACGCCGGCAGCACGCGCCACGATCAGCTCCGACGAGCGGGTCAGGCGCCAGAAGCAGATGATTCCGCCCAGCAGCACCCCGAACGGCAGGATCTCGATGCAGAAATACGGCAGGTGCAGCGCCGCGATCTCCAGCGCCAGGCTCGCCGGCACGTCCGGCCGGGTGGCGGCGCGTCGCAGCAGGTCGATGAAGTCGAACAGCGACACCAGCCCGGTCAGCGCCGCGATCAGCGCCAGCACGCTGAAGCAGAACTGGCGCGCGATGTAGAACGACAAGGTGATGGCGACCGGCACCGGTATCTCGTCCTCAGGCGGAAGCGGCGCGCGGCGGCAGGACCGGAGCCGGCCGACGCAGCTCCGGGCCGAACAGCAGGACGGCGCAGACGATCCCGGGCAGCACCGCCTCGATCCAGATCAGCGGCATCAGCGCCGGGCTGCGCGCCGCCACGCTCTGCACCACCAGCCCCAGCGCCAGCAGCCCGACCACCGACAGGATCGCCACCAGCGGCCTGAGCGTGCTGCCGTGACGCGAGAAGCCGCCCGACAGCACCGCCAGCAGCGCCACCATGGCGAACGAGAACGCGGTGAGCGGCGCGCTCAGCCGCCGGTGCCCTTCCACCGCGAACTTGCCGCGGTCGCGCGGCTGCACCTCCCGCGGGTCGGGACGGAACAGCTCGGCCAGCGACATCTCGTTGGAGTCCCGGTAGCGTATGTCGTCGTCCTTGTTGCCGTCGGCGAGGTCGATGGTGTTGCGGCGGAAGGTCAGCACGTCGAGCCGGCCGGTCTTGCGGTCGATCTCCTCGCGCGAGCCGTTGTACAGCACCACCTTCGGCACGTCGCCGTTCGGTTCCAGGTGGCCGTGCTCGGCCAGGATGGTGGCCCGCACCGCCTTCTGCCGGTCGTCCTCCACCAGGATGCCGCGCAGCGTGCCGTCCGGCTCACGGGTGCGGATATACACCGTCATGGTCGGCGAGACCGGAGTAAACACCCCCTCCTGCAGCAGGAAGGCGGCCATCTTGTTGCGTATCTCGAACTCGTACTCGCGGAAGCTGTGATAGCAGGCCGGAACGATCCACACGTTCAGCACGTAGGACAGGGCGACGGCGATGACGACGCAGTACATCGCTGGCCGGGCGATCCGCGACGGCGACAAACCCGCGGCGCGCATCACCGTCAGCTCGCGGTCGCCAGACAGCCGCTGGAACACGAACTGGGTCACGACAAAGGTGGTGATGGGCAGGATGACGGCGACGAAGCCCGGGATCAGCAGCCCGGTGAGCTGCAGGAACACCCGCAGGCTGAGGCCGCGGTCCACCACCAGGCTGACGAAGCGAAGCGACTGGGTGAGCCAGATCAGCGCCGCCAGGCTGCCCGTGGTCGCGAGCAGCGCGACCAGCAGCTGGTGCAGGACGTACCGGTCCAGCCGGCTGACGGAAGGCGCGCTCATGCCCCTTCCTACCCTCCATGGCGTCCCGGCAAAAGACGGCACCGTGTCCCGGACCGTGTCGGACCCGTCGCGGCCCCTCCGGCCGACGGGAGGCCACGATGCCCGACGCTGAGGCATCCGGGCCCCCGTCCGACGTCGACCCGCTGCTGGCCCACCATGCCGGGCTGCACGACCCGGTCTCGGACTGCCCGATCCTGGACGGCAACCGGGTGGTGCTGCTCCCGGAAGGGCGGGCGGTAGTGCAGGCGGTGATGCGGGCGATCGGTTCCGCCCGCCGCTTCGTGCACATGGAGTACTACACCGTCGACGACGTGACCCTCGACGGGCAGTCGCTGTTCGACCTGCTGGAGCGCACCGTCGCGCGGGGGATCGAGGTGGCGGTGACCTGGGACGCGATCGGCTCGGGCGGGACGCCGGACGCGGCGTTCGACCGGCTTCGCGCCCGCGGCGTCCGCCTGCTGGAATACCATTCGGTCAACCCGTTCCGCGCCCGCTTCGACCTGCGCATGAACGACCGCGACCACCGCAAGTTGACGGTGGTGGACGGCACGGTGGCGGTGCTGGGCGGCGCCAACATGTCCAAGGTATACCAGACGCCGCGCTCGGCCGGCCGCGGCCCGGACGCCGATCACGGCTACTGGATCGACAACGGCATCCAGATCCACGGACCGGCGGTGGGCGAGATCCACCGCCTGTTCCTACACACCTGGAACGGCGCGGACGGCGACGGGCCGCCGCTGCAGCAACGCGACGAGCTCCTGCCGCTGCCGGAAGCGGGCGGCGAGCGGATTCGTGTCGACGGCAGCGCGCCGGCAGAGCGGCGGCCGCTGTACAACCTGTCGATGCAGGCGGCGATCGGGGGCGCCCGCTCGCGGATCCTGCTGGCGACCGGCTACTTCGTCCCGGCGCCGGCGGAATGGAGGCTCCTTGCCGCCGCGGCCGGTCGCGGGGTGGAGGTCGAGTTGCTGCTGCCGGGCTACAGCGACGTGCAGGCGGCGGTGCACGCGGCACGCGCCCTGTATGGCTCCCTGCTCAAAGCCGGGGTGCGGATCCACGAGGTGCGCGACGCCATGCTGCACGCCAAGGTCGCCACCATCGACGGGGTGATGACGGTGATCGGCTCGTCCAACTTCGACTGGCGCAGCGTGCACTACAACAACGAGATCGACGCGGTGGTGCTGGGTGCCGACACCGCGGGCGCCGTCGAGTCGATGCTGCGTGCGCAGATCGCCGCCGCGACGCCGATCAGCTACGCCGGCTGGCGCGCCCGGTCGCGCCGGGAGCACGTGCTGGAGCTCGCCGCGCGGCTGTGGAAGCGGCTCATGTGACTGCCTCCAGCACCTCGACCGGATCGCCGACGCCGAGCCGTCCCGGCGCCTCCGGGATCAGGTTGGCGCCGAACACGATCCCTGCCGCGTGCCGGTTGAGCCGCCCCAGCGTACGCAGCGGCTCGCCCGGTTCGGGCGACAGCCCGGTGCGCTGGTCCCGCGTGATCACCACGCAGCGCGTGCAAGGCGTCGGCGCACGGAACGTCATGCCGCCGATCCGCACCCGCCGCCAGCGGTCCTCCGACCACGCCGCCAGCCCGGAGATCGTCACGCTGGGACGGAACCGGTCCATCGGCACCGGCACGGCGAGCGCCGCATTGAGCGCCGACAGCGAGGCCTCGCTCGTCGCCAGAAGCGGATACGCGTCCGCGAACCCGACATGGTCGCCAGGCTCGCCGAAGGCCGGATCGACCGCACGGGCTCGTTCGTCGTCCATGTAGACCAGACGGCAGGAATGCCCGAGCCGCGCCGACAGCCAGTCCGCAGACTCGTCGTCCGCAGCCACGGCCGGCACCACGTCGCCCCAGATGGTGACGGCAAGACGCATCGCATCCGCGGCCGGCCGCTTCAGCGGCCGAACGTCCTCGCCGTGCCGCAGCACGATGCCGTCCACCACCGGCTCGACCTCGAGCCGCGCCATGTCCGGCAGCTGGCGCTGTGTCAGGAAGCGGCCGTCGTCATCCACCACCATCCAGCGCCGGTCGCCGGCGAGCCCGTGCGCGGCCACCTCCGTGTCCACGCGCCCCAGGCCGCGCATCCCCTTCACCGGGTAGAGGTGCAGCGCTTCCACGCGTGCGATCACGATGCCTCCTCGCGTTCCGGCTCCTTCGCCCTTGTAGGTCAACAGCGACGTTTGCGGCAGCCATCGTCGACATCGTCGATGGCGTTCCTGCCCAGCCCTCGGACCTAGTGTCCGCACGGAAGATCGGGGCCGTTGCACCTTCCGCTTCCGGCCGTCCGTCGCCGCCTGGCATCTGATCGTTCCAGGCCGGTTGCCGAACCGGATCGCCCGATCGCCGCCCGCATCGAGCCCACCGGTGAGGATGGCACCAGGCTTTGGGGACAGCGAGGATGTCGGACAGCGGGTCCATGGCCTTCCGGGACGATGGCAAAGACAGGTTCGGCGATCGGCCATGTTCCGCACCCGACCCGACGACCACCTTCCGCGGCGTCCCGTCGGAGCCCGGCATGATCGTTGTCACCACCCCAACCGGCAACACCGGTCACTACGTAGTCCGGCATCTGCTCGATGCCGGCGAGATGCTGCGCCTGATCGTGCGCGATCCGGGCAGGCTGCCGCAGGCACATGCCGCGCCCGAAAGAGGGGGTATGGACAACATGACGTCATGCGCCACCGCCATCATCGGGCCGACCAGCTTCCGCTAGTGGGCAGAACAAGAGTTGAAGCCGGCCTTGGCCGGTTGAAGAGCGGCCTGTGCCATTCACCCCGGCCGTTCGTGCCGGGTGCGGCACAGGCGATGACCGCCCACCCCGCTCAGCCCCGGACACGGTACTCGCGGGCTACTCCGCAGGATGCGGCACCCGCCGTGCCACCCGCCGACGGCCGAGGCTTCGCACGAAGGTATAGAACGCTGGCGTGAACAGCAGCCCGAACCCAGTCACCCCCAGCATGCCGCAGAACACCGCGGTGCCCAGCGACTGCCGCATCTCCGCGCCGGCGCCGGTGGCGACCGCGAGCGGCGCCACGCCGAGGATGAAGGCGAACGAGGTCATCAGGATCGGACGCAGCCGGGTGCGCGCGGCATGGACCGCGGCGCGCGCCGGACTGACGCCGGTCTGCGTTTCCGCCTGTTGCGCGAACTCCACGATCAGGATCGCGTTCTTCGCCGCCAGGCCCACCAGCACCACGAAGCCGATCTGCGCCAGGATGTCGATCGACATGCCGCGGGACAGCAGCCCGGTGACCGCGGCCAGCAGGCACATCGGCACGATCAGCACCACCGCCAGCGGCAGCTTCCAGCTCTCGTACTGCGCCGCCAGCACCAGGAACACGAACAGGGCGGAGGCGCCGAACACCAGCAGGGTGGGCACGCCGGCCTGCTGCTGCTGGAAGGCGAGTTCGGTCCACTCGAAGCCGAAGCCCTTTGGCAGAGTGCTGCGTGCCAGCCGCTCCATGGTGGCGAGCGCCGTGCCGGTGGCGACGCCGGGAGCCGCCGCCCCCATCACCTCGGCCGCCGGGAACAGGTCGTAGCGCGGCACCCGGTACGGCACGGTGATGTCGCGGAAGCGGGCGACGGTGCCGATCGGCACCATCTGGCCGCCGGCGTTGCGCGTCTTGAGCTGGGCGATGTCATCGGTATTACGGCGGTACTGGCCGTCCGCCTGCGCCACGACCTCGTAGGTGCGGCCGAGGTAGTTGAAGTCGTTGATGTACGCCGAGCCGAGATACACCTGCAGGGTATCGAACACGTCGGCCGGGTTGAGGCCGACCTTTTCCACCTTCTCGCGGTCGATGTCGGTGAACACCGAGGGCGTGCGGGTGTTGAACAGGGTGAACACGCCGGCGAACTCCGGCTGCCGGTTAGCGGCCGCGGTCAGGGCGTTGGCGGCGGCCGCGAGTGCGTCGGAGCCGTGTCCGGAGCGGTCCTCCACCATCATCTTGAAGCCGCCGGCGCTGCCGATGCCCTGCACCGGCGGCGGCGCGATCGCCAGCACGAACGCACCCTGGATCGCCGACAACCGGCGCCGCAGGTCGCCCAGGATCACGTCGCCGCCCTGACCCTTGGCCACGCGGCTCTCGAACGAGTCGTACTTGGCGAAGATGGTCGCCGAGTTGGAGGCGTCGCTGAAGGTGGTGGCATCCAGTCCGGTGAACGGCACCGCGTGCGCCACCCCCGGCGTGTTCATGATGATCGTCACCGCCTGCTTCAGCACCTGGTCCGTGCGGTCGAGCGAGGCGCCCGGCGGCAGCTGCAGCAGCACGATCGAGTAGCCCTGGTCCTGCTCCGGGATGAAGCCGGTGGGGGTGCGAGAGAACTGGTAGCCGGTGAACGCGATCAGGGCGGCATACACGAGCAGCACCAGCCCGAGCGAGCGCACCAGCACCGTGGTGGTGCGGCCATAGGCGCCGGACAGCCACTCGAAGCCGCGGTTGAACAGGGCGAAGAAGCCGCCCAGGACCCGCATCGGCAGGCTCGGCCGCCGCGATCCCGCCACTGGGTGGGCGGCGTGCGGACGGAACAGCAGCGCGCACAGCGCCGGGCTGAGCGTCAGCGACACCAGGCACGAGATCAGCGTCGACGCCGCGATGGTCACCGCGAACTGCCGGAAGAACTGCCCCGAGATGCCGGAGATGAACGCGGTCGGCACGAACACCGCGCACAAGGTCAGCGCGATCGCGATCAGCGCGCCGCCCACCTCGTCCATGGTGCGGTGCGCCGCCGCCTTCGGGCTGAGTCCTGCGGCGATGTTGCGCTCCACGTTCTCCACCACCACGATCGCGTCGTCGACCACGATGCCGACCGCCAGCACCAGCCCGAACAGCGACAGGTTGTTCAGCGAGAAGCCGAGCGAGGCCAGGATGCTGAACGCGCCGATCAGCGACACCGGGATCGCGATCACCGGGATCACGGAGGCGCGCCACGTCTGCAGGAACACGATCACCACCGCGACCACCAGCAGGATCGCCACCAGGATGGTCTTGACCACCTCGTGCACCGACTGGGAGATGAACTCGGTCGGGTCGTAGATGATGTCGTAGCCGATGCCGGGCGGGAAGTCCTTGGACAGCGCCTGCATGGTCCGGCGCACGCTCTTCTCGGTGGCCAGCGCGTTGGAGCCGGGCTGCGCGAAGATCAGCAGCGGCACCGCGTTGAGCCGGTCGAGGTAGCCCATCGAGCCGTAGTCCTGGCCGCCGATCTCGGTGCGCGCGACGTCGCGCACGCGGGTGACGTGGCCGTCGGGATCGGTCTTGATGATGACGTCGCCGAACTGTTCCGGCGTTTCCAGCCGTCCCAGCGTCTGCACGTTGAGCTGGAACGCCTCGTGCGACGGCAGCGGCGGCTGGTTCAGGATGCCGGCCGACACCTGCACGTTCTGCGCGCGCAGGGCGTTCACCACGTCGTCGCCGGTCATGCCGTAGGCGGCGATCCTGTCAGGATCGAGCCAGATGCGCATCGCGTAGTCGCGGTTGCCGAACGCCTGCACGTTGCCGACGCCGTTCAGCCGCGACAGCGCGTCCTTGACGTGCAGCGTCGCGTAGTTCGAAACGTAGAGCTGGTCGCGCGAGCCGTCCGGCGAGATCATGTGCACGACCAGCAGGATGTTCGGCGTCGCCTTCTGCACCGTGACGCCCTGCCGCTGCACGTCCTGCGGCAGGCGCGGCAGCGCGATCGACACGCGGTTCTGCGTCAGCACCTCGGCGGTGTCGAGGTCGGTGCCGAGCTTGAAGGTGACGGTGATGGTGAGCTTGCCGTCGCCGGTCGCCTGGCTGCTCAGGTAGAGCATGTCCTGCACGCCGTTGATCTGCTGCTCGAGCGGCGTCGCCACCGTGTTGGCGACCACCGAGGCGGAGGCGCCGGGATAGGTGGTGGTGATCTGGATCGTCGGCGGCGCGATCTCGGGATACTGCGCGATCGGCAGGGTGAACAGCGCGCCCAGCCCGATCAGGGTGATGAAGACGCTCAACACCGTCGCCAGGATCGGGCGGTCGATGAACACGTGCGACAGGCGCATGATGCGGGCTCCTTGGCCCAGAGCGTGATCGAGCGATCATGCTCCGTCTTGTTCGGAAACGGGCAGCCTTGTCGGGCGGGCGGCGAGAAGTCGCCCGGCCCGACCTGATGCCGTCCTAGTCGTCGGCGGCGAGCTGGATGTGGCCAGCGGTCGGGTTGACCTTGGTGCCGGGCATGGCGCGCATCAGCCCGTCGATGATGACGCGGTCGGTGGGCTTGAGGCCCGAGCGGACGATCCGGAGCCCATGCTCCAGCCCCCCGGTCTGCACCGCCCTGGGCACCACGGTGCCGTCCGGCGCCACCGTCAGCACCAGCTGCTGCGACTGGTCCAGCATCACTGCGGCGGCGGGCACCAGCATCACCGTTTCCTGCCCGGTGATCGGCAGGCGCAGCCGTGCGAACTCCCCGGGGGCCAGGAACAGCGACGGGTTCGCCACCGTGGCACGGGCGTGGATGGTGCCGCTGCCGCGGTCCACCGCGTTGTCGAGGAAGTCCAGCGTGCCGGTCCGCGCCGCATGTGCCTCGTCGCCCAGGCTGACCTGCACGGTGCGGTCCGGCGCCTGGCCGCCCGCTCCCTGCAGGAAGCGCTGATAGGACAGGTAGTCCGACTCGCTCATGTCGAAGTCGACGTGGATCGGGTCGAGCGAGACGATGGTGGTGAGCAGGGTGTTGGTGCCGGTGCCGCCGCGGCTGCCGCTGACCAGGCTGCCGACCGACACGCGGTGCGAGCTGATCCGCCCGGTGAACGGGGCGACCACGTGGGAATAGTCGAGGTCGAGCTGCGCGTCCTGGATCGCCGCCTTCGCCTGGTCGAGCGACGCCTGGTCGGCGAGCTGGGTGGCGCTGCGCTGGTCGACCTCCTGCGCGGTGCCGAAGTCGGTGCTCTTGAGCTGCTGCGCCCGCCACAGCTCGCTGCCGGCCAGGGTCAGCTGCGCGGTCGCGGCGCGGTACTGCGCCACCGCCTGCGCCAGCTTGATCTGGTACGGCCGCGGATCGATCACGAACAGCAGGTCGCCCTTGTGCACGATCTGCCCATCGGTGAAGTGGATCTCGGTCAGGATGCCGCCGACCTGCGCATGCAGGTCGACCTGGTCCACCGCCGAGAACTGCCCCAGGAAGCTGGTGAACGGCGTGATGCTGCGCACCAGCGGCGCACTGATGGTGACCACCGGCGGCGGCATCATCGGCCTCGCGGCGTGGCCGGCGCCGCCATGCCGCAGCGTCAGCACCGCGGCGACCGCAAGCACGCCCAGCACCGCCGCGCCCGACAGCTGCATCCGCCGCGACGAGCGGACTTCCGCGGCCGTCCGGGGCCGGTCCCAGGTTTCGTCCTCGACCGAGCGGCGCGTCCGGGTGTCGGTGTCGTCCATGGCCAATCCCTCCGAAACCGGAGGCTCCCGTACTGTACCGGAAAGTAATATACCGATAGGTAGATTTTCTGGACGCCGTCTGTCAAGCGTCCTATCAGTCGCAAGCCGGTCCCGCCTGCCGGATCCGGAGGATCATACACGATGGGGCGGCCACGCGAGTTCGACGTCGACGAGGCGCTGGGCAAGGCGCTGCACCTGTTCTGGCGCAAGGGCTTCGAGGGCACCTCGATGACCGACCTGACGGACGCGATGGGGATCGCCAAGCCCAGCCTGTATGCCACCTTCGGCAACAAGGAGGAGCTGTTCCGCAAGGCGCTCGACAGCTACCAGTCGACCTGCATGGCCTTCATGGACGCAGCGCTGGCGGAGCCGACCGTGCGGCGGGCGGTGGAGCGGCTGTTGTTCGGGTTCGCCGACGTGGCGACCGACTGCGCCCATCCGCCCGGCTGCCTGGAGACCAACGGCGCTCTGGTCTGCTCGGACGGCGCCGAGCACATCCGTCGCGAGCTGATCGAACGACGGGCCGGGCAGGCGGCCGTGCTGCAGCAACGCCTGCAGCGCGCGCAGCAGGAGGGTGACCTGTCCGCCGACGCCGACGCCGCCGACCTCGCGCGCTACGTGATGACCGTGGTGCAGGGCATGGCGGTGCAGGCCGCATCCGGCGCCGGCCGCGATGCGCTCCACGGCGTGATCCGCACCGCACTCCGCGCCTGGCCGGGCTGAGCGGCGCCCGATCGCCAGGCTCGGGACCTCCTGCGTGCTCCGGCAACGCGTGACTTGACGGACATCCGAGGCATCTGGTGCTTGCAGTCCGGCGCGCCCGCGCAGGCCGGATGGCGAAGGAAGGTCCGATGAACCGTGCGATGAGCCGCCGTGTTTCCTTGGCCATCGCAATCCCGCTGTTCGGCTCGGTCCCGGCGACGGCAGCGACCACCGGTGGCAACGACTGGACCACCACGACCTTGAACGATCTGGCGGCCGCGCGAACCGCGATCCTCGCCAACCATCCCGGTCAGGTCGATCCTCTGCAGCCCGGCTTCGTTCCGGCAATGGATCGACGCGAGCAGCAACTGCTTGCCCCGGCCCGCACCGTGCGCGGCGAAGCCGGCTGGCAGCGCGTCCTCGAGGACTTCGCCAACGGCTTCGCCGACGTCCATGTCGCCGTCCGCTTCACCCCGCCCGCGCCGGCCGTCTGGCCGGGCTTCCTGTCCCGCACCGACCATCTTGGTACCCCCACCCGCATCGTGCTTGCCGCCGATCCGTCGGCCGGTCCGCATCCGGGCGACACGCTGCTCGACTGCGACGGCCGTCCTGCCGATGCCCTCCTGGCGGAGCGGGTGCTGCGGCCGTTGCTCAATCCGGCGCTGCCGCAGCGCCTCCCCGTGGTCTCGCCCGCCTTGTTCGCCGCCGACGCCAATGATCCTGCCGACCGGCCCGCCTCCTGCCGCTTCCGCGACCCCGCCGGCAATGCACGCACCGTTCCGCTCCGCTGGCGCCCGATCGACCGCTCCGCTCTCGACGCCCGCCTGGCCGAGGCGAGCGGCATCCCCATCCCCCCGCTCGGCCTCCGCCGCGTCGCGAACGTCTGGTTCGTGTCGATCCCGTCCTTCGAGTGGGAGAACGCCGACGGCGTTCGCATGCAGGCGTTCCTGGCCGCCCTGCGCCGCGCCGCGCCAACCCTGCACGCCGCCCGACGCGTGGTGATCGACCTGCGCGGCAACCACGGGGGCAACAGCGCGTGGGGCGACGCCGTCGCGGCAGCGCTCTGGGGTCGGACTGCGGTGGACGCCGCGGAGGCCACATTGGACTGGACGGTGGACTGGCGTCCGTCCGCCGGCAACGAGGCCAGCCTGCGCCGCAGCGCCGCGTCCGAAAGGCAGGGCGGGCTCCGTTCGGAAGCGGCCGGAACGGATGCCCTCGCCGACCGCATGGCACGAGCCCGTGCGGCGGGCCGTGCCCTGCTTCCCGAGCCTGGTCAGCCGCATCCCGCCATCATGCCCCCCGCGTCGTCGCCCTTCGCCACCCCGGTTCTGGTGCTGACCGAACCCCGCAACATCAGCGCCTGCCTGGACTTCCTCGACCTCCTGGCCCTGCTCCCAGGCACCGAGCGCATCGGCCTGCCGACCGGCGCCGACACCCTCGACATGGACATCGCCGAGGCGCCGCTGCCAAGCGGGCACGCGAGCCTGCTCTACCCGATGAAGGTGTTCCGCCATCGCGCCCGCGGCGCGGACGTCGCCTACCAGCCGGCGACCGCCTGGCCCGGCGGCCCGATGACCGATGATGCCCTCGCCCAATGGGTCGACACGCTTCCCGCATCTCCTCCAACGCGTTCCACCTTCAGCCGGCCCACGACGCCGTCTTCCCAAGCCCATCGGGAAGCCGCACCCGCTTCCGCCGAACCGCGCGAAGGGTCCCGAGCCGTCAGCCGACCGGCCCGGGAAAGACCTTCCCCGGGTTCATCATCCCCTTCGGATCGATCGCCCGCTTGATCCGCCGCATGGTGTCCAGCTCGGCGCCGCCGCGCCAGTCCGGCATCATGTACGGCTTGAGCCGCCCCACCCCGTGCTCGGCCGAGAAGCTGCCTTCCAGCTCGCGCACCACCGCGCACACCGCGTCCATGATCTCGTGGTCCCGCGCCATGAACGCCGCCGGATCCGCACCCTCCGGCTGCACCAGGTTGAAGTGGATGTTGCCGTCGCCGAGATGCCCGAACGGCGCCACCCGTATGCCCGGGATCAGCGCCTGGCAGGCAGCGCCTGCCCGGGCGATCAGCGCCGGCACCCGCGACACCGGCACCGACACGTCGTTCTTGACGTTGCCGCCGGCCCGCTTCTGCGCTTCCGCATGCTCCTCGCGCAGCCGCCAGATCGCCAGCCGCTGCGTCTCGTTCTCCGCGACCACCGCGTCCAGCACCTCGCCCGCGTCCAGCGCCGCCGCCAGCACCTCCTCCAGCAGCACGCGCAGGCCGCCGTCGTCGCGCGCGGTGGCGAGTTCGACCAGCACGTAGTGCGGCGCCGGCTCCGACAGCGGCAGCACCGCACCGGGGATCAGGGCGTTCACCAGCGCCATGCCGGTGCCCGACATGTATTCGAACGCCTGCACCGCGGTCGGATCGGCGCTCCGGAATGCGGTGAACAGTTCCAGCGCCGCCTCCGGGCTCGCCACCCCGCACAGCGCCGCCTCCACCTGTCTCGGCCGCGGATGCAGCTGCAGCACCGCCGCGGTGATGATGCCGAGCGTGCCCTCGGAGCCCACCAGCAGCTGTCGCAGCGCATAGCCGGTATTGTCCTTGCGCAGCCGTCGCAGCCCCTCGAACACCGATCCGTCCGGCAGCACCGCCTCGATCCCCAGCACCAGCTCGCGCGCGTTGCCGTAGCGCACCGTGGTGTTGCCGCCGGCGTTGGTCGCCAGCACGCCCCCGATCTGCGCCGAGCCTTCCGAGCTGATCGACAGCGGCAGCAGGCAGCCGGCCTCGCGTGCCGCCTCCTGCGCCCGCTGCAGCACCACGCCCGCTTCCACCGTCATGGTCATGTCGACCGGGTCGATCGCCCGGATCCGGTTCATCCGCCCGAGGCTCAGCACCAGCTCGTCGCCGGCCTCCGACACCGAGGCGCCACCGACCATGCTGGTGTTGCCGCCCATCGGCACCAGCCGCGCCCCGGCCTCGTTGCAGGCGCGGACGCAGGCGGCCAGGGTGGCGGTGTCGGCCGGACGAAGCACCGCCGGGGTGCGGCCGTGATACAGCCCGCGCCAGTCGCTGCAGTACGGCGCGGTGTCGGCGGGATCCGTCAGCAGCCCGGCCGGCCCGAGCAGGTCACCGAGCACCCGGATCAGCCGGGCAGTCTGGAAGGGTTCGCGCATGCCACCCGGTCTAGCGCGGCCGCGCCTATTGCAGGTAGTGCGGATTATCCATGGCTTCCGTGCGCATGAAGCTCATGACCGCGCTGGTTCCGGCGATGCCGATCAGCAGGCCGCACAGCGCGGTGACCAGCAGCATGATCCTGCGCGGCGCCGCGTGCTGGGTGGCGTGCAGCGCCTGCTGCGCCTCGGCACGTGCCTGCCGGGTCAGGTGCAGCTCCGAGCGCAGCGCCTCCACCCTGGCGTGGGCGCCGCGCAAGTCGAGGTCGAGCCGGCTGACCTCGGCGCTGAGATGCGAGATCCGCGCCCGCGACGCCTGCAGCTCGGTGGCCCCCGCCGGAGTCGCACCGGCCCCGGCCGCGCCGCGCGGTGTACGCGGACGCGCCGCCGCCCTGGCCGGCGGGTTCGGCGCGATGGCCACGAACAGGTTCTTCAGCGCCCCCCCGGTGACGCCGTTGCGCCGCGCTCGCGCCCGCACCGCCTCCAGCGCGCTCGCCGCCTGGCCCGGCTGGTCCTCCAGCACCAGGGCCAGGATGTCGGACAGCGTCTTCAGCTCCTTCGGGTCGAGCTGTTCCCTCATGACGCCGACCGTGTCGGGCGCGGTGCTGCGGCGCGTCGCAGCCGGTCGCGGATCGCCAGCCCCAGGCCGTGACCGGGGATGGTCATCGCCGCGATCCCGGACAGGCCCTCGCGGCTGGCAGCCGCGTCGAGGTCGCGCAGGCCTGCAAACAGCCGTGCCGCCGCCTCGTCGAGATCGCCGTCCTCGCTCAGGTTCCACACCATGCCGGCGCCGGCCGGCGGCCGTCCGAACGCCAGCAGCGCCTCGTGGCCGCCGACGACGGCGGCGTCGAGGCGCAGCGGCAGCGACGGCGCGTAGTGCGAGGCGAGCTGCCCTGGTGCCGCCGGCGCCGACGCGTCGCCCGCGTCGCGCAGCACCGGCCCGATCGCCGCCTCCAGCGCCTCGACCGGCACCCCTCCGGGCCGGAGCAGCCGCGGCTGCGGCCCGCACAGGTCGAGCACGGTCGACTCTAGCCCAACGCTGCACGGCCCGGAATCCAGCACCGCGTCGATCCGTCCGTCGAGCCCGGCCAGCACGTGCTCCGCAGTGCTCGGGCTGACCCGGCCGGACGGGTTGGCGGACGGCGCCGCGACCGGCCGACCGACCGCGCGAAGCAGCGCCGCCGCGACCGGCCCCGCCGGCACCCGGACCGCCAGGGTCGGCAGGCCGGCCGCGGCCAGCGCGCACACGGTGCAGCCTGCAGCCCGTGGCAGCACCAGGGTGAGGGGACCCGGCCAGAACGCCGCCGCCAGTCGCCAGGCCAGCGCGGTCGGCACCGCCTGACGGAACGCTGCGTCCGCATCGGGCAGGTGGGCGATCAGCGGGTTGAAGCGGGGCCGGTTCTTGGCCGCGAAGATCGCCGCCACCGCCTCCGGATCGGTGGCATCCGCACCCAGGCCGTAGACGGTCTCGGTGCCGAACGCGACTAGGCGGCCGGCGGATAACAGGGCTGCGGCCTGGGCGATCCCGTCCCGGCCCGGATCCAGGCGCTCGGTCCGTGTGCGTCCGGTCATGGTGTCGGCGTTGGCTCCGTCGCGGCCCGCTGGGCGGTGTGGCGCATGGCCTGCCTTGTAGCATCCTGGCGATGGAGTCGAGGCATGCTGAAGCCGAGCTCGCTACGTTTCCGCGGGTCGGCCGCGACAAACGAAGTGCGGGTTGGTCCAGCCTGGCTTGCCATAGCGCAGCGGGCTGCCGTCGAACAGCGTCACGCTGCCGCCGGCCGCCTCCACCACCGCCTGGGGTGCTGCGGTATCCCACTCCATGGTCGGCCCGAGCCGAGGATAAAGGTCGGCCGCCCCTTCCGCCACGCGCACGAACTTGGCCGCCGAGCCGATGTTGCCGAGCTCCGCCACGCGCTGCCCGCCGAGATACGCCAGCAGCGCCGGGTCCCGCGCATAGTGCCGCGACGCCAGCACCGACAGCCCGTCCGCGGGCGGCCGCCGCACCGCGATCGCCACCTCGCCGTCACGGTCGCGCCGTCGCGCCAGCCGGATGCCGTCGGCGCCGACCCGCCCGAGATACAGCGTGCCGTACGCCGGCAGCGCCACCGCGCCCAGCACCGCACGCCCATGCCGCACCAGGCCGATGTTGACGGTGAAGTTGTCCGAGCCGGCAGCGAACTCGCGCGTGCCGTCCAGCGGATCCACCAGCCAGAACGCGTCGCCCGCCGCCACCGCGATGCCGGCCGCGACCTCCTCCTCGGCGATCACCGGGATCGACGAGCCGGCGCGCAGCCCGGCCAGGATCAGCGCCTCGGCTTGGCCGTCCGCTTCCGTGACCGGCGAGCGGTCGTTCTTGAAAGTCGTGCGGAACCCGCGGGCGCGGACCTCCAGGATCAGCGCCGCCGCCTCGGTCGCAAGCGCGCCGGCCATGGCCAGCAGCGCGTCGTCGCCGCGGTCGTCGGCAACGGCGTCCGGGGAGGGGGTGCTGCCTTTGGTCATGTGACCGGGATAGGCGAAGCGGCAGAGGCTTGCAAAGCCGTCCGGCCTTGCGGCGGTGCTGCCGCGGGCGGTAAGTCCGGAACACCCCGAAGCCCGCGTGATCGGGATCGCGACGGAGCGTCCGCCCATGCTGGATATCGACTTCACCCGCGCCGTCCTGCCGGTCCGCGGCGCCGTGGCGCTGCTGGTACCGGAGGATGGCGAGCGGCCAGCCCTCTATCGCGCCGCCGACGAGGCGACCGGCGGCGCCGTCACGCGTGCGGTGGAGGCCAGCGAGTTCTCCTTCGGCAGGACCAAGAGCCTCCTGCTGCCCGGGCCTGGCGGCGGGCTGTCGCGCATCGTGCTGATCGGGCTGGGCAAGTCCGCCGAGATCGACGCCGCCGCCGTTGAGGCCGCCGGCAGCGCCGCCTACGCCGCCTTGAAGGCAAGCCCCGTCGCCGCGATCGCGGCCGACGCGCTGCCGGCCTCGCTGGGGCCGCACGTGGCGCTGGGCGCCGTGCTGTCGAGCTACCGGTTCGACCTTTACCGCACCACCCAGAAGCCGGATGAGCGGCCGAAGCTGGAGCGGCTTTCCGTGCTGTCGCCCACCGCGGACACTGCCGCCTCCGCCTGGCCGGCGCTGAAGGCGATCGCGCACGGCGCCTTCCTCACTCGCGACCTGGTCAGCGAGCCGCCCAACGTCCTGACCCCGCCGGTGTTCGCCGACCGCATCGCCGCCCTGTCGTCGCTCGGCCTCACCGTCGAGATCTTCACCCCCGAGCAGATGGAGTCCCTCGGCTTCGGCGCCCTGCTCGCGGTGGCGATGGGCAGCGAGGCGCCGGCCCGCATGGCGGTGATCCAGTGGCAGGGTGCCGCGGACCCCAACGCCGCGCCGGTCGCCTTCGTCGGCAAGGGGGTGACGTTCGACAGCGGCGGCATCTCGATCAAGCCGGCCGGCGGCATGGAGGACATGAAGTGGGACATGGCCGGCGCCGGCACCGTGGTCGGGCTGATGGCGGCCCTCGCCGGGCGCAAGGCGAAGGTCAACGCGGTCGGCCTGGTCGGGCTGGTGGAGAACATGCTCTCGGGCCGCGCGCAGCGCCCCGGCGACGTGGTGAAGACCGCGTCGGGCCAGACGGTTGAGGTGCTGAACACCGACGCCGAGGGCAGGCTCGTTCTGGCCGACGTGCTCTGGTACGCGCAGGACCGGTTCAAGCCGCGCGCGCTGATCGACCTCGCCACCCTGACCGGCGCCATCATCGTCGCCCTCGGGCACGAGCACGCCGGCCTGTACAGCAACGACGACGCCCTGGCGCAGCGCCTCCTGGAGGCCGGACAGGCGGTGGGCGAGAAGCTGTGGCGCATGCCGCTCGGCGACAACTACGACAAGGCACTCCGTTCCGACATCGCCGACATGAAGAACATCGGCGGCCGCCCCGGCGGCTCGATCACCGCCGCCCAGTTCCTCAAGCGCTTCGTCGCCGAGGTGCCATGGGCGCATCTCGACATCGCCGGCACCGCCTGGGCGTCCAAGGACGCGCCCGGCGTGCCCAAGGGCGCCACCGCCTTCGGCGTGCGCCTGCTCGACCACGTGGTGGCGGCCCACTACGAGGACTAGCATCGGCCTGTTGCGCCACCCGCCGGTGCGGGTGCCGCCCGGACAATGCTACGGCCGCGCCGACCTGCCGCTCGAGCCCGGCTGGCAGGCCGCGATGCCGGCGCTGGCGGCATCGCTCCGCCCGACCGGCCCCCGGATCGTCCACACGAGCCCGCTCGGGCGCTGCCTGATGCCGGCGGAAACGCTGGGGCTGCTACTCGACGTCCCGGTGCGGATCGACCGGCGGCTGATCGAGCTCGACTTCGGCGACTGGGACGGACGCCCCTGGGACGAGCTGCCGCGCGAGGCGCTGGACCGCTGGGCCGCCAACCCAGCCGGCTTCGCAGCCCCGGGCGGCGAGTCGGGACGGTCCCTGATCGACCGGGTGCGGCAGGTGCGGGACGCACTGGTCGACGCGGCCACCAGCGCCGTCGTGATATCGCATGGTGGCCCGTTGCGCCTGCTCGGCCCGATGCTGCGCGGCCAGGATCCTAACCTGTTGCAGCCCGCACCGCCGCCGGGCGTACTGGAGATGGTCGAGCTTTCGTGACTGCCGCCGCATCGCCGATGAATGGTGCAATGCACAAAATGCTTGCAAGACCGCTTGGACCGTCATATGTTGCACCGCACAAGAGAGCGGAGCAACCCCGATGTCCACCACCACCTCGTTCACCAGTTCGTCCACCGCCACCGCCCCGGCGCTGTTCCGGCAGACGATGAACCTGTTCGGCCAGCGCATCGCCGAGTACAAGGAGCGCGCCCGCATGCGCACCGAGCTGAACAGCTACTCCGACCGTCACCTGGCCGACATGGGCCTGAGCCGCAGCGACATCGAGGACGTGGTCCGTCACCGTTTCGCGCGTTGACGTTTGGGACCCGGCGTCAGCAGGCGGCCAGGAGCGTCAGCAGCACGCAGTCGGCGAGGCCGCAGCAGGCGCCGAGCACGTCCCCGGTCTGACCGCCGATCCGACGATGGGCTAGCGCCGCGACCGTCAAGCCAACCAACGCGGCCACTGCCAGGGCGACGACCGCCGCGAATGGCGGGAGGCAGGCCAGTGCGACCGCGACGGCAACCACCGCCCCGACCGTCGAAGCCGCTTTCGGCACCCGCCCGACCATCCGCCCGAGCCCGTCGGCCCGAGCCGGCGGCAGCAGCGCCAGAACCGGCAGCATCGCCGCGCGCGACAGGGCCCCGGCCACCAGCAGCGACGTCCATGCCCGGGCCGGCGGCAGCGCCGCGATCGCGGTCACGCGCACGCCCAGCGACAACACCAGCGCCACCGCCCCGTAGCTGCCGATCCGGCTGTCGCGCATGATCTCCAGCCGGCGCGCCGCAGTGTCTCCGCCCCCGAACCCATCCGCGGTGTCGGCGAGCCCGTCCTCGTGCAGGCTCCCGGTGAACAGCACCGCCGCGGCGACGCTCCAGGCCGCAGCCGGAAGCGGCGGCACCCCCATCCGCCTCGCGACCCACAGCGTACCCGCGGTCACGCCGCCAACCACCAGCCCCGCCAGCGGATAGGTCCACACCGCGCGTCCAGGCCGATAAGGCATGCCGGGCGGCACAAGCCAGCCGACCGGCAACCGGGTGAGCAGCCCGAACCCGCAGGCAAGGTCGGCACGCAACACCCGGACCGGTCTCACGCCCGGCCGGACACGCCGGCGTCCTCGAACGAGGCCATCCCGGCATGGCAGGCGCAGGCGGAGCGGCAGATCGGCACCGCCAGCGCCGCGCCGGACGCCTCGCCAAGGCGCATCCCCAGATCGAGCAGCGGCTCCTGGTCCAGCGCCCGCAACAGCGCACGATGGCCGGCCTCGGCGGAGCGATGCGACGCGCAGGCATGGCCGAGCCCGTCCGGATGCAGCCGCGCCAGCGGTGCCACAGCCGCCGTGCAGACGAACCCGTCCAGCAGCACCGGGATCCCGTGCCGCCGTGCCGCCAGCGCCGCTCCCAGCAGCGCCGCCAGCTCGTAGCCGCCGACCAGGCGCGCCGCCTCCAGCGGGTCGGCGAGGGCAGGGGCGTGCAGCGCCAGCGCCCGGCCGACCGCCGCCACCTTGCGCGCCAGCCCAGCGTCATCCAGCCCGGTGCCGCGCCCGGCCCAGTCGCTCCCGGTGCCGCCGAACAGCGCCGCACACAGCGCGGCGGCGGCCGTGGTGTTGCCGATCCCCATCTCGCCCAGGCAGAGCAGGTCGGTCCCGGCCTCGACCGCGTCGTGGCCGACCGTCACCGCATCCAGGAACGCCCCCTCGGTCATCGCCGCCTCGCGGCTGATGTCGCCACATGGCCGCAGCTCCGCCAGCCGGACCACGTGCAGCGCGGCCTCCGCCACCCGCGCCAGCTGATTGATTGCGGCGCCGCCGGCGGCGAAGTTCCCTACCATCTGCCCCGTCACCTCCGCCGGGAACGGCGACACATCCTGCGCTGTCACGCCGTGGTTGCCGGCGAACACCAGGATCTCCACCCGGTCGAGGCGCGGGACCGGCCGCCCCTGCCAGCGCGCCAGCCACGTCGCCAGCTGTTCCAGCCGTCCCAGGCTGCCCTGCGGCTTGGTCAGCACCGCCTGCCGCCGGCATGCCGCCGCCTCGGCTGAGCGGTCGCCATCCGGCAGGTCCAGGCAGGCCTCGCGCAGCGAATCGAGGCTGGCGAAGGAAGCATTCACGCCGCGGATCCGTCCGGCTGCAGCGCGATGGCATGGAAGAACGCCCCCGACACCCGGCCCCGCCGCCCTCCGGCCGGACCGAGGTCGGTGCCGGCCGCGTCGGCCAGCACCGCCAGCGGCGGGTCGTCGCCGGGATCGGACACCTGCGCATAATGGAACTCGTGCCCGCGCAACTCTGCGCCCGCTGGCCCTACCGCTGAATCCGTCAGCAGCCGCGCCGCGCGATAGCCCAGGTGCAGGCGGCGGTCGGCGAAGCTGGTGGCGTGGCCGAGCAGTCCGGTCATCGCATGGGATACGCCGCCGGCGTCGGTCAGCGACGTGCCGAGCACCATGTAGCCGCCGCACTCGCCGTGCACCGGGCGGGTGAGGGCGAACCGCCGCAGCCCGTCGCGGAACTGGCCGGCTGCGGCGAGACGCGCCGCATGCAGCTCCGGATAGCCGCCGGGCAGCCAGCAGCAATCGGCCTCCTCCGGCGGCGCCTGGTCCGCCAGCGGCGAGAACGGCAGCAGCTCCGCGCCGGCACGCCGCCACCCGGCCGCGAGATGATCGTACAGGAACGAGAACGCCTGGTCGTCCGCGACCGCGATCCGCTGCCCCGGCGGCGGCAGCGCCGGCCCGGCAACCGCACCCAGGGTCGGCAGCGGAGCCGCAACGGCGATGATGCCCCCGAGATCGAGCTCCCGCTCGGCGGTGGCGGCAAGGGTGGCGAGGAGTCCGGGCAGGGCATCGTGCTCGCGCGCCTGCACCAGCCCGAGATGGCGTTCCGGCAGGGTCAGCGCCGGGTCGCGCGGCACGCTGCCGAGCAGCGGGATGCCGGCCTCGCGCAGTGCCGACGTCGCCCCGGCATGGTGCCGCAGCGACGCCACCCGGTTCAGCACCACCCCCGCCAGCCGCACCGACGGGTCGTGCACCGCGAATCCGCGCGCCACCGCGGCCACCGTCTGCGATTGCCCCGACACGTCGAGCACCAGCACCACCGGCAGGCCGAACCGCGCCGCCAGGTCGGCGGCGCTGCCGCGACGGCCAGGCGGCCCGTCGATGCCGTCGAACAACCCCATCGCCGACTCGACCAGCAGCAGCTCCGCGTCCTCGGCAGCCTGAGCCATCGTGGCATCCAGCAGCGCCGGCGGCATCGCCCAGCTGTCCAGGCACAGGCTTGGCTGACCGCACGCCGCCTGGTGGAAGGCGGGATCGATGTAGTCCGGCCCCGACTTGGCGGCCCGTACCGCGACCCCGCGCCGGCGCAGCCCGGCCAGCAGCGCCAGCGTCACCGTGGTCTTGCCGCCGCCGGAGCGGGGAGCGGCGATCACCAGCCCGCGCGGGGTCATGAACGGGTTCCGTGACAGGCGGTGCGGCCGGTCCCATGATGGCCGGCGTGGAGCAGGAATCGCATGCCGATCCTCATACGCCCAGATCCGGCCCGCTGCGACGCGGCTGGACCACCGGCTCCTGCGCCGCCGCCGCCGCCAAGGCCGCCTTCACGGCGCTCCTGACCGGCCGGTTTCCCGACCCGGTCAGCATCGTCCTGCCCGGCGGCGCCACCGCCGCCTTCACCCTGGCGGAGACCGGCCGCGACGTCGACGTCGCCCGCGCCGGCATCGTCAAGGACGCCGGCGACGATCCCGACGTCACCCACGGCGCCCTGGTCCGGGCCGAGCTGCGCCTGCTGCCACCCGGCAGCGGCATCCGCTACCGTGCCGGCGAAGGCATCGGCACCATCACCCGGCCCGGCCTGCCGCTGCCGCCGGGCGAACCCGCGATCAACCCGGTGCCGCGACGCATGATCGCCGCGGCACTCGCCGACGCCGCCGGCGGCAGGCTGCCGGACGCCGAGGTGACCCTGTCGATTCCCGGCGGCGAGCGTCTCGCCGAGCGCACCCTGAACGGCCGTCTCGGCATCGTCGGCGGCCTGTCGATCCTGGGCACCACCGGCATCGTGGTGCCGTTCTCTTGCGCCGCCTGGATCGACACCATACGCCGCGGCATCGATGTCGCCCGGGCGATGGGCCTGACCCACGTCGCCGGCAGCACCGGAGCCACGTCGGAGCGCGCGGTGCAGGCGCTGCACGGCCTGCCCGAGGTGGCGCTGATCGAGATGGGCGACTTCGCCGGCGGCATGCTGAAATACCTGCGCGACCATCCGCTGCCGCGTGTGACGGTGGCCGGCGGCGTGGCCAAGCTGGCCAAGCTGGGGCAGGGCCGGCTGGACCTGCATTCCAGCCGCGGCCGGATCGACCTCCCGGCCCTGGCGGACGTGGCGGTTGCGGCCGGCGGCGACGCCGCGCTGTCGGCCTGCATCGTGGCGGCCAACACAGCGGCGGAAGCCTTCGCCGCCGCCGCCGAGGCGGGGGTGGCGCTCGGCGATGCGGTCGCGGCACGGGCCTGGACGGTCGCGGCCGGAGTGCTCGACAACAGCGAAACCGAGCTGGAGCTCCTGCTGTTCGACCGCGACGGCGCGCTGCAGGGGCGCACGCCGTTCCTGCCCGTGAACGGCGTTCATTCCCGGAACCGCCGACGGTAGTCCCGGTCATACAGCGCGCTGTCGCGGAACCCCTCCGCATCGAGCGCACGCCCGACCAGCACCAGGGCCGTGCGTTCCGCCGGCTGCTCCGCCATCAGCCCGACGATGCTGCCCAGCGTGCCGCGGACCACGCGCTGGTCCGGCCACGACACCCGCACCACCACCGCGACCGGACAGTCGGCGCCGTGCAGCGGGGTCAGCTCGGCCACGATCCGGTCGAGCGCGTGGACCGCTAGGTGGATCGCGAGCGTGGCACCCGTGGCCCCGAACGCGGCAAGGCTTTCGGCATCCGGCATCGCCGAGGCGCGTCCGGACACCCGCGTCAGCACCACGCTCTGCGCGACCTCCGGCACCGTCAGCTCGCGCTCCAGCACGGCGGCGGCGGCGGCAAAGGCCGGGACGCCCGGCGTCAGCGTGTACGGGATGCCGAGGCGCCGCAGGCGCCGCATCTGCTCGGCGATCGCGCTCCAGATCGACAGGTCGCCGGAATGCAGCCGTGCCACCTCCCGTCCCGCGGCGAAAGCGGCGGCATACTCGGCCTCGATCGCGTCCAGGGTGAGCCCGGCGGTGTCGACCAGCCGCGCGTCGGCCGGGCAGTGCACCAGCATCTCCCGCGGCACGATCGAGCCGGCATAAAGGCAGACCGGGCACCGCGCCAGCAGGTCGCGCCCGCGCAGGGTCAGCAGGTCCGGCGCCCCGGGCCCCGCGCCGATGAAGTGCACCGTCACGGCGTCACCGACCCGGCCAGGGCGCAGGTGACGCCGGCCGAGGCGATCCGCGCCAGCAGCAGCCGCGATCCCGACCCGGCCGCCGCCAGCGCGCAGCCTTCCGCGACCGCGGCCACCCCGACCTGCGCCTGCGCCCGCGCGGAGCGGGTCCGGCAGCGTGCCTGCGCCGCCTCCAGCGCGTCGGGTGGAACCACGCGCAGCTCCAACGACAGCAGATCCGCCGCCGTCCGCGGACCGCCATCGTCCCGCCTGAACCACGGCACCGCCAGCACCGAAGGCCGCCACCCCGAGCAGCGTTCCGCCTGCTCGACCAGCGCAACGATCTCCGCCGCGTCGGCACCCGGCCGCAGCCCGATCCCGGCGACGATCACCGCTTCACCGCCGCGAACCGGGTGACCGTCATCGCCGGCCGGTAACCGTGCATGGTGCCGATCCGGTCCAGCCGCTCCACCGACAGCCGGGTCAGACCGCCGCCGAACCTCGCATGGGCGTCGAACAGCGCCCGCTCGGTCTCGATCGTCACCGCGTTGGCGACCAGCCGGCCGCCCGGACGCAGCGCCGACCAGGCCCGGTCCAGCACGCCCGCGGCGGTGGCGCCCCCACCGACGAACACGGCGTCCGGCGGCGGCAATCCGTCGAACCCGTCGGGTGCCGCGCGTTCTGCCACCACCAGCCCGGGCACGCCCAGCGACGCGGCGTTGTACCGCGCCCGCGCCGCCCGGTCCGGTCGCGGCTCCAGCCCGAAGGCACGGTTCGACGGATGGCGCAGCATCCACTCGATCGAGATCGACCCGGATCCGCAGCCGACATCCCACAGCACCTCGCCCTGACGCGGCGAAAGCGCCGACAGCGTGACCGCGCGGATCTCCTGCTTGGTCAGCTGCCCGTCGTGGTCGAAGCACCCGTCCGGCAGGCCGGTGCTGAGCGGGATCGCCCGTGCCTCCGGGTCGGCCGCCAGCGCCACGCCCAGCAGGTTCAGCCGGGCGATGTCGACCGGCATCGTCTCGTCGGCCCGCTGCCGCCTGATCCGCTCGCCCGCGCCGCCCAGCGCCTCCAGCACGTGCACCGCCGAGCCGCCGAACCCGTGCGCGCACAGCAGCGCCGCCACCGCCGCCGGGGAGCCCTCGTCCGCCGACAGCACCAGCAGCCGCGCGCCCGGCTGCAGCGCCGGACGCAGCGCCGCCACCGGCCGCCCGCACACCGACAGCAGCGTCGTGTCCTGCACCGCCCAGCCAAGGCGGGCGCAGGCCAGCGAGAACGCCGATGGCGCCGGCAGGCACAGCATCTCGCTCTCCGCCACGTGACGCGCGAGCAGGCTGCCGACGCCGAAGCAGAACGGGTCCCCCGAGGCCAGCACCGCCACCGGCCGTCCGCGTCGCGACAGGATCGACGGCACGGCGTCCTCGATAGGGCTCGGCCACGCCAGGGTGTCGCCGCGCAGCAGCGGCTCCGCCAGCGCCAGGTGCCGCGTGCCGCCCACCACCAGCTCGGCCGCGGCGATCAGGGCACGCGACCGGGGCGATAGCGCCTCGACACCGTCCTCGCCGATGCCGAGGATGGCGAGCCACGGCGTCATGCCGGCAGCCTGGAGGGGATCGGATGGCCACACGGGTGCTGATCCTCGGCGGCACCACCGAGGCGAGCGCCCTGGCAGACGCGCTGTACGGCGACCACCGGTTCGCGCCCACCTTGTCGCTGGCCGGCGTCACCCGCGCGCCGCATCTGCCGCCGATCCCCGCCCGAATCGGCGGCTTCGGCGGTGCCGACGGGCTCCGTCACTGGCTGGCCGAGGCCGGCACCGACGCCCTGGTCGATGCCACCCACCCCTTCGCGCAGCGGATCAGCCGCAACGCCGTCGCGGCGGTGGCCGGAACCGGAACGGTGATGCTGCGGATCGCCCGTCCCCCCTGGCTGCCCGTTCCCGGCGACCGCTGGACCGTCGTGCCCGACATGGCCGCGGCGGCCGCCTCGCTCGGCGTCCCGCCACGGCGCGTGCTGCTGACCATCGGCCGCAAGGAGCTGGCCCCGTTCCTCGCCCATCCGCAGCACCACTACCTGGTCCGCAGCGTCGACCCGCCCCCGCCGGAGGCATTGCCGCCGGACAGCGTGGTGCTGGCCCGGCGCGGACCGTTCGCGCTGCCGGAGGAGCGGGCGCTGCTGCTGGCGCACCGGATCGAGCTGCTGGTGACCAAGAACTCCGGCGGCGACGACGCCAAGCTCCTGGCGGCGCGCGAGGCGGGTCTTGCCGTGGTGATGGTCGCGCGGCCGCCGCCGGTGCCGGCGCCAACCGTCGCAACCTGGCAGGAAGCGCTGGGCTGGCTGGAGCGGCATCATTCCGACGGCACGCTCCGCGCGGTGTAGAGCCAGGGCGCGGCACCGTCGCGCCGGATCAGCCGCGTGCCGGCGCAGCCCACCAGCACCAGCGTGCGCATGTCGGCCAGGCCCGGATCGGCCTGGTCCAGCGCCGTGACCACGATCCGCTCCTCCGGCCGGCTCACGGCGGTGGCGAAGGCGACCGGAACCGTGCCCGGCAGGATCTCCCGCAACGCCTCGAACGCCGCCCCGAGCTGCCACGGCCGCGCCCGGGACAGGGGGTTGTAGAGCGCCACGACGAAGCCGGCCCCGGCGGCCGCGCACAGCCGGCGCAGCACCAGCGGCCACGGCTTGAGGTTGTCGGACAGCGACAGGGCGCAGAAATCCCCGCCGAGCGGCGCCCCGAGCCGGGCCGCCACCGCCATCATCGCCGAGATGCCGGGCACCACCTCCACGTCCAGCGCCCGCCACGCCGCCTCGCCGTGCTCGATCGCTTCGAACACTGCGCTCGCCATCGCGAACACGCCGGGATCGCCCGACGACACCACGCACACGCTCCGTCCCGCCGCCGCCAGCGCCAGCGCATGCCGCGCCCGGTCCAGCTCCACCCGGTTGTCGGAGCCGTGCCGCATGACCCCGGGACCGGCCTCGACCCGCTGGAGGTACGGCGCGTAGCCCACCAGGTCGGTTGCCTCGGATAGCGCCCGCTCCGCCTGCGGCGTGCGCAGCCCGGTCCCGCCCGGTCCTAGCCCCACCACCCGGAGGCGTCCCGGCCGGCTCATCGCGGCCGCTGCCGTCCGGGCACCAGCACCATGGAGAAGTACGGCGCCGTCCGCCCGTCGGTGTCGGACACCGGCAACAGCACCTGGCCGTGCTGCGTGCCGCGCTCGACATACACCGCGCGGTCCGAGAGCCCGTTGCGGTCGAGCGCGCGGCGGATCTTCGGGAGGTTGCGGCCGACCTTCATGATCACCGCCGCGTCGCAGGCGCCGAGCCGCGCGGTCAGCCGGTCCTCGTCCAGGGTGCCGGGCAGCACGCACAGGATGTCGTCGCCATGCGCGATCGGCAGCGCGGCCGCGGTCCAGCACCCGCCCATGCCGGTGACGCCCGGCACCACCTCCTGCGGGTAGTCGGCGGACAGCCGGTCGAACAGGTACATCGACGAGCCGTAGAAGAACGGGTCGCCCTCGCACAGCAGCGCCACGTCGCGCCCGGCGTCGAGATGGCCCGCTACCCGCGACGCGCACGCCTCGTAGAACACACCGATCTCCGCCCCATAGCGCGGGTCCTCGACCGGCAGCTCGGTGGTGAACGGATACTCGAAGCGCAGCTCGACCGCCCCGGGCCGCAGCCGCTCGCCGGCGATGGAGCGGGCATGACCGATCCGTCCGCGCTTGGCGAAGTACGCCACCACCGGTGCGCTGCCGATCAGGCGCAGCGCCTTCACCGTCAGCAGCTCCGGATCGCCCGGCCCCATGCCGATCGTGCGCAGCGTGCCCACGCTCATTCCGCATCGCTCGCCAGCGCGTTCACCGCCGCCGCCGCCATGGCGCTGCCGCCCTGCCGGCCCAGCACGGTGGCGAACGGCAGCCGGCTGAACCCGGCCAGCGCCTCCTTGGACTCCGCGGCACCGACGAAGCCGACCGGCATGCCGATCACCGCCGCCGGCGGCGGCGCGCCCCCCTCGATCAGCTCCAGCAGGTGGAACAGCGCGGTCGGCGCGTTGCCGATCGCCACCAGGCTGCCGCCGAGCCGCGCGCCCCACAGGTCGAGCGCCGCCGCCGAGCGGGTGTTGCCGATCTCGCGCGCCCGCTCGGGCGTCGCCGGATCGCGCAGGGTGCAGACCACCGCGTTGCCGGCCGGCAGCCGGGCGCGGGTGATGCCGTGCGCCACCATCTCGGAGTCACACAGCACCGGGCACCCCGACCGCAGGGCGTGGCGCGCCGCCCGGGCGAAGCCGTGGCCGAAGCGGATATGCCGCGCCACCTCGACCAGCCCGCTTGCGTGGATCACCCGCACCGCGACCGGCACCTCGTCGGCCGCGAAGCCGGCGAGATCCGCCTCCGCGCGGATGATGGCGAACGAGCGTGCATAGATCGCCGCCCCGTCGCGGATGTAGTCGTATCCGCCGCTCACGACACGTGAACCATGTTCATGGTGGCGGCCGCCGCGTCGAGGCTGAGGCCGCGCAGCACCGGCACGTCACCGGCCCGTCCGTCCCGCACCAGGTCGTAGCCGCCGTCGCGCCCGACCAGCGTCAGCCGCGCCGGCCCCGGATGCCCGCAACCCTTGGCGCAGCCGGACACGTGCAGCATCGTCCCGGCGCCCCGCGGCAGCAGCGCCCCCAGCCAGGCCGCATCCGCCGATGCCGGTCGCGCCGCGCGGGCGCAGCCGGGCGCGCCGATGCAGGAAGCGACCTGCAGCCGCGGATCTCCCGGGTCGAGCAGCGCGTCCGGCAGCGCGTCGCGCAGGATCGCTCCGTCCTCCGGCCGCAGCCCGACGAGCAGCACCGACCGCCACGGGGTGATCCGCAGGACGCCGTCGCCCCAACGCTCCGACAGCTCCGCCAGCGTCGCCAGCAGCGTGGCGTCGAGCCGACCCGGCGGAACGCCGATCCCGAACGCCCCGCCCGGCAGTGGCCCCACCGCGACCGGTGCCGGCCCCGACGGTGGCGGGACCGGCTGCCAGTCCAGACCAGCAGCGCGGAACAACCGTGAACCATGTTCACGACGCCGCCCCGGCCGCAGCGGCGGATCATGGGCGAGCGCCGCGTGCGCCAGGCGCAGGGCGAGCGCCGGCGCCCGACCGGCGTCGCAGCCCGCCGCAGCACCCCCCGCTTCCACCCGCCAGCCGCCGTCGGCCGCGCGCAGGACGATGTCGGCGTGAACATCGTTCAGATCGAGTGCTCCGCCGCCGTCCACGACGAAGCCGAACTTGCCCGGCAGGCGGTCGAGACCGTGCCCGACGGCCAGCGCCGCCTCCAGCGCCCGCGCGACCGCGAGGGTGTCGGCTGCGCAGCCCGGGTCATCCCCGGCCAGCGGCGAGACGAGCACGTTGTGCCGCTCCGCCGACCGGTCCGGATCCGCCAGCCCGGCGGCGACCGCGCACTCCGCGAACCTGGCGGCGGAGGACGCGGTGAAGCCGCGGAACTGCAGGTTGCCCCGGTTGGTGAGCTCGATCGCGCCGTTGCCGTGCCGGCGCGCGGCCTCCGCCAGAAGGTGGGCCGAGGCGGCGCCCAGCCGGGCGGCGCGTGGCTTGACCCGCAGCAGCAGGCCGTCGCCGGACGCCATCGGCTGGAACAGGCCCGGGCACCAGCCACGCACGCTCATGATGCCGCGTCCACGCTGTTGCGCCGTGGCTGCCACAGGC
Source organism: uncultured Acetobacteraceae bacterium (assembly GCA_964249735.1). Taxonomy (GTDB): domain Bacteria; phylum Pseudomonadota; class Alphaproteobacteria; order Acetobacterales; family Acetobacteraceae; genus Lichenicola. The sequence continues at coordinate 5,825 of CAXUDP010000025.1, read as the reverse complement.
CGCGACGCCGCGCCTCGTCGAACCGGGAGGTCATGGCGGCATGGGCGTCGGGGTTGACGTCGCGGAGGAAGCGGTCGATGTCCGGGTCGGCGAGGGTGGCCCCGAACAGCAGCTCGAACTGGGGGTCGAACCGCCCCGGCACGGTGCTGGCGAACGCGTGCAGTGCGTCCACGGTGCGAGCGATCTCGGCCGCACCCCGGTAGCCGTGCCGCATCATGCCGGCGAGCCAGGCCGGGTTGGCGGCGCGTCCGCGCACCACGCGCGCCACCTCGGCGGCGACCGCGCGCAGGTACGGCGCGTCCGGCCGCGAGGTGTCGGCATGGTAGAGCGCCGGGGCGTTGCCGAGCAGCGCCGCCGCCGCCGCGAAGCCGCCTTCGTGCGCGGCGACGTCGAGCCCGTCCAGCAGGTCGGTCTCGGCGTGATCCTGGACGTGCACCAGCGCCTCCGCGTTCGCGACCCGGGCGGCAAAGCCGGCCGGATCGGCGACACCGTCGCGGCCGCCGCCATAGCCGTGCGCGCCGGCGTCGAGCCAGGCCTGGCCGAGCTGTCCGGCGGTGTCCCAGGCGCCGCGCGCCAGCCGGTCCTCGATCCCGGTGCCGTAGCTGCCCGGCGCCGCGCCGAAGATGCGCGCCGTCGCCGCCGAGCGTGCGGCGCCGTCCAGCCCCCTGGCCGCGTGCGCCAGCGGGTTCCATTCCTCGTCCTCCTCGCGCGACGCCACGGCGTCGACCGCCTGGTCGAACAGGGCGATCTGGCCGGGAAACGCGTCGCGGAAGAAGCCGGAGATGCGCAGCGTCACGTCCACGCGCGGCCGGTCCAGCAGCGCCAGCGGCACGACCGTGATCCCAGATACCCGGCCGGAGCCGTCGTCCCACACCGGCGCCACTCCCATCAGCAGCAGCGCCAGGCCGAGGTCCTCGCCGCCGGTGCGCAGGCTGGTCGAGCCCCACAGGTCGATCACCACGCGCCGCAGCCAGTCGCCCTGGTCCTGTCGGTGCCGGTCAAGCAGGGCGGTGGCGGTTCTGGCGGCCAGCAGCATCGCCGCCCGGGTCGGGATCGCGCGCGGGTCGAGGCTGAACAGGTTGCGGCCGGTGGGCAGCACGTCGGCGCGTCCGCGCGAAGGGGCGCCGGACGGGCCGGGCGGCACGAAGCGGCCGTCGAGGGCGGCCAGCAGCGCACGCATCTCGGCGGGACCACTGGCGTCGAGGTCGGCCGCGAGGCGGCGCGGGTCGGCGTCCGGGAGCGCGCGGCGAATCGCCTCCAGCAGGCAGGCGGGCGAGGCAGGCGGGCTGCCGAAGACGTGCAGCCCGTCGCGCAGCTGCAGCGCCTTCACGTCGCACAGATAAGCGTCGAGACGGGCCAGCGCGTCGGCGTCGCCGGTGTCCGCCCGCCGCACCCCGGTCTCCGCCAGCAGCCCGGCATCCTCGGCGCGGTCGAGGATCTCGCCGCGCAGCAGGGCGACGCGCCTCCGGTCGAGGCCGTCGGCGGCGGCGTAGTCGTCGAGCAGGCGTTCCAGCTCGCGGGCCGCACCGTGGCTGGCGGCCTCAGCGACCGGCGGGGTCAGGTGGCCGATGGTGACGGCGCCGAGGCGGCGCTTGGCCGCCGCCGCCTCGCCCGGGTTGTTGACGATGAACGGATAGATCACCGGCAGGCCGCGCAGCAGGGCGGCCGGCGCGCAGGCGGCGGACAGGGCGGTCGCCTTGCCCGGCAGCCATTCGGTGGTGCCGTGGGTGCCGAGATGCACCAGGGCGTGAACCGTGTTCACGTCGCGCAGGCCGAGCATGAAGGCGACCAGGGCGTGACGCGGCGGCAGGGCCGGATCGTGGTAGCCGGCCTTGCGGTCCAGCGCCGAGCCGCGGTCCGGCTGCACCGCCAGCAGGAGCGCGCCGAGACGCAGGTGGCGCAGGGCGAAGCAGCCGTCGGCCGCCGCCGGATCGGCGTCCGGTGGCCCCCAGGCGGCGAGCACGGCCTCGCGCAGGACGGCGGGCAGGGTGTCGAACAGGAGCCGGTAGCGGTCCAGCGACAGGAACGGCGTCGGCGGCGCGTGGCACAGCGCTTCCACCAGGGCGTGCTGCGCCGGAACCGGGCCGGTGGCGTAGCCGGCCGCGGACAACGCCCGGAGGATCGCATGGAGGCTGGCGAAGCTGTCCAGGCCGACCGCGTGGGCGACCTGGCCGCCGAGGCCGGGATAATCCGACAGCACGATCGCCACCCGGCGCTCGGCTGCCGGGGTGCGACCGAGCCTTGCCCAGCCGGCCGCCTGGTCCGCGGCATGGTCGATGCCGTCCCGGTTCGGCCGGTTGACCGCCTCCACGTGGCCGGGAAGCGCGGGATGGGCGCGGTCGTCCTTGAACGAGATCGCGCCGGAAGGCAGCCGCCCGTCCAGCTCGGGCAGCACCACCTGCATGGCGAGGTCGGTCTGCGACAGGCCGCGGACGCTGCTGCGCCAGGCCGTCTCGCCGGCGACCGGCTGCAGCAGCTGCAGCACCGGCGTGTCGGCGGCGTCGAGCGGCGAGCCGACGTCGTCGCGCCGGGCGGAAAAGAAGGTCGCGTTCAGCACCACGGCGGGACCGGTGGCGCGGAGCCGGTCGGCGACGAAGCCGGCGGCCTCGGGGTCCTTGAGCGAGGCGGCGTAGAGCAGCTCCGGGGCCAGGCCACGCAGCTCCAGCGCGTCCGCCAGCGCCTCGAACGGGGCGACGTCGTTCGCCATGAGGTGCGAGCGGTAGAACAGCACCCCGGCGCGCGGCCGGCCGTGTGCCGGGGTGCTGCGGTGGATGCCGGCGGCGGGCACCGGCACGGGTTCGAGGCCGTCATCGGGCCCGCACCTAGCCAGGTGGCGGAGCAGCGACAGCGCGGCCGAAACGTTGCGCGGGCCGCCCTGGCGCAGGAAGCCGTCGAGCCTGGACAGCGCCGACGCCGCGACCGTGGACAGCTCGGCCAGGCGGGGGTCGTCGCGCGCATCGCCGGGCACGAGGGCGAGCGGAACGGCGTGGCGGCGGCAGGTGGCGGCCAGCTCCTCGGCGCCGTAGCGCCAGTAGTCCAGGCCGCCCAGCAGGCGCACCAGCACGCAGCGCGAGCCGGCGACGGTGTTCCCGGCATACAGGTCGACCGACAGCGGGTGGCGCAGGCGGGCCAGGCTGGCGAGGCGGAGCGACGGGCGCACCGTCGCCGGCATCGTCTCCCAGGAGGCGGCGAGGCTGGACAGATCGCTATCGGAAAACGATAGCACGACCAGGTCGGCGGGGGCGTGGCCGAGGTCGTCGGCCGACTCCTGCTCGTCGAGGCTGCGGGTTTCGCGGACCAGCAGGTGCATCCGCGGACCGCCTAGCCGCCCTGGACGATAACTGTGATCGCCGCGCGGTCCAGGCCGGTGCGGCCGATCACCACCAGGGCGCCGGTGCGGTCCTCGTCGAGGGCCCAGGGACGGTCGAACTGGTGGCGGAAGCGGGTGCCGACGCCCTGCACCGCGAGGCGCATCGGCCTGCCGTCGACGGCGACGAAGCCCTTCATGCGCAGCACGTCGTGGGCGGCGGCGGCGGCGAGCAGGCGGGCGAGCAGGGCGTCCGCGTCCGGGACCGACGGGAGCGGAATCGCGAAGGTTTCGAAGTCGTCGTGCTCGTGCGCGCCGTCGGCGGCGTCGTGGTGCGAGGGGCGGGCCTGGAGGTCGTCCTCGGCGCGGGCGTCCAGGCCGAGCAGCACGGACGGGTCGAGGCGGCCCTCGGTGGTGCGGAGCAGCTTGACGGCGCGCGGGATCCGGGCGGCGATCGCGGACTCCAGGGCGGCGAGCGCGGGGTCTTCCAGCAGGTCGGCCTTGTTCAGCACCACCAGGTCGGCGGAGGTGAGCTGGTCCTCGTAGACCTCGGCCAGGGGGTTGTCGTGGTCGAGCGCCTCGTCGGCGGCGCGCTGGGCGGCCACCGCCTTGGGATCGTCGGCGAAGCGGCCGGCGGCGACGGCAGGCGCGTCCACCACCGCGACCACGCCGTCCACCGTGACCCGGGTGCGTATGGAAGGCCAGCCGAACGCCTTGAGCAGCGGCTTGGGCAGGGCGAGGCCCGAGGTCTCGATGACGATGTGCTCAGGGGGGCTGGAACGGTCGAGCAGCGCCTCGATGGTCGGCAGGAAGTCGTCGGCGACGGTGCAGCACAGGCAGCCGTTGGACAACTCGACGATGTCCTCGTCCGCGCAACCGGGGATGCCGCAGGCGCGCAGCGTGTCGCCGTCGATGCCCAGCGTGCCGAACTCGTTGACGATCACCGCGATGCGACGGCCACCGGCATGGGCCAGGAGGTGGCGCAGCAGCGTGGTCTTGCCGGCGCCGAGGAAGCCGGTGACGATCGTGGCCGGGACCTTGGCGGGGGGTCGGCCCGGAGCGTTCCCCGTGGGGTTCACGCGGCGCTCTCCCCGGCGAGGCTCGGCACGCGGCCCAGGATCATGTCGGCGAGCGAGGATGCTCGCTTCGAGGGCATCACTGTGCCGGTACGGGAAGCGTGATAGCTGCCGGCGAAGCCGAGCAGGTCGGCCGCCTTGTCCGGGGTCAGCCGGCCGAGCAGGTAGGACCACTTGCCGGGCTCCGCGATGGCGGCGGCGCAGCCGTCGTTGCACACGGCGAGGCACTCGACGCCGTGCAGGCGCAGGGGAGGCGCGTCGGCCTGCGACAGCAGGGCGGACAGGCGGTCGTGCAGCACCTGGCCGGCGACCGCGATGCCGTCGCGTTTCGGGCTGCCCATGCGGCAGGTGGTGCAGACGGTCAGGATGGTGGTCGGTTCGAGCACGCGGAGTCCCCGGGTCAAGCGGCACCGCCCGGACCATCCGGGCGGCAGGCGTGGGGGCTCGGGTCCGCCGCCGCGCTCGCACAGCAGCCGATACGACGCGTATCGCCGCGTCCCGGGCACCCCGCCGGACCGCACGGATGGGACGACCTCGCGGCCGCCGTTCGATGGCAGGTCTCCTGGCTTGCGGATACGGACCGACCGGTTAAACCGGTCCGGTCCACGCGTCCCGACCGCCTTCCCGGCAACCCCCAAGGCCGCCAGTGGCTTTGCGCGGGCCGCTCACCGCCTACAGTTGCGGGGGCAGCGACGGAATGGGGCGAACGCCCGCACCGTCTTCCCTTTTCACCCTTCTCTCGAAGGGACCATCGATCGTGGATGTAGCGGCTCCGACCGGGCGGCGTCAAAGCCGGATCGGGGTCGGCCGGTCCCGAGCCGTCAGCCCAGGTGCACCTTCTCGTTCTCGCCGCCCTTGGGCGGTGTGCCGGTGAGCTTCGCCTTCAGGTAGCCGTAGGCGTGCACCATCGCGGAGTTGGGCGCGTCCCAGTATTCAGCTTCGGACACGTCGACCCGGAGCAGGGCGACGTCGGGGTCGTCCTTGCCGTTGGGGAACCAGGTGGTGAGGATCTCGCTCCAATGCGCGTCGATCGCGGCCTTGTCCTGCACCAGCGTGGCGCGGCCGGACAGGGACACGTAGTTCTGGCTGTCGGGGTTGGCATAGGTGACGCCGACGCGGTGTTCGGCCTGCACCTCGTCCACCTTGGGGGCGCTGGCGCGGGTGAAGAACCACAGCGTGCCGTCGAACTCCTTCTGGCTGGCCGCCATCGGCCGGGCCCGCATGTGCTCGCCGTCGTCGGTGGTGAGCATGGCGAACTTCGCGTCCTTCATCATCGACCACAGCTTGGCGGTCTTGTCCTGGTCCATGGGGGTCTCCTTGATGGAACGAGGGATAGAGGAGCGGGAGCGGGGGAAGGTTCCGGCCGGGCGGACCTGGGCCGTCCGGGCGACCAGGCCACGGCACGTAGCCGGTCGACGTGGGACGGGGTGCGGGTCAGCTCG
>CAXUDP010000024.1:40098-42181 GCA_964249735.1 uncultured Acetobacteraceae bacterium | reverse complement strand
GAGGATGACGGACGCAACGCCCAGGTGATCAAGACCGTGCGCGGCGGCGGCTACGTGCTGGCGGCCGACGTCGAGCGCGTTTGACGCTCCAGCCGGGATGCCGCGTGCTGCCAGGGTGACCGCCGTCCGGCTCCTGCCGCGCAGCCTGGCCGCGCGCACCGCCCTGGTCCTGCTGGCGGGGCTGGTGGTGGTGCAGTCGGTCGGGCTCGCGATCCACGCCCTGGACCGGATCGACTTCGCCCGCCTGAACAACGAGCGCGAGGTCGGGGCGCAGGTCGCCGGCATCTACCGCATGGTGGCCGACACCGCTCCCACCGCGCGCGACGACGAGCTGCAGCGGGCGCACCTGCCGGCGGGCTTCCACGCCTTTCTGACCACCGTGCCGGCGCTGGGCACCCTTCGTCCCGCCCCGGAGCCGATCCAGCGCACCCTGCTGCACCACCTGTTCGCGATGCCGATCCCGCTCCGCCTGCGCCCGACCCAGGTGGTGATCGCCAACAACCTGGCGGGCGGGATGCCGTCCGGACCCTATGACGGCGAGCGTCCGCCGGGCGCTCCGCCACGCCCGGGTCAGGAGCTGCCGCCCTGGCGCGGCCTGCATCCGCCGGGTTCGCTGCAGGACTGGATGCGGGACGGTCCCGGGAGACGTCACCGCCCGGGCGAGCCGATCGCCGGCCTCGGACGCTCCTACGCCATCGCCATGCAGCTGCCGGACGACGACCGCTGGCTGACGGTGCGCTTCGTCATGCCGCTGGCCGACCCTTTCCTGTCGCCGACCCTGCCGATCGCCTTCCTGGTGATGACCATCGCCGCCGGGCTGCTCAGCGTGTGGGCGGTGCGACGCCTGACCGCGCCCTTGCGCACGCTGGCGATCGCCGCCGAGCGGCTGGGGCGCGACGTCAACTCCGACCCGCTGCCGGAGAACGGGCCGACCGAGGTCGCCACCGCCGCGGTCGCCTTCAACACCATGGCCAGCCGGATCCGACGCTTCGTCACCGACCGCACCCTGCTGCTGACCGCGATCGGCCACGACCTGCGCACGCCGATCACCCGTCTCAAGCTGCGCTCGGAGTTCATCGAGGACGAGGAGCTGCAGGCCAAGTTCCTGGCCGACCTCGACGAGCTGGAGGCCATGGTGTCCGCCACCCTCGCCTTCGGCCGCGACAGCGCCGACCGCGAGCCGATGGTGCCGCTGGACCTGAACGCCTTGCTCAGCACGGTGCTGGACGACGCCGTGGACGGCAGGCCGGCGCTCGCCGACCGGGTCGGCTTCGCGGTCCCGCCGCCGCCCGTCACCATCCAGGCCCGGTCGCTGGCGCTGAAGCGGGCACTTACCAACCTGGTCGGCAATGCGATCAGCTATGCCGGCGGCGTGCAGGTGACGCTGCGGCCGCGCGACGACGGCCACGTCGTGGTGCTGATCGAGGATGACGGCCCGGGCATCGCCCCGGACCAGCTCGAGCGCGTGTTCGAGCCGTTCGTCCGGGTCGAGACCAGCCGGAACCGGGAAACCGGCGGCACCGGGCTCGGCCTGTCGATCGCCCGCAACATCGTGCGCGGCCAGGGCGGCGACATCACGCTCGCCAACCGCGCCCCGCACGGCCTGCGCGCCACGGTGACGCTGGTGGCGTAGCCGCCTGGGCCGCCTCGACCCGGCGTGTCGCGGCAGGACCCTGGGGAACACCGGTGCCAGGCCGTCCGGCATCGCCACGATCGGTCGTTGGCAGCTGCGGCCGGTTCGAGCTAGACGCGGCGCACCGGTCGGCCGACGGAACGAGGTGCCGCCGGATCCAGAACCGTGTCGCGGAGCGCCTGCCCAGATGTCGGCCACCAGCCAGGCAGCGAGCATAGCCGGGCGTCCCGTCATCCTGCACGGCGACGCGGATGACCCGTATTTCGGCAACGTCGCCGCGATGATCGACGCGCTGACCCCGCTGCGCTGCTGGGTCCAGGCCAATCTCCCGCCGGACTCCGTGGTCATCGATGCCGGCGGCAACATCGGCCTGACCGCGTTGATGCTGTCGCAGCTGCTGCCGGACGGGCACGTCCACGTCTTCGAGGCGCTGCCCGCCAACGCGGCCTA
>CAXUDP010000024.1:0-39998 GCA_964249735.1 uncultured Acetobacteraceae bacterium | reverse complement strand
TGATGGAGTTCAACACCTGGTGCCTCGCCCATGTGCAGGGCTTCGAGGCACGAACCTTCGCCATGCAGCTTTGGGATACATTCGAGGTCGCCTCCCTGGGCGGGGACGGAACCGAGACGCGAGCGGGCGGAGGCGATGTCGGCCGCTTCTTCCACGACAACGTGGTCCTGCACGGCACGGTCGAGGATGTCCTGCTGCGGCCGCGGCCGGGCCAGCGGCTGCAGCGGCCTGCAAGAACAGCGACCGCCTCGGACATGGCGCGCCTGGCGTCGGACGTCGAGCGGCTCCGCGACCTGGTCCTGGCGATGGAAGCCTCCACCTCGTGGCGGGTCACCGCACCGCTGCGCGCCATCGGTCGCCTGCTCGGGCGCAGGTCCTGACGGGTCCCGCCGGGAGCCGGCGGCCCTGCCTCATTCCGCCCGGCACTGCTACACCGCCCCCTCCCTGTCCGGATCCGTTCCCATGCTCCAGCGTCTCTATGCCCGCGTGCTGGCCCTCGCCGCGACGCCGGCGGCACCGGCCTGGCTGGCCGCGGTCGCGGTCGCGGAAGGCAGCTTCTTTCCGGTGCCGCCGGACCTCCTGCTGATCCCGCTGGTGCTGGCCCGACCGGACCGGGCCTGGAGGCTGGCGGCGACCTGCACGATCGCCAGCCTGTGCGGCGGGGCGATCGGCTGGCTGATCGGCGCCGAGCTGGTCCGGCTGGCGGCCGGGCTGATCCATTTCTATCATGCCGAGCACGCGCTGGCGGTCTACCGCGATCGCTTCGCCCGCTACGGCTTCGCCGTGATCCTGCTCAAGGGCCTGACCCCGGTTCCCTACAAGGTGGTCTCGATCGCCGCCGGAGCGGCGCATTACAGCCTCCCCTTGTTCCTGCTGGCGAGCCTCATCACCCGCGGGGGGCGCTTCTTTCTCCTCGCCGCCCTGCTCCGGCGCTTCGGGGAGCAGGCGGAAGCGTTTATCGCACGCCGCCTGACGGTTTTGGCATCGATCGCAGCGATCCTGATCGTCGGCGGCGTGTTGGTAGCCTTGCGCGCATGAACGCGACGGAGAAACCGGATGGGCAAGCAGATCGCCGATTATGCCATCGTCGGCGATGGCCAGACCGTCGCCCTGATCGCACGCGACGGCTCGGTCGACTTCCTGTGCTGGCCCCGCTTCGACAGCGACAGCCCGTTCAACGCCATCCTGGGCGACGACAGCCACGGACATTGGCGGATCGCGCCCGCCGCCGGTGACGGCGCGCAGCCGACGGTCGAGCGACGCTATGCCGGCGACACCCTGATCCTCGAAAGCCTGTGGTCCTCGTCCGTCGGCCGGGTCCGTGTCACCGACTTCATGCCGCTGCGCCCCGACGACTCCGATGCACCGTCCACCCTGATCCGCATGGTGGAAGGGCTGGAGGGCGCGGTGCCGATGCACATGTCGCTACGGCTGCGCTTCGACTATGGCAGCATGTCGCCATGGACCCGTCCGCACGACAACGGCGTGCTGTGCGAGATCGGCCCGAACCAGGTGGTGCTCTACAGCTCGCTGCCGATCACCCTCGGGGATGCGGAGGGCCTGCTCGACTTCACGATGGCGTCCGGCGAGCGGCAGGTGTTCGTGCTGGGCTACACCGCCGCGCACTGTCCGCCGGCGCCATTGCCGGACACGGCACGCGCGCTGCGCGACACCGACCGCACCTGGCGCGACTGGATGGCGCGCTACGACAAGCGCACGCCCTGGGACGTGGCGGTGAAGCGCTCGCTGCTGACGCTCAAGGCGCTGATCCACGCACCCACCGGCGGGCTGCTCGCCGCCGCCACCACCTCGCTGCCGGAGCAGCCCGGCGGATCGATGAACTGGGACTACCGCTACAGCTGGCTGCGCGACGCCACCTTCACCCTGACCGCCCTGCTCAACGCCGGCTACCAGGAGGAGGCGAAGGCATGGAGCGACTGGATCAAGCGCGCGATCGGCGGCGACCCGGACAAGATACAGATCATGTACCGGCTCGACGGGCGGCGTCATCTCGACGAGTGGGAAGCGGGCTGGCTGCCCGGCTACGAGGGAGCGCGGCCGGTGCGAATCGGCAACGAGGCGGCCGGACAGAAGCAGCTCGACGTGCTGGGCGAACTGGTCGACGCGATGCATTTCAGCAGGCGGGCCGGCCTCGAGACCCAGGAACGCGCGCTGGAGGTCGAGGCGGTGCTGATCGCCGAGCTGGAACGGGTGTGGGACCGGCCCGGCTCCGACATCTGGGAGGAGCGCGGCAAGCCGCAACGCTACACCTACTCGATGGCGATGGCCTGGGTGGCGATCGACCACCACCTCAACGGCCACGACAGCGCCGACCGGCTCGACGACGACCGGCGCGACACCCTCACCAGGCTCGCGCAGACCATCCACGACACGGTCTGCGAGAAGGGCTTCGATGCGACGCGCAACAGCTTCGTGCAGGCGTTCGGCGGCGACGCGCTCGACGCGTCCCTGCTGCTGCTGCCGCTGGTCGGCTTCCTGCCGGTGTCGGACCCGCGGATCGCCGGCACCATCGCCGCGATCGAGGCCGAGCTGGTCGAGGACGGCTTCGTGCGTCGCAAGAAGGCGCCGGAGCACGGCGCGCACGAGGGCAGCTTCCTCGCCTGCTCCTGCTGGCTGGCGCAGTGCATGGTGCTGCAGGGCCGGCGCGACGAGGCGCGCGCGATGATCGACCGGATCGTCGGCGTGTCCAACGACGTCGGCCTGCTGGCGGAAGAGTACCATGTCGGCGAGCGCCGCCTGCTCGGCAACATCCCGCAGGCGCTGTCGCATCTGGGACTGATCAACGCGGTGCTGGAGTTTTGCGGCGAGGGCATCAGCCGCACCCGCTGACGAACCGCGTCCCGGCGCGGGCGTTGCCCGCCTCGGGCCGGTGGACCGGTTCGGGAGGCACAGGACATGGCTGAGGTCGTCGTCATCACCGGAGCAGGCGCAGGCGTCGGCCGCGCCACTGCGCGCGAGTTCGCCCGGCGCGGCTGCAACGTGGGCCTGGTCGGGCGCAACCGGGCCCGCCTGGAGCAGGCGGCTGCGGAAGCGCGCGGCCTGGGCGTGCGCGCGGAAGTGGCGATCGCCGACATGGCCGACGCGGCAGCGGTGGAGGCCGCCGCCGAGGCGATTGAGCAGGCGCTCGGCCCGATCACGGTATGGGTCAACAACGCGATGGCAACCATCTTCGGCGCGGTCGCGGAGCTCACGGCGGACGAGGTGCAGCGCGGCACCGCCGTGACCTATCTCGGCACCGTGCACGGCACCATGTCGGCGCTCAAGCGCATGCGCCGGCGCGGCCGCGGCAGCATCGTCAACGTGGGCTCCGCGCTGGCCTACCGTTCGGTGCCGCTGCAGGCGGTGTATTGCGGCGCCAAGTCGGCGATACGCGGCTTCACCGACAGCCTGCGCTCCGAGATCCTGCACGATGGCGACGACATCCGCCTGACCATGGTGCACCTGCCGGCGGTGAACACGCCGCAGTTCGACTGGGCGCTGAACAAGACCGGCTACCGGGCGCAGCCGGTACCGCCGATCTTCGAGCCGGAGGTGCCGGCGCGGGCGATCGTCCATGCCGCGTTCCACCATCGACGCGAATGGTGGGTCGGCTTCCCGACCGTGCTGGCCATCATGGCCAACCGGATCGCGCCGAGCTTCGCCGACCGCTACCTCGCCAGCGCCGGCTATTCGGGCCAGCTGACCGGGCAGCATGCGGATCCGGACGCGCCGAACAACCTGTACGAGACCGTGGACGGGCCGGAACAGGCGCATGGCCGGTTCGACGACCGGTCGCGCACCGGCAGCTGGGAAGTGTTCTCCTCGCGCCACAGGATCGCGGTGGTGGTGGCCATCGCCGCCGGCGTGGCAGGCCTGACAGCGATGCGGCGCGGAACCGGCGGCAGGCAGGGCTAGCGGCCGATCACGAGGCGCGACGGGTCGCCTGTCGCGAGAGAGGCGCAACTCGGGGTATGGCTCGCCCGGGTGACGAACGGGACGAGGCCGGGCCTACACAGGATGGTGCCGGAGTGTCATCCGATCCAACAAGGACGCCTGGTGAAACAACAAGCCAGGGCATGATCCGCGAGGCTGCGCGAATGGGCCATGCTTCAGAACACCAGGCCGCCGGCGACGTCGATGGTGGTGCCGGTGATCCAGCCCGCATCCTCCGAAACCGCGTAGGCTACGGCTGCCGCGATGTCCGCCGGCTGGCCGATGCGGCCGAGCGGGGTCCTGGCGAGCAACATGTCCATTGCCTGCCCCCGTGTGTCGGCGTTGCCTTCCGTTGCGGTGAAGCCGGGCGCGATGCCGACGACGCGGATGCCGCGGAGACCAAGCTCCATCCCCAGCGTACGGGTCAGCGCGTCCACCGCCGCCTTGGTGGAGGAGTAGACGTGGACCATCGGATAGGGGCTTTTCGCCAGGCCCGAGCTGATGTTGACCACGACCCCACCCTCCGGCAGCACGCGCGCTGCGGCCTGGGTGGCAAGCAGCAGGCCGCGGACGTTCAGCCTGTAATGCTCGTCGAAGCTTTCGGGCGTGACGCCGTCGAGCGAGTCGATCCTGTATACGCCGGCGTTGTTGACCAGGATGTCTAGTCTGTCGAACCGTTCCATTGCCGCATCGATCAGGAGCTGGATCTCGGCCGGTTCCGACACGTCGGCCTTGACCGCGAACGCCCGGCCGCCGGCCGCTGCGATCCGGTCCACCACGACCGCGGCATCCGCAGCGGAGCGGACATAGTTGACCACGACCGCAGCACCGCCTGCGGCAAGCCGCTCCGCAATGCCGGCGCCGATGCCCTTGGAGGAGCCGGTCACGATCGCGACCTTGCCGTCGAGTTGTCCCATCGCCAGTTTCCTTGTTGTATAGCAATCACTACGTTTGAATTGGCTACCGGTCCGTCCGATCGCTGTCAAGGAATTTCATAGTGACCAATACGGAACAAGATGCGCGGGAGGCGCCTCGCACTGGTGGGCGACCGTTGTCGTTCGACCGCGACGCGGCGCTGCACCAGGCGATGCTGCTGTTCTGGCGCCATGGCTACGAAGGCACGTCGCTCAACGCCCTGACGACGGCGCTGGGCGTGACACCGCCCAGCATCTACGCGGCGTTCGGCGACAAGAAGCGGCTGTTCCAGGACGCCGTGAAGCTCTACTCGGCCGGGGGAACCGCGTCCGCGAACATCATCGATGGCGCGGCAACGGCACGGGCGGCAGCGGAAGGCCTGCTCCGCGCAGCCGCGCATGGCTTCACCGGGCCGGACACGCCGCCAGGCTGCCTGATGGCGAGCGCGGCAATCAGCGGCTCGGCAAAGTCAGCGGACGTTCAGGCCGAGCTGGCGCAGCTGCGGGGAAACGTCGAGCAGCACCTGCGGCGCCGGGTTGCCGCATCGGTGGTGAACGGCGAGCTGCCGGCGACTGCGGATGCGGCGGCGCTGGCCGGGCTGGTGATGGTGGTGATCCAGGGCATGTCCACCCTGGCCCGCGACGGGGCAACGCGCGACCACCTGCTGGCAATCGCCGGTGCTGCGATGACGGCTTGGCCCGCCGGACACGGGTCCTAGCGATGATGTGGTGGCCTGCTCCGAAACCCGCATGCGACAGCTTCGAGGATCGTCGGAAATGTCGCTGAACTGTATGATTGCGAGGTTCTCGAAGATGGTTTAGGCGCGCAATCGTCACGATGATGCGGGGCGCTCATGCACAAGACTGCTGAAGTTAAAGACGAATTTATCAAAAGACGCCTCTTACTCGACAGCAGCAACCAGAGCATCTGGATACAGACCCTCGAACCGGGTGAAGAGACGGCCTGGCATTGGCACGAGCATGTCACGGACAACTTCATTGCCACTGAAGGCGATATAGCCGTGGATACGCGCGACGACAGGGTTAGTACCGCACTCGCCGCGGGATGTTTTTGCGCGGTTGCTCCGAAGGTTCAGCATCGGGTCAGAAACCTCGGGGAGCGGTCTGCGACCGTTGTCACCGTGCAGACGGGTGGACGACGCGACTTCAATCTTGCCGATGATGCGTCCGACGGGTAGCAGCGAGCTCCAAAGCCTGGCGCCTGGTGGGTTTCGGCCCGTCAGCATGTCCGCAAGCCACCGGACCCGGCAGTTCGGCTGAACGGGTCTGGGCCCTGGTCTCCTGACGGCCGGAACCGGTTCAGCTCGGCTTCGACGGGCGCTGCTCGCTGCTGTGCACCATGCCCATATGCGCAGTCAGCGCCCGCACCACCTTCTCGATGTCGTTCGGCGGCAGCACGAAACCGACCGGCCCGAACGCCGGATGCTGGAAGGCGATGATCGAGCCTTCGGTCAGCGCTTCCGGCTGAACCGTCCACTTGGTCTGGTAGACCGGGGTGAAGGCGGCCCCCTCCATCGGCGGCACCGCGCGCTTGTCCAGCATCGCCGTCCGCGCCTGACCCAGGATGGCGATCAGCTGGCCGAGCTGGTCGAGCGTCAGCGGCACCTCGCCCTCGAGCCCGCTTTCCGGCAGCAGGGTCAAGGTGGTGACCTGCCGGTCATCCGAAACCGCAACCTGCATCCGTGCCGGACGTGCGCTCATCTCATTCTCCCGCTGCGAGACCCGTTCCACCCTACAGGATCGGGAGCCCGCCCGACACGATGCGTTTGTCGGCTCGTCGATCCGGAGCGGGCCGGTGCGGTGCTCCGCCCCATACCCACCAGCCCGGACGCTCCAGCGCGGCGGCCGCGGCAACCGCGGCGGCGGCATCGGGAAACAACCCGAAGCAGGTGGCGCCGGAGCCGCTCATGCGGGCCAGCAGGCAGTCGCGTTGCCGCTCGATCGCCACCAGCACCCCCGCGATCGCGGGACAAAGCGCGATCGCCGCCGGCTGCAGGTCGTTGTGCAGGCGGCCGAGACCGGCCGCCATGGCCGCGGCGTCGCGCCAGCCGTCCGGCAGCTCCGCCGGCGGCCGCACCCCGGGCACACGTGTCCGGAACACCGCGGGCGTGGATACCGCCATCCCGCAATTGACCAGCAGCAGGCCGTGATCCGGCAGCAACGGCGCCGCCGACAGCACGTCGCCGATGCCGCCCATCCGCGCCGGGCGCTGCAGGAGGCAGACGGGCACGTCCGCGCCGAGCGGGACGGCCAGCGCGTGCAGGCGGTCCATGTCGACCGCGCGGTCCGGCCAGAGCCGGCACAGCAGCCGCAGCGCCGCCGCCGCGTCGGCCGAGCCGCCGCCGATGCCCGACGCGACCGGCAGGTTCTTCTCGAGCACGAAGGCGGCGCCGGTCCCGCCAAGCAGCGCCGCCGCCCGCAGCACCAGGTTGGAGGACGTGTCCTCGTCGCGCAGCTTCGCGCCGAACCGGCCCGAAACCGTCAAGCCCAGTCCGGATGCCGGGACCGCCGACAGCACGTCGTGCGCGCCGGCGAACACCGCCAGGCTGTCGAGCAGGTGGTAGCCGTCCGGCCGACGCCCGGTGACGTGCAGATAAAGGTTGATCTTGGCATGGGCGTGCTCGACCAGCCGCCCATCAGTCCAGCTCATGGCCGTCCCGCTCATGGCGTGGCCGAGACACCCGCCTGCCGCAGCGCGTCGTGGATCTTCGCCGCGTCGTCCGGCTCCGGATGCAGCACCAGCGCCCAGCGCCACTGGTCCTCCGCCTCGATCTTCCGCCCGGCGGCCCAGTAGGCCGAGCCCAGGTGGTAGTTCACGGTGGGATCCTCCGGGATCTGCTCCGCCGCCTGTTCCAGGGTCCTGATCGCGCCCGGCACGTCGTTCTGCCGCAGCATCGCCCAGCCCAGGCTGTCGCGGATCGAGCCGTCATCCGGCCTGCCGTCGAGCGCCCGCTGGATCAGCGACCGCGCCTCGTGCAGGTCCTGGTGCCGCTCCACCATGCTGTAGCCGAGATAGTTGAGCACGAACGGTTCCTCCGGAGACAGGGCGAGCGCCTGCTGGAGGTCCGCCTTCGCCTGCGGCCAGCGGTCCTGGCGGTCGAACGCGACCGCGCGCGAGAACAGCAGCTGCCAGTCCTCGCCCGACAGCCCGGGGTCGCTTCCGCCCTGCCTGCGCCGGTCGTCGATCGCCTTGTCGAACGCCGCCACCGCGTCGCCATAGCGCTTGGCGGCCGACAGCACGTCGCCCAGCGTCTGCGCCGGCTCCGGCCGGTCCGGATAGGTGCGCACTAGCGCCTGCAGGCGGGCGATGGCCTCGTCGCGATGCCCGGCCACCGAGGCCAGGGTCGCCGAACGCAGCTCGCCCAGCGGCGCCAGCGGGTCGTCGCGCGGGATGCCGGCCAGCACCGCGATCGCCGTCTCGGCATGCTCCGACGCCAGCAGCTCCGCCATCATCAGGCGCGCCGGCGCCAGGCCGGGTTCGAGGTCGAGCGCGAAGCGGAGCATGAAGCCGGCCGCCTCCTTGGCGCCCTTGCCGCCGCCGCCGCTGTTCGGGTCCTGCAGCAGCGCGGCGATCGCCAGGTAGGCGTGCGCCAGTCCCTGACGCGGGTCGCGCACCACCGGGTTGCGCAGGCTGTCGAACAGCGCCGGCTGCACCATGCCCAGCAGCGCGATGTGCTGCACCAGCACCTGCAGCATGACGCGCGCCTCGTCTGCATGGCCGGTGCGGACCAAGAACCCGCCCGCTTCCTGCACCGCCGCGAGGCTGGAGTCCGAGAACAGGCTGGTCGCGTTGCGGTAGAGTCCGGCAGCCGCCGTTTCGCGCCCGGCCGTCTCGGCGATCAGCCCCGCTTCCAGGGCGCAGGCGCTCGCCAGCGGGCCGCCGCTTCCGACGGAGGCCAGGGTGCGCAGCGCCGCGTCGGTGTCGCCGGCGCCCTGCTGCGCCCAGGCCAGCAGAAGCGGCCGGATCGTCTGGTTCAGGGCGGACCCCGGCAGGGCGTCGAGGCTCCGGATCGCGGACGCCCAGTCGCCCCGCGCGGCGGCGGCATTGGCCAGCACCAGCGCGGTGATCAGGCTGGGCGGCACGCGGACCGCCAGCGTCGCCGCTTCCGGCCGTCCGGCCAGGGTGGAGAACAGGAACGCCGGCTGCAGCAGCGTGTGCTCGCCCGGATCATGCGCCACGGCGTCCAGGAGCAGGTTCGCGGCAACGCCGTTGTCGCCCAGGTAGCCGGCCACCGTGGCCGCCAAGTAGGAACCCAGGGCCGGCGCGGGGACGGGCACCGGGTCGGCGGCGGCACCGCGCGGCATCGGGGCGAGCAGGAGTGCCGCAACCGGGACGATGCGCAGGACGAGCGGGAATGGCATAATGTCCGAGGCTAGCGGCTCCTCCGGCCCGCGCCAACCGTGTTCCCTGGCCGTCACGGCGCCGGCCCACGGTTCATCCCTGCCCGGACCGGTCGGAGACGCTTCGGTGGACGCGCTTTCCCTTCTGCGGCTGCAGATCGAGTGGGGTGCCGACGAGGCGCTCGATCCGGTCCCGCTCGACCGGCTGCACCCGGCCTCGGCACCGCTGGCCGTGGCGGCGACGCGCCCGCTTGCGGTGCCGGACGCCGTGTCTCCCGCTTCCGGCACCGCAGGGCCGGGCCCGGCCCGCGTCGCGGCAGGTGGTCCTGCCGGCGCGGCGCGCGAGGCCGCCGCCGCCGCGACCGACATCGCCTCGCTGCGTGCGGTCCTCGCTGCCTTCGACGGCTGCGGCCTGCGCGACACCGCCACCAACCTCCTGTTCGCAGAGGGCGATCCGGAGGCCGGGCTGGTAATCGTCGGCGAAGTGCCGGACGGGGAAGAAGACCGCACCGGCCACCCATTCGCCGGCCGGCCCGGCCTGCTGCTGGACCGGATGCTGGACAGCATCGGCCTGCACCGCTCCCGCCTGCTGCTGGTGCCGCTGATCCCGTGGCGCCCGCCGGGCAACCGGCCGCCGAGCGAGCTGGAGCTGTCGATCTGCCTGCCGTTCCTCCATCGGCTCCTGGTGCTGGCCCGGCCGGCGCACCTGGTGCTGATGGGCAGCCGGCCGGCGAAGCTGCTTGCCGGCAGCAGCATACGCGCCGAGGCCGGCTGGCAGCGCCCGGTGCTGCCCGGCCTCCCCGAGAACACCCGTGCCCTGGCCATGCGCCATCCGGCCTACCTGCTCAGCCACCTGCCGGCGCGACGGGACGCCTGGGCGGACCTGCTGCGGCTGCGCCGGGCCCGCGATCCGGTCAAAGACGCGTGACCGGATCCTTCGGAAACCCCGGTTCCCTGCGGGTGCGCCGTCCCGGATTTTGAGACGGGCCAGGCCGAACGGTTGCGCCGGCCGGAGGTGGGGCCTAGAGCCGCGCGGCATGCGCGGACTCTTCGGCAGACATCCCCCCATGGCGGCAAGGGCCTTTCTGGCCGGCGCCGCCTTTCTAGCCGGAGCGGCCGCGCCGTTGCGGGCGCAGACTCCGGTGCAGCGGTTCCGACCATCCTCGGCGCCGGAGGAAACCGCGATGGCGGTGCCGCGACTGGCGCCCACCCCTGGCAACGACGGCATCGTCACCCTGCCGCACCCGCTGGAACCGGGCGCCGCCGCCCGGATCCGCCGCATCTTCGCCCTGCAGCGCGACGGCGATATCCCGGCCGCGGTCGCGGAGACCGCCCAGCTGGACGACGACACCCTGCTCGGCGACCTGCTCGCCGCGCGCTACCTGTCCCCGGCCGCCCGGCCCGCGCCGTCGCAGCTCCGGTCCTGGCTCAGGACCTTCCCGGACCTGCCGGACGCGCCGGCGATCTTCCAGCTGCTGGCAAGCGCGAGTCCGTCCGCCGGCGGCGTCGGTCCCGCACCCGCCAAGACGACGCTGGGCAACGGGTCACCGGCAGCCCCGCTGCCGGAGGAGGCCGATCGGGCCGGCCTGGCCTTCGCCCGCAACGTCCTGCTCGACGGGACAGTACAGGCGCGGCTCGCCCCCGACGGAGCCGGGGTGACGAGCGCGCTGCGCCTGGTCGCCGCCACCCGGCACATCGATCCGATCTACGCAGCGCAGCTGCGCGCCGAGATCGCGCTGCACCTGTTCACGGCCGGCGGCAACGACGACCAGGCCCATGCCGTCGCAGCCGCCGCCTTCGACGCGAGCGGCGGCAGGATCGGCCTGGCCAGCTACGTCGCCGGCCTTGCCGCCTGGCGCGCCGGCCGTCCGGAGCAGGCGCTGCCCGCGTTCGAGGCCGCATCCCGCGCCCGGCTGACCGCGGCGGGCCTGCGCGCCGGCGCCGCCTTCTGGGCTGCACGCGGGCATCTCCAGGAAGGAGATCGTGCCGGCTACCGGTCCTGGCTCGGCCGCGCCGCGGCGGCGCCGCACACCTTCTATGGCCTGTTGGCCAGCCGGATCCTCGGCCGCACCGACGGCAGCTGGGACCGGCCGTGGGGGCAGCCGATACCGGCAGCCGTGGATGACGTCGAGGCCGGGCCGGGCCAGGCGACCCTGTCGGAGATCGACGTCGAGGCGGTCGGCGCGACCCCGGCCGGTCGGCGCGCCTTCGCCCTGCTTCAGGTCGGCGAGCCCGAACGTGCCGAGGCGACGCTGCGCCGGCTCTGGCCGGCGGTGCAGGGCGACATGGCGCTGTGCCGTTCGATCCAGCTGGTGTCCGAGGCCGCCGGGCTGACCTCCCTGTCGTCGCAGATGGCCTCGATCCTGCAAAGCCGGGACGGCCAGCCGCGCGATCAGGCCCGGTTGCCGATCCCGGCCCTCAGTCCCCGTCGCGGCTTCACCGTGAACCCGGCGCTGGTCTATGCCCTGACCAGGCTGGAATCGAACTTCGACGCGTCGGCGGTGTCGGGCGCCGGTGCGCACGGGCTGATGCAGCTGATGCCGGTGACGGCGGGCTTCGTGCTCGGCGAGCCGAACCGCTTCGCCGGCAATACCAGCGCCCTGCACAATGCCGGGCTCAATCTGGAGCTCGGCCAGCGCTACCTCGCCTACCTGGCGACGGAGCCTGCCGTGAACGGCGACCTGATCCGGCTGCTCGCGAGCTACAATGCCGGACCGAGCGCGGTCGAACGCTGGAAGCCGGACGGCGACCCGCTGCTGTTCATCGAGAGCCTGCCCAGCGACGAGACTCGCGACTACGTGCATCGCGCTCTCGCCTATCTCTGGGTGTATGCGCAGCGCCTCGGCGTGCCGTCGCCGTCGTTGGTGGCGCTGGCGGACGGGCACTGGCCGATCTTCGCCGACGAGAAGGGCGTGCGGACGCTGCATTGAAGGGAGTGCGGGGAAAGCCTGCGTTCTAGTTCTCAGCCAGGGCCTGCCGGCTGGCGCGGACCTTGTGCACACGCCGCCCGTCCATCTCCAGCACCTCGAACAGCCAGCCGGAGAACGCGATCTTGTCGGCCGGCGCCGGCACCCGTCGTAGCAGCGCCAGGATCAGCCCGCCGAGCGTGTGGTAGCTGCCTTCCGCCGGAAGGTCGCCCAGGCCGAGCCGGTCCTTGACCTCGTCCGCAGGCGCGCCGCCGTCCAGCGTCAGCACGCCATCCGCCTCGATCGGCCGCTCCGGCACCGCGCCCGGCTCCTGCTGCTCGCCGACGATCGCCTCGAACACGTCGGCCGCGGTGGCGACGCCCTCGAAGCTGCCGTACTCGTCCAGCACCAGCACCATGCCCAGCGGATGGGTGCGCAACTGCTCCAGCACGTCGAAGGCGCTGATGGTGTCGGGCACCACCACCGGCGGCAGCATCAACGCTTCCACCGACAGCGCCCCGCCATCCAGAAGCAGCTCCAGCACGTCCCTGGCCCGGATCAGCCCGACCGGATTGTCGATGCCGCCCTCGCACACCAGCAGCCTGGAATGGCCGGACAGCCGGAGCGCGTCGCGCAGCGTCGCGCGGTCGGCGTGCCGCTCCACCCAGACCAGCTCGTTGCGCGGGGTCATGATCGCCCGCACCGGCCGGTCCGCCAGCCGGAGCAGGCGCTCGATCATGTTGCGCTCCTCGTGCTCCAGCACTCCGGTCTGCGCGCCCTCGGCGATCAGCGCTCGGAGCTCCTCCTCCGTCACCGTTTCCCGGCCGGTCATGGTCACGCCGAACACCCGCAGCACCAGCGACGAGGACTGCCGAAGCAGCCAGACCGCCGGTGCCGCGACGCGCGACAACACCAGCAGCGGCAGCGACAAGGCGCTGGCGATCCGTTCCGGACGGCGCAGCGCAAGCTGCTTGGGCACCAGCTCGCCCAGCACCAGCATCAGGGCGGTGATCGCGATCACGCACAGCGTCAGCGCCAGCTCGTGCGCGAAGCGTGCCAACATCGGCACCCGCGCCAGCCACGGCGCGAGGCGGCCGGCAATGCTGGCGCCGCCGAAGGTTCCTTCCAGGATGGTGACCAGGGTGATGCCGACCTGCACCGTGGGCAGGAAGCTTTGCGGGTCGTCGGCCAGCAGTGCCGCGCGTTCCGCGCCGGGCACGCCGCGCCGCACCAGCACCGCCAGCCGCGCCCGGCGCGAGGAGATCAAGGCGAGCTCGCCCATCGCGAACACGCCGTTCAGCAGCACCAGGAGCAGGATCACGACCAGGGACAGGACCATGGTCCCAGTCTAGAGCAGCATCAGCCCCGGAGCAGCATCGGCGGATCGGCCGTCCCCGTCAGGCTTCGCGGTACCAGAGCAGGACCACGCCGACCAGGATGAAGCAGCATGGCCAGACCCAGCCGGCGATCCGTCCGCCGCGCCCCGGCAGGCGCAGCTCCAGCCACCGCCCCCAGCCGGACGCGATCCCGGCCAGGGCCAGCGGGGTGTGGGTCAACTCGATCAGCTCGGCGTCCTTGACGTTGGCGATCTGGTGCGAGTGCGTCAGCAGCAGCGCCCCGCCCGCCGCCACCATCAGCGGGAACACCAGGGCTGCCCGCCTGCTCTTCAGTCGCCCGGTCTGCACCGACCATTCGAACCCCGCGAACACCAGGATCAGCAGCACGAAGATCCGGTGCTGCACCACCTCCACGTCGCGGAAGGCGGCCATGAAGTCTTCCTTGCCGAGCGGCCACACCTCCGGATCCGACCGCAGCAGCAGGAACAGCGCCAGGCCCAGGAAGATCACCGGCCAGTGCCGCGCCGGCCTGAACCCCGCATGCGCCAGCAGCACCAGCAGGCCGATCGCGATCACGAACAGCCCGGCCCAGTGGTGGTTGTATTCCGACCAGGCGATGTCGTCGGCGTTGCGCGGCGGCAAGGTGCCGTCGCCGGGCACGAAGGCGGGCGCGGCGACCCGATGTGCGTTGGCGGCCTCGGCGTCGATCTTCGCCTGCAGCGCCGGGATCGCCAGCACGTCGTGGTCGGGCGACCGGAGACGCGGCCAGGCCGGCGCGTTGCGCTCGAGGATCTCGTGCCAGGTCACCCGATCCTGGGTGAGGTCGACCGCCGGCGGCACCGAGGTCAGGGAGGCGGCGGCGAAGAAGATCGAGAAGCCGAGCCCGATCTCGACCTCGGCGAAGCGCTTCATCCGCACCACCGAGGCGGTCGGGTCGCGTCGCAGGCGCTCGGTGACCAGGAAGTTGCCGGCGCCCAGCGCCAGCAGGCCGCTGAACAGGCCGATCTTGGCACCCACCATGACGCCATAGGCGGTGCCGTAGAACGCCGGCAGCGAGCCGATATAGACGATGAACATGGTGATGCCGGAGGCGAGGATGCAGCCGACCCCCAGCATCGACAGGCGCGAGAACCGGGCGCCGATCCGACGCCAGCCGGCGCCGTCATGCACCTCGGCCAGCGCGATCAGGAAGGCAGGGATGCCGCCGATCCAGATCGCCGCCCCCAGCTGGTGCAGCCATTCCACCGCCAGCAGCAGCGTCGACTGCTCGAGCCGGGCTGCCGCATGGGTGGTGGCGGTCGCCGCCGCCAGCTCCACCGCCACCACCGCCAGCAGGATCGGGCCGGGCACCCGCCAGCGCTCGACCGGCCTCGTGGTGCCGGCGGGCTCCGCCCGCCTTGCGGTGCAGGCCGCGATCAGCAGCGCGCAGGCGATCTTCACCACCGCCGCCACCGCGAAGTTGGCCTGCATCACGTCGCCGAACGACAGGTCCACCGTGGACATCAGCACCGCGACCTGCAGCCCGTTGCCGAGCGCCTCCACCAGCGCCATCGCCAGGGCGCTCCAGAAGGTCAGCCGCATGATCCGCGACACGATGCGGGGGCCGCCCGCAAGCTCGCCCGCGAACGGCCGCGCCAGCAGCACCAGGAACAGCACGCCGCCCAGCGCCATCGACTGCGCCACGATGGTCAGGCCGTGCAGGACGATGCTGAGGTAGCCGAACAGGTCGACGAGCAGCGACACGGCCCGGATCCTACTTCGCGACCGCGGTGAACGGCACGTCGCCACGGGTGATGTGCCCGTCCAGCGCCAGCGCCTGCCAGCGCAGGGTGTAGACGCCCGGCTTCAGCTCGACCTCGGCGTCCAGCGCGTTGATGGCGCTCGCAGCCGAGATCGGCAGCACGGTCTGGGTCCCGTCAGGCGCGGTCAGGGTCAGGCGCGAGCGCCGGTGGTCGATCTTGCTGTTGTAGCGGAAGTCGAGCGCCTGGCGCCCGGCTGCGATGGTGCCGCCCGTCGCCGGGGTGCTGCCGATCAGGATGGCGTGGGCCAGGGCGGCGCCGGGCGAGACCGCAAGGGCGAGGAGAACGAGGCCGGTCAGCCGGACAGGCACCGGAAGGGTCATGGCGAGGATCCTGGGACGGGTCGGGCCGCGGAGTGCGCGGTCACGGTGGAGCGTCGGAACCCGGTATCCGGCGCTGCTGCGGACAGCCGCTCTAGGCCAAAACCACCTCCGGTGGAACACTGCGGCAGATGAAAAACCGGTTGGGTTCGGCGGCACTGGCGCTCGGAACGTTCGCCGCGCCGGCCGCCGCGCAGGGACTGCAATATCCACCGCCGGTCGCAGCCCGGTGCTACAGCTCGCCGTTCGGCTGGCGCCACCGGGTCGGGCCGATGGCGCCGGCCGGGTTCCACAACGGCATCGACCTGCCGGCGCCGGCCGGTGCGGTGGTGCGCGCGCCGGTCGCCGGCCGCGTCGCCCGGATCAGGCGGATGGGCATCGGCGGGCTGCAGGTCACGGTCGATCATCCGGGCGGCCTGGTCACCCTTTATGCCCATCTCGGCAGCGTGGTGCCGGCGCTGGCCGAGGGGGTCACCCGGCTTGAGGCGGGCGACCCGATCGGGCGGATCGGCCGCACCGGCGTCACCTACGGCACGCACCTGTTCTTTGCCGTGTTCGCGGACGGCAGGGCGATCGACCCGAACCTGCTGCTCGGGCTCCCGCCCTGCTGACCCGCCTCAGATGTAGTGCTCGTCCAGCGGCGCGAAGCCGTTGAAGCCGGTCGAGCAGTAGGTCGAGACGTAGGCGCCGGCGGACAGCAGCTCCACCCGCTCGCCGGAGGACAGGTCGAGCGGCAGCCGGTAGCCGCTCTTCTCGTACAGGATGTCCGCACCGTCGCAGGTCGGTCCGGCCAGCGCCACCGGCCCGGTTGCCGCCCCGTCATGCGGGGTGCGGATGCGGTACTTAATCGACTCGCCCTCGGTCTCGGCCAGGCCGCCAAAGCGGCCGATGTCGAGATACACCCAGCGCAGGGCGTCCTGCGCCCCGCCGGGAAGCCCGCCCGGAAGCCCACGACGGCTGACCAGCACCACCTCGGAGCTGACCACGCCGGCATCGCCGACAATGAAGCGGCCCGGCTCGACGATCATCTCCGGCAGGGCGTTGCCGAAATGCCGGGTCATGGCGTGGGCGATCGCGGTCGCGAACCGGTCGATCGGCGGCACGTCGTCGCGATAGCGGGTCGGGAAGCCGCCGCCGAGGTTGACCATGCGCAGGTCGAGCCCGGCGGCGACCAGGTCGGTGAACAGCATCGCCGCCCGGCCGATCGCCGCCTCGTAGGCGGCGGTGTCGGTCTGCTGGCTGCCGACGTGGAACGACAGGCCGTACGGGTCGAGCCCGAGATCGCGCGCGCGCAGCATGAGCGCGCGCGCGTGCTCGACGCTGGTGCCGAACTTGCGCGACAGCGGCCAGTCCGCGCCGGCGTTCTCCACCAGCAGGCGGCAGTATACCCGCGCACCCGGGGCGTAGCGCGCCAGCTTCTCCAGCTCCTCGCCGGAGTCGAAGGCGAACATGCTGACGCCCGCCTCGTAGGCGCTGGCGATTGCGCTCGCCTTCTTGATGGTGTTGCCGAACGAGATCGCCGACGGGTCGGCGCCCGCCTTGAGGCAGAACCCGATCTCCTCCCAGCTCGCCGCGTCGAAGCTGGAGCCGAGCGACACCAGGCGCTGCAGCACCGGCAGCGCCGGGTTGGCCTTCACGGCGTAGTAGATGCGGGCGAGCGGAAGCGCGGCCTCGATCTCGCAATAGCGCAGCTCGACCTGGTCCACGTCCATCACCAGGCAGGGCGTGGCCGGGGCGTGGTCAGCCAGAAACGAAGCGACCTTGGGAGTCATCGCACCATCCTCCAGTGTCATCCGCCTGTTGGAGGCGACGGACGAGTTGCGAAACGGTCTAACGGACCGGCGACCAAGACTGGAACCCACGCCTTGCGGAGGGGTGCCGATTGCCAGAACGCTTGACGTCGTTGCGTAACCGCGGAGGGCCAGTGGCACGTGCGTTGCTGCGTGGGGGGCCATATGCGGCTGGCCCTGGCCGGATGCAACAGGTAATCGCGGGCGTCGGACGAAAAAGCGCGGCAGGTCCGACCGGCCATGGCGGCAACCCGGTTCGTTCCGCGGGCGTTCATCCGCTTGGCGGCGATCCGGCAAGATGGGATCGTGGAACCGGAGCACGGCATGGCAGAGCACGCACGCGGCGTCGGACCGGTGGCCGACACCGAACGCAAGACCGACGCGCGGCGCGACGCCACCGCCTTGCCCGATCTCGATTCGCAGCAGGCCCGGGCGCTCGGGCGCACCGCCGAGCATCCCGCGCGGATCCCCTGGGCGGGGTGGAAGAAGGTGCTGATGCGCACCTTCTCGGAGCTGATCTCCGACCGGATCGGGCTCGCTGCGGCCGGCTGCGCCTTCTACGCCACCCTGGCGCTGTTCCCGGCGATCAGCACCCTGGTCTCGCTCTACGGCCTGGCCTTCGATCCCAGCACCGTCGAACCGCAGCTGCGCGTGCTGCGCGACCTGCTGCCGCGCCCGGCCTTCCTGCTGATCTCCGAGCGGGTTCACACCCTGGTCACACAGCCGCGCGGCACGCTCACCATCAGCCTGATCATCAGCACCCTGGTGACGCTGTGGTCCTCCTCGGCCGGCACCAAGTCGATCCTGGCGGCGCTGAACATGGCGTACGAGGAAACTGAAACCCGCTCCTTCGTCCGGTTCCAGGCGACGGCGCTGACCATGACCCTGTGCGCGATCCTGGGGGCCGCCCTGACGGTGGCGCTGCTGGTGTTCCTGCCGGCGGTGCTCGACTTCATCCCCCGCCATTTCGGTTTCGAGGCGGTGGAGGCCGGCACCCAGACCCTGCTCCGGATCGGCACCCCGATCCTGCTGCTTCTGTTCGTCGGGCTGTCGTTCTCGCTGCTCTATCGGTTCGGCCCATCACGTCGGAGCGCGTCCTGGCACTGGATCACCCCCGGCTCCCTGGTGGCGACCGTGCTGTGGCTGCTCGCCTCGACCGGGTTCTCGTACTATGTCGGCCACGTCGCCAGCTACGACGCCACCTATGGGCCGCTCGGCGCCGTGGTCGGCATCATGATGTGGTTCTTCGTGACCGCGTACGTGGTGCTGCTCGGCGCCGAGCTGAACGCGGAGCTGGAGTTGCAGACGGCGGTCGACAGCACCGCCGGCTCGCCCCGGCCTATCGGCCGGCGAGGCGCATATGTCGCCGACCACGTGGCGACCGACTGACCGCCTTGCCGGCATCCGCACCCGCGGCGGCGATCGCCTCGGCGCTGGTGTCGTCGTCGGAAGCCTGGGCGACCTCGACCATGTCCGGCGTCGCCTGGCTCAGGGTGACGCTGGCGGTGCCGCTGCCGAGCATGCCGATCCGCGCCGCGGCGGCGCGCGACAGGTCGACGATCCGGCCGCCGAACGGCCCGCGGTCATTCACCGTCACCACCACGGAGCGCCCGGTATTCTCCGACGTCACCAGCACGCGGGTGCCGAGCGGCAGGGTCGGGTGGGCGCAGGTGAGCTCCATCGGGTTGAACCGGTCGCCGCTGGAGGTGCGCCGCCCGACATGGTCCGCCCCATACCAGCTGGCCATGCCCCGTTCCGACCAGTCCAGCGCGGAACGTCCGGCCGCGGCGACGCTGTGCGCCCGCGCCGCCAGCCGGGCCTCCACCGCCTGCGCCCAGGCGGTGACCGGATGGGCCGTCCGGATGCCCGCCGCATCCTGACCGGCCGGTCCATCGCGTGCGTCGAGATGGCTGCGGACCGAGTCGGCCCAGCTGGTGCCGGCGGCGGCGGCAACCGTGCTGGCAGTCGATATTCCAGTTCCGAAGCCAAGGGTGAGGAACGCGGCGAGGGCCGAGGCAGCGAGACTGGTGGTGGCCACACGCGTCGCGCATTTGTCCTGAAGTCGCCGGTTCGTCCGTTGCACGATCGTTGCGTCCCGTCCCGTTCACGAAGAGTAGAGGCTGATCACGTCCTGAAGATCAAGGGCGAATCCAGCGTCAAGCGGTGAACAGATGCTCAAGAAGGCTCCGGAACCGGTCTGGTCTTGCACTGCGACATGGCGATCCGCAGCACAGGCCGAGAGATGCTGATGAAGAAGAAGCCATTACTGCTGCATCCCGACCGCAGTATTGTGCACCGCACCCTGCAACAGCGCCCCTTCCGGCGGCGCCTGGCGTGGCCCGCACTTGGAGCGCATCGGGCGGCATGCTAACGCCCGCGCTGACATGACGCCGCCGC
Organism: uncultured Acetobacteraceae bacterium; assembly: GCA_964249735.1. Classification (GTDB taxonomy): domain Bacteria; phylum Pseudomonadota; class Alphaproteobacteria; order Acetobacterales; family Acetobacteraceae; genus Lichenicola. The sequence continues at coordinate 20,240 of CAXUDP010000024.1, read as the reverse complement.
TGATCGCCGTGCTGAACGGCCCCAACCTGAACATGCTCGGCCTGCGCGAGCCGGCCATCTACGGCCGGGCGACGCTGGACGACGTGGAGCAGGTCTGCATCCAGGCGGCGGAACGGCTCGACGTGGCGATCGACTTCCGCCAGACCAACGGCGAGGGCGAGCTGATCTCCTGGGTGCAGGAATGCCGCGGCCGGGCGCGCGGCATCCTCATCAATGCTGGCGGCTACACCCACACCTCCATCGCCCTGCTGGACGCGCTGAACGCGGCCGCCCTGCCGGTGGTCGAGGTGCACATTTCCAACATCCACCGCCGCGAGGACTTCCGCCGGCATTCCTTCGTCGCCCAGGCGGCGGTCGGCATGATCTGCGGCTTCGGCGTGCGCGGCTATGCGCTGGGCCTGACGGCGCTGGCCGACATCATCATGGACGAGGACGAACGATGAGCCGCCTGCCCGTGGACACCGACGCGATCCGCGCGCTCGCCACCATCCTGACCGAGACCGGTTTGACCGAGATCGAGGTGGCCGAGAAGGACAGCCGGATCCGGGTGGTGCGGGCACCCGCGCAGCTGGTGCAGGCCTACGCGCCGGCCGCTCCCGCACCCTCCCCCGGGATCGCGGCTGGCGCACCGGTGCCGGCATCCGGCGCGGAAGAAGCCGACCTCGCCAAGCATCCGGGCGCGGTGACCAGCCCGATGGTCGGCGTCGCCTACCTGTCGCCGGAGCCCAGCGCGCCCGCCTTCGTGTCGGAAGGCCATGCGGTGAGCGTCGGCCAGACCCTGATGCTGATCGAGGCGATGAAGACCTTCAACCAGATCAAGGCGCCGCGCGCCGGCATCCTGTCACGGCTGCTGGTCACCTCCGGCTCCCCGGTCGAGTTCGGCGAAGTCCTGGCCGTGATCGAGTGAGGCGCGCTCCCAAGCGATCTCGCGCGACGCGCATCCCGGCCGGCCCTCGAGTGATTGCCTGATGTTCGACAAGATCCTGATCGCCAACCGTGGCGAGATCGCGCTGCGCGTGCTGCGCGCCTGCCGCGAGCTCGGCATACGCACCGTGGCGGTGCATTCCACCGCCGACGCCGACGCGATGCACGTCCGCCTGGCCGACGAGAGCGTCTGCATCGGGCCGCCGGCCTCTCGCGACAGCTACCTCAACATCCCGGCGATCCTGACCGCCGCCCACCTGTGCGGCGCCGACGCGATCCATCCAGGCTACGGCTTCCTGTCGGAGAACGCGGGCTTCGCCGAGGCGGTGGAGGCGCACGGCGTGACCTTCATCGGCCCGACCGCCGACCACATACGCATGATGGGCGACAAGATCACCGCCAAGACGGCGATGCGTTCGCTGGGCGTGCCGCTGGTGCCGGGCTCCGACGGCGCGCTCGTCGATCTCGACGCGGCCCGCACGGTGGCGGCGGCGATCGGCTATCCCGTCCTGATCAAGGCGGCCGCCGGCGGCGGCGGGCGCGGCATGAAGGTGGCGCTCGGCGAGGCGCAGCTGGAGGAGGCCTGGCGCGTCGCCCGCACCGAGGCCAAGGCGGCGTTCGGCAACGACGAGGTCTACCTGGAAAAGTACCTCGACCGCCCGCGACACATCGAGCTGCAGATCATGGCCGACAACCACGGCAACGTGGTGCATTTCGGCGAGCGCGACTGTTCGCTGCAGCGCCGGCACCAGAAGCTGCTGGAGGAGGCGGGCTCTCCGGCGCTTGATCCCGCCGCCCGTGCCGCGATCGGCGAGACCGCCACTGCGGCGCTGCGGCAGCTCGGCTACCGCAACGCCGGCACGCTGGAGTTCCTCTACCAGGACGGCCAGTTCGCGTTCATCGAGATGAATACCCGGCTGCAGGTCGAGCATCCCGTGACCGAGATGGTGTGCAACGTCGACCTGGTGCGCGAGCAGATCCGCATCGCCGCCGGCCAGCCCCTTGGCTACACGCAGGAAGAAATCCGCTTCGAGGGCCACGCCATCGAGTGCCGGATCAACGCCGAGGACCCGGACACCTTCGTGCCGAACCCCGGCCGGGTCACGGTGTTCCATCCGCCCGGCGGCCTCGGCGTGCGCATCGACAGCGCGCTCTACGCCGGCTACGTGGTGCCGCCGTACTACGACAGCATGGTGGCCAAGCTGATCGTGCACGCGCCCACCCGTCCCGAGGCGATCGCGCGGATGCGTCGCGCGCTGGACGAGTTCGTGATCTCCGGCATCAAGACGGTGATCCCGCTGCACCAGCGCATCCTGGCCGATCCCGGGTTCCAGGCCGGCGACTACACCATCCACTGGCTGGAACGGTTCGTCGCCGGCTGATCCAGGCCGCCGCTCCCGCAGACGCCGCGTCGAGGAGCAGGTTGGCTGAAGCGGGCGGTCGTCCCACCAGCCGAGATATACCGCGTTGAGAGTTCGTCCCCGCTCCTGCCCGCGGACCGGAGGTGTCCAAGGCATCAAGGTGCCGCCGAGGGTCATGGACCAGAAGCGGTTGAAAGCCCTAGGCTCGGCTGGCGCGACGGAACTCCATGGTCACACGATGCTGATGAGCCGCGACTTCACGCTGTTCTTCGTCGGCTCCGCCTTGTCCGCCATCGGCACGGCTCTGATACCGGTGGCGCTCAGCTTCGCGCTGATCGGCTCTGGTCGCTCTGCCGGGGCGCTCGGCCTCGTGCTGGCGGCACAAACGCTGCCGACCGTCGTTCTGCTCCTGCTCGGCGGCGTGCTGGGCGACCGCTGGCCTCGGCGGAGCATCATGATCTCCGCCGACGTTCTGCGCTTCGTGGCGCAGTCGGCGTTGGCCCTGGCGCTGATCAACGGCAACGCGTCGCTCCCTGCGATCATTGTGTTGACGGCGCTGATCGGGGTCGGCAGCGCGTTCTTCTACCCGGCCCGCGGCGGCTTGGTCGCGCAGATCGTTGGGCGGGACCAGCTGGCACGGGCCAACGGCGCGCTCAGCGGTGCCGGTTCCCTGGCCACGATCCTGGGGCCTGTCCTGGCCGGCGCCATCGTTGCAACCGCGGGTCCCGGATGGGCGATCGGTATCGACGGTCTGACCTATGCGGCCAGCGCCCTGTGCCTCATGTTCGTCCGTCACCGGACCGAGACACGTCAGACCGCGACCTCTCGTTCGCTGCTGCAGGACCTCCGCCTCGGCCTGGACGCCTTCGCCAGCCGACGCTGGCTCTGGCTCGTCGTTGCGCAGTTCGGGCTGCTCAACCTGGTGGCGCTCGCACCCTTCATGGTGCTCGCTCCCGTCCTGCTCGCCCGGCTGCCGCACGGTGCCCAGCTCTGGGGGCTGCTGCTGGGTGCCATCGGGGTAGGCGGCTTGGGGGGCCGCCGCCGTGATGCGTTGGCAGCCGGTGCGGGCCGTATCGGCGATCCAGGTCGCGGTCGTGCTGCTCCTCCTGCCTCTCGTCCTGCTCGCGGCGAGCGCCACCTTTCCGGCTCTCCTGCTCGGCGGCGTCGCCTATGGCGCCGGCGCTGCGGTCGTCAACGTCATGATCGGGACCATGATCCAGCGCGAGATCCCGATCGAGCTGCTGTCACGCGTCTTCTCGATCGTGCAGATCTCGGCCGGTGTGCTCGCTCCCGCCGGCTACGCCTTGGCTGGTCCTGCATCGGCGTTTCTGGGTCCGCACGGGGCGTTGGCCGCCGGTGCAGGTATCGCATTCGCCAGCGTCGCTGCATTGATGTGCTCGGGCGACGTTCGGCGTTCCAGCGCGCGCCAACCTGCAACCTAGAGCTGATCCACGACCTCCGACGGCAGCATGATCTCGATCGTGACCGGGATCCGCACCCATCCGGGCGGAAGCTGCTCGGGCAGCGGCGCATCCGGCGGCGCGTCACCTGCAGACACCGCAGCGCTCATTGCGAACGGAAGCTTGACGTCGTCCATGGCCGGGTCCTCGATCGGAACGGCGCGATGCTACCCTGTCCCAAGGCCGGCGCGCATGCCTGGTCAGTCCGCCGCGTCGGCCTGCTCGGCGTTCTCGATGCCGGCTTCCTCCCGTCCCACCATGCGCGGCGTGATCCGGTTCCACGCGTCGAGGGCGGCGACCTTGTAGGCTTCCGCCAGGGTCGGATAGTTGAAGGTGTTGTCCAGGAAGTAGTCCAGCGTCCCGCCCAGGTTCAGCACCGCCTGGCCGATATGCACGAGCTCGGTGGCGCCCTCGCCGACGATGTGCACGCCCAGCAGCTTGCGGGTCTTGAGCGACACGATCATCTTCAACAGGCCCCCGTGCAGGCCCATGATGTGGCCACGCGAGGTTTCCCCGAACCGGGCCAGGCCGCACTCGTACGGGATGTGCCGCTGTCGCACCTCCTCCTCGCTCATGCCGATGGTGGAGATCTCCGGCACCGAGTAGATCCCGTACGGGAAGAACTTCGGCACCCCCGGCAGCGTCTCGCCGAAGGCATGGCAGGCGGCGACCCGCCCCTGCTCCATGGCGGTCGAGGCCAGGCTTGGGAAGCCGATCACGTCGCCGGTGGCATAGATGTGCGGCACCGCGGTCTGGAACGTGGCCGGGTCGACCTTGAGCCGGCCGCGGTTGTCCACCGTGAGGCCGCAGCGGTCGAGGTCGAGCGTGTCGGTGGCCCCTACCCGCCCTGCGGTGTAGAGCACCATCTCGGCGCGCACCCGACGCCCGCCCGCCAGCATCACCACCGGCTGGCCGTGCTCCATGGCGATCGACTCCACCGCGTCGCCCAGCCGGAACGACACGCCGCGGTCGCGCAGCTGGTGGACGAACTCGCCCATCAGCTCGCGGTCGACAAAATCCAGAAAGGTGTCGCGCGGCTCGATCAGCGTCACCCGCACGTCCAGCGCGCTGAAGATGGTGGCGTACTCGACGCCGATCACGCCGGCACCGATCACCGCCAGGCTGTTCGGCAGCTTCTGCAGGGTGATGATGCCGTCGCTGTCTACCACCTTGACGCCGTCGAACGGCACGTTGTCCGGCCGGTGCGGACGGGTGCCGACCGCGATCACGATCCGGCTGCCGCGGATGAGGTGCGTTTCCCCGCTGTCGGCAGCGACCTCGACCCGGTGCGGGTCCAGGAACCGGGCGGCGCCGTGCATGATCTGCACGTGGTTGCGCATGAACTGGTGCTCGAGGCCTTCGACCTCGTGCTCCAGCGTCTTGGTCATGCGCTTGGTGAGGTCGCCGGCGGCGATGTCCTGCTTGACCCGATACGCCAGCCCGTAGAAGCCGCGCTCGCGCCAGCCGGTGAGGTTCAGCACCGTTTCGCGCAGCGTCTTGGACGGGATGGTGCCGGTATGCACCGACACGCCGCCCAGGCGTGGCATCTTTTCCACCACCAGCACCGAGCGGCCGAGCTTGGCCGCCTGCACCGCCGCCCGCCGTCCGGACGGGCCGCTGCCGATCACGATCAGGTCGTAGTCCCGGGTCATGCCGTGCTCCTCCGTGCGGATGCAGACGCCCGCGAGTAGAGCATGAAAAGCTTCAGGATTCGTAAGTGACCAGTGCCGAAGCGGGGACGTCCAGCTTCTGCCGGCCCCCCAGCGCCAGGATCTCGATGATCACCGCTGCCGCCACCACGTCGGCGCCGACCTTGCGCAGCAGCCGGGTCGCCGCCGACAGGGTGCCGCCGGTGGCGAGCAGGTCGTCCACCACCACCACCCGCTGGCCAGGCCGGATCGCGTCTTCCTGGATGTGCAGGCTGTCGGTGCCGTACTCCAGCTCGTAGTCGATCGACACCGTCGGGCCCGGCAGCTTGCCCGGCTTGCGCAGCATCAGGAAGCCGCAGCCGAGCTTGCTCGCCAGCGGTGCCGCCAGCAGGAACCCGCGCGACTCAACACCTGCCAACAGGTCCGGCTGCGCCGGTGCCACCGCGCGGGCGAGCCGGCCCATCGCCACCTGCCACGCATCGGCGTTCCGGAGCAGGGTCGAGATGTCGTAGAACAGGATGCCGGGCTTGGGAAAGTCCGGGATGCCGCGGATGTGCTGCTTCAGGTCCATGGCCGAGCCGTCCATCTTCCTCTGGAACCCGGCTCGCGCCGCGGTTCCTCCCCGTCCTGCCAACCTCGGATGTATCCGTTTTGCCGCAATGCGACAAGTTCAGGAAGGGTCGCCGCGCCGCATCAGCATCAGCCCCACCATTCCCGAGGCCGCGAACAGCGCGATCGCCAGCAGCACCTGGACGCCGTGGCCGATCCGGGTGCCGGCGCCGAGCAGGGTGAAGATCACTGTCTGCGGCAGGCTGCCGAGCAGGGTCGCGGCCGCGAACGGCAGCACCGCGATGCCCAGCACCCCGGCCGCTAGGTTGAGCGCCAGGCTGCTCCCCACCGGAAGCAGCCGGAAGGTCAGCACGGTGACGAACGGCCTGGCCGAGACCCGCCGGTCGAGACGCGCGAGCCAGCCATGCGCCCGGCCTTCGAGCCGGTGCCGGGCCCAGCCGCGCCCGGCCAGCCGTGCCCATCCGAAGCCGAGCAGGCAGCCCGCGAGCGTCGCCAGCGTCGACAGCAGCGTGCCTTCCACCAGCCCGTAGGCGATGCCGCCGGCGAAGCACACCGCCTGGCGCGGCAGGCCCAGCGCGCAGATCAGGCTGCCGGCGAGCAGGAACAGCACCCGTCCGGAAACACCGTCCCGAAGCGTGGCCACACCGGGCAGCAGCCCGTCCGGATGGCCCGGCAGGTGGCGCAGAAGCAGGCCCGCCGCGAGCAGACCGAGCAGAAGCAGGGCCGGCCTGAGCAGTCGGCGCAGCGAGCCGGCTTGCGCCTGGGCCGCCGGGTGGTCCGACAAGGGAAGCGACATGATCGCCGGTAGCACCCTCGTCGCGTCCGGCACAAGCAGGCGGTCCGCACGGCCGGCACGAGCAGCGCCGTCGAGATCCCTTGCAGGAAGGGCATGCGCCCTCCTACTTCTGGCCCATGCCTTACGACGTGCCCGCTTCCTCCGGCTTCACGCCGCACAGCTTCCGCGTGCCGGTCCCGGCGGCGCAACGGGCGCACGAGGCACGTGACCGCCACCGCGTGTCCGTCTGGCTGTTCGCGATCTGCTTCATGCTGCTCGGCATGATCGCCCTGGGCGGCGCCACCCGGCTCACCGGCTCGGGCCTGTCCATCATGGAATGGCATCCGCTGTCCGGCATCGTGCCGCCGCTGACCCATGCGCAATGGGAGCACCTGTTCGCGCTCTACCGCCAGATCCCGCAGTACCGGCTCGAGCACCAGGGCTTCGGCCTGTCCGGGTTCCAGCACATCTTCTGGCTGGAATGGATCCACCGCTTCTGGGGCCGGATGATCGGCGTGGTGCTGATCGTGCCGCTGGTGTTCTTCGCCGCCACCGGCGCGATCCGGCCGGCGATGGTCGGGCGGCTGCTGCTGTTCTTCGTGCTGGGCGGGCTGCAGGGCGCGATCGGCTGGTTCATGGTCGCGTCCGGCTTCGACCCGAACAGCGTGGCGGTGGCGCCGGCCAAGCTGGTGCTGCACCTGTGCTTCGCCTTTGCGCTCTATGCCGCCATCCTGTGGACCGCGTTCACGGTGCGCTGGCCAGCGGCCGGAGCGGTTCCGGCGACGCGGGGCGCGCTCTGGACCCGGCGCCTGGCGATCGCCTCCGCCTGCATCCTGTCGGTCACGGTGGTCGCGGGCGGCTTCACCGCCGGCACCCATGCCGGGTTCAGCTACAACAGCTTCCCGTTGATGGACGGAAGACTGGTCCCGGCGGGCTACGCCAGCCTGCACCCGTTCTGGCGCAACTGGTTCCAGACGGTCCAGGCGGTGCAGTTCGACCATCGGCTGCTGGCGACCCTCACGGCGCTTGCCGTTGGCGCCACCCTGCTGACCGGGCTGCGCTCATCCCTGGGCAAGCCAGCGCACGACGCGCTGATGCTGCTGGGCTGGGCCGTGCTGGCGCAATACATACTCGGTGTCACCACCCTGCTTCTGGTGGTGCCGGTCTGGGCCGGGACCCTGCACCAGACCTTCGCCGCCCTCCTGCTGAGCGTCACCCTGTTCACCCTGCACCGCCTCCGCGGCGTCGGCCGGAGCGATGCCGGCACCACCGCCATGATCGGAACCCCATGAACGCGCTTGCCACCACCGACGCGCTCTTCTTCGGCCGGGACGGCGCCACCCTCGACCGCGCCGGCGCCGAGCGCGTGCTCGCGCGGGCGCTGGACGGCACCGATGACGGCGAGCTGTTCCTGGAGTACCGGGAAAGCGAGTTCGTCAGCCTGGAGGACGGGGTGATCCGTTCTGCCAGCTTCGACACCAGCCAGGGCTTCGGCCTGCGCGCGGTGCTGGGCGACGAGGCCGGCTACGCCCATTCCGACGAGATCAGCGAGTCGGCCCTGTTGCGCGCCGCCGACACCGTCGGCCAGGTGCGCGCCGGACGCAGCGGCATTGTCGCCGATGCGCCGCGTGCCACCAACGCCCACCTCTACGGCGATGCCAACCCACTGCGCGAGGCCGAGTTCGCGACACGTGCGGCGCTGCTGTCCGCCATCGACGCCTATGCGCGCGGCCGGGACAGCCGGGTGGTGCAGGTGATGGCCTCGCTCGCCGCCGAATGGCAGGCGGTGCAGATCCTGCGCGCCGACGGCCACCGGGTGGCGGACATCCGGCCGCTGGTGCGGATCAACGTGTCGGTGGTGACGGAGAAGGACGGCAGGCGGGAAAGCGGCAGCTACGGCACCGGCGGCCGCCACGCGTTCGGGCGGGTGCTGGACGAGGCGACCTGGCACCATGCCGTCGACGAGGCGCTGCGCCAGTCCCTGGTCAACCTCGACAGCCGTCCGGCGCCGGCCGGCGAGATGGAGGTGGTGCTGGGCCCGGGCTGGCCTGGGATCCTGCTGCACGAGGCGGTCGGCCACGGGCTCGAAGGCGACTTCAACCGCAAGGGCACCTCCGCCTTCGCCGGGCTAGTGGGCCAAAGGGTGGCGGCGAAGGGGGTCACCGTGGTCGACGACGGCACCCTGCCCGACCGGCGCGGCAGCCTGACCGTCGACGACGAAGGTACCCCGGCCGGCCGCACGGTGATGATCGAGGACGGCATCCTCACCGGCTACATCCAGGACCGGATGAACGCCCGGCTGATGAACGTTCAACCCACCGGCAACGGCCGCCGCCAGTCCTACGCCCACATGCCGATGCCGCGCATGACCAACACGGTGATGCTGAACGGTGTTCACACGCCGGACGAGATGATCCGCTCGGTGAAGAAGGGCCTCTACGCCGTCAACTTCGGCGGCGGCTCGGTGGACATCACCTCGGGCAAGTTCGTGTTCGCCGCCAGCGAGGCCTACCTGATCGAGGACGGACGCGTCACCGCCCCGGTGCGCGGCGCCACCCTGATCGGCAACGGGCCGGACGCGATGACCAAGGTCAGCATGATCGGCAACGACCTGGCGCTCGACCCGGGGATCGGCACCTGCGGCAAGAACGGCCAGGGCGTGCCGGTCGGCGTGGGCCAGCCGACGCTGAAGATGGCCGGGCTCACGGTGGGGGGCACCGGCGGCTGAGCGAGCCGCCTTGCCCGCTTCGCCGCCACAAGCCGAGATCGCCGAGACTTCCGCTCCTGCCGCGCTGAAGCCGGGCTCCATGCCGGTGTGGCTGATCGTGATGCTGGGCGCGCTCAGCGCCGTCGGCCCGTTGTCGACCGACATGTACCTGCCGGCGTTCCCGAAGCTGGACGAGGCGCTCGGCGCCGGCCCTGGCTCGTCGCAGATCACCCTGGCAGCCTGGTTCGCCGGCCTTGCGGTCGGCCAGTTCAGCCAGGGCCCGGCCTCCGACCGCTGGGGACGCAGGCGGCCGCTGCTGCTCGGCATGGCGATCTACACCGCGGGCTCGATCGGCTGCGCCGTCAGCCACGACATCTGGAGCTTCACCATCTTCCGCTTCGTGGCAGCCCTGGGTGGCTCGGCCGGCATGGTGATCCCGCGCGCGATCGTGCGCGACGTGGCGACCGGCAACCAGGGGGCGCGCATCATGTCGCAGCTCATGCTGGTGCTCGGCGTGGTGCCGGTGCTGGCGCCGACCCTGGGCGGGCTGGTGCTGGCGGTGGCGAGCTGGCGCTGGATCTTCTGGGTGGCGACGCTGTACGGCATCGGCTCGGTGCTGGCGGTTCGGTTCGCGCTGCCCGACACCCTGCCGCGCGCGATGCGCCTGCGCCTGTCGCCGGTCGAGGTGCTGGTCCGCTACCTGCTCATCCTGCGCGAGCCGGTGTTCCTGACCAACACCCTGATCGTCGGGTTCTCGACCTTCGTGGTGTTCGCCTACCTGTCCGGCTCGCCGGTGGTGTTCGAGCGCGTGCTGCACTTCTCGCCGCCCGCGTTCGGCGCCCTGTTCGGGGTCAACGCCTTCTTCTACATCGCCGGCACCCAGGTGAACGCCCGGCTGGTGACGCGGGTCGGCACGGTGCGGATGATGACGGCGGGCCTCGCCTCCCTCACCCTCGCCTCCCTGGTGCTGGTGCTGGTGGTCGTGACCCGCCTCGCCGGTCCGCACGGGGTGCTGCTGGCCACGCTGCTGCCGATCACCTGGCTGATGGGCTCGCTCGGCTTCATCGGGCCCAACGCCACGGTGATCGCGCTGGGCGCGCACGCCCGGCACGCCGGAAGCGCGTCGGCGTTGCTCGGCACGGTGCAGTTCTCGCTCGGTGCCGCCAGCGGCGTCGCCATGGGGTTGTTCCAGGCGGTCAGCATCCTGCCGATGGCGCTGGTGATCCTGGCCGGCGTGCTCGGCGCCAACCTGGCCAACCGGGCGCGTCTGAGGGTCCGCACCGTTGCCTGACGGCCAGGGCAGGACCATCCCGCCGTCGCTGCTCGGCCATCGCGGCCTGCTCGGCTTCATCGGCAGCCGGTCGCTGTCCTCGCTCGGGTTCCAGATCCAGGCAGTCGCGATCGGCTGGCAGGCCTACGCGATGACCCACCGGCCGCTGACGCTGGGCCTGATCGGGCTCGCGCAGTTCCTGCCGATGCTGCTGCTGGTGTTCGTGTCCGGCCACGTCGCCGACCGGTTCGACCGCCGCTGCGTCGCCATGGTCTGCCAGGCGGCGGAGGCACTGTGCGCGGTCGTGCTGGCCTTCGGCACGATCCGGCACGCGCTGACCCCGGCGGCGATCTATGGCGTGGTCGCCGTGTTCGGCGCCGCCAAGGCGTTCGAGGGCCCGAGCCTGCAGGCGCTGCTGCCGAGCCTGGTGCCGGCCTCCCTGTTCTCGCGTGCGGCCGCGCTGAACGCGTCGCTGTTCCAGACCGCCAGCATCGTCGGTCCCTCCGCCGGCGGGCTGCTCACCCTGGCAGGCCCCAGCATCGCCTACTGGGTTTGCGCCGGGATGTTCGTGTCGTCGCTGGTCGCGATGGGCTTCGTGCGGCTGGAACAGCCGCCGCGGCCGCGCGGACCGGTGTCGCTGGCGACCGTGTTCGGCGGCCTCGCCTTTATCCGCTCGCGGCCGAACATCCTGGGTGCGATCTCGCTGGACCTGTTCGCGGTGCTGCTCGGCGGCGCCACCGCGCTGCTGCCGGTCTACGCGCTCGACATCCTGCATGGCAGCCCGTTCGCGCTCGGCCTGCTGCGCGGCTCGCCGGCGATCGGCGCATTGGCGATGTCGCTGCTGCTGGCTCGCCGGCCGATCCGCGGCCAGGCCGGGCGGCTGATGTTCGCAGCCGTGATCGTGTTCGGGATCGCCACGATCGTGTTCGGCCTGTCCCGTTCCCTGCCGCTGTCGATCGCCGCGATGGCGGTGCTGGGTGCGGCCGACGTGATCAGCGTGGTGGTGCGCTCGACCCTGGTGCAGCTCGGCACGCCCGACGAGATGCGCGGGCGCGTGTCGGCGGTGAACCTCCTGTTCATCGTCACCTCCAACCAGCTCGGCGAGTTCGAGTCCGGCGGCCTCGCCGCCCTGGTCGGCACCACGCCGGCGGTGGTGGCGGGCGGGCTCGGCACGCTGGTGGTTGCCGTGCTGTGGATGCGCTGGTTCCCCTCGCTGCGACGACTGGACCGGCTCGAAGCCGCCTGAACCGGCCCGGCACCTCCTGCCGCCCGGCAGGATCTGCCGCCCTGTGCCCGGCACCTCCTGCCGGGTTCCGGCAGCGCAACCCCCGTCCGGCGCGACTCCGGCACTGGCCCGCCGCTTGCAGAACTTCCGCCGAGGTTCCGCCCGAGGCGCGCATGTCCGGAGTTTCGAGTTCGACCGCCTTGTCGGTCTATCTGTCGACGATCAAGGACGAGCAGACGCAGGTATCGCGCTACGTCGCGAGCGACAAGCAGGTGACGGCCACGGCGGCCGGCTTCACCAGCACCGCCGCCACCCTGACCACGCCGACCGCGATCCTGTCCAACTACAAGGCGCTGCAGGTGCTTACCGGCGCCTACAACCTGAGCGGCCAGATCAACGAGACCGCCGTGCTTCGGGACCTGCTCACCCAGACCGCCGATTCCAGCACCTCGCTGGTGAGCGAAAGCTCCAATGCCGACTACCTGCACTTCGCCCGCGCCACCAGCGACCGCAACAGCCAGACCGCGTCGCTCGGGCTTCCGTCCGCGATGTCCCTGGCCACGAGCGGCGGCGCCGCTTCCTCGCTCACCATGCAGAACACCGCCTGGAACCTGGCGAAGGGACAGCAGACGGCAACGGCACCGGGCGTGCAGTGGTCGTTCGTGCTCAACGACGGCAGCGCGTCGGCCTCGATCGCCAGTGCGCTCAAGTCCGCCGCCGCCGCGACCGACAGCGGCGCCACCTACAGCGTGACCGCGTCCGGCGCCGTCACCGCTTCGCCGGGCGCGCCGGCGGTGACCACCTCGACCGACAGCGCCGGCAACACCGTGTACAGCCTGGCGCTCGCCACCGACAGCAGCGGCAAGGTCATCAAGCGGGCCGACATCGTGTCGGTGAAGACCGCGCCGGCCGGCACCTCCGGCGGCGCCACCCAGCTCGCGGCGCTGCAGGGGGCGGTCACCGCCGCCGGCTTCGATGCCACCGTGTCCGCGAGCGGTGGGTTCACGATCGTCGACCCTTCCACCAACGGCACCAACACGCTGGCGCGCTCCTTCGGCACCGCGATCGCGATCGCCACCGCCGGCACCCTGGACGCCAGCGGCCGCCTCGAGCTGGGCCAGGCCGGCACGACCCTGTCCGCCGGCCAGGTGCTGACCGACGGCAGCACCGAGATCGGCACGGTGAAGTCGGTGGACAGCTTCGGCAACGTCACCCTGGAGGCGCCGGCCGCCACCACGATCAAGGCGGGCGACACCATCCAGGCCGTGACCGGCCTTGGCTTCGCCAATGTCGGGACGACGATGACCGCCGCCGCCGCCGCCCGGGGCAGCCAGACGCTGTCGCTGGGCAAGGCCGGCGCCAGCCTGAAGCCCGGGCAGATCATCACCAGCGGCGGGGTCAGCATCGGCACGATCGGCAGCGTCGACAGCAAGGGCAACGTCACCCTGCTGGCCGGCTCGACACAGGCGGTGGCCGGCGGCGCTTCGGTGGTGGTGCTGCCGGCGGTGTCCGGCGGCACCACCCCTGCCCTGGACGACGCGTCGAACGTCAAGACGATCGTGTCCAGCTACGAGACCAACGCGTACGAGACGCAGATGGGCACCGAGTATCCCGGAATGGACGACGCGCTGTACTACACGCGCACCATGGGCAGCATCACCAGCATCACCAACCTGATGGCGAACGCCAAGCTGCTGTCGGTGGTGACCACCGCACTCGGCATGGGCAGCTATTTCGGCGCCCTCGACTACGACCAGCAGGTGTCGCTGCTGACGCAGAAGGTCAACCTCAAGACCATGACCAGCCCGGCCGGGATCAAGCAGACCTCCGAACAGTACCTGATCAGCAAGGCCGCCTCGACGAGCACCGCGCCGACCGGGTTGGTGGCGCTGCTGGCCGGCGACGCGACCTCGAGCACCGACCTGTTGTCGCTGATCAACGGCGCGTCCAACCCGTCCTCGGACGTCGCCACCTCCACCGACCCGCTGCTGGGGCTGTTCGCCTGAGCCGGGCCGGCCGACGGATCAGCCCGGGACGGACAGGTCGGCGCAGAGCCGGGCGATCGGGCCGGCCCAGTCGAACGGTGCCGGCTGCTGGTACAGGCGCATCGTGCGATACCAGGGCGTGTCGGTGCGGCCGGTGAGCCAGCGCCAGCACTGGTCGTAGCGTGACAGCATCCAGACCGGACGGCCGAGCGCTGCCGCCAGGTGTGCGGTCGAGGTGTCGACGCTGATCACCAGGTCGAGCTGCGACACCAGGGAGGCCGTGTCGTCGAAGCTGTCGATCGACCCGGTATGGTCGACCAGGCGCAGGCCGGGCGGCGGATGCAGCGCTTCCGCCGACGCCTCGCCCTTCTGCAGGCTGTAGAACAGCGCGCCTGGAGCCGCCTCGACGAGCGGCGCCAGGTCATGCAGGCGGATCGAGCGGCGGCGGTCCGCCAGCGCCGACTCCCGTGCATAGGGATGCGGCCCGCCGGCCCAGACCAGCCCGATCCGGCGCGGCCGGCGGCGGTCCTGCCCCGGCGGCAGATCCCGGTCGAGCCGGTCCCGCCACGCTGCCACCCCGTCCGGATCCGGCCGGAGGTAGCCCGCGGCGGCCGGCACGGTGTCCGGCATGGTGCCGAACACGCGCGGCAGGGTGAACATCGGGCAATGCAGGTCGAAAGGCGGCAACGGCGCGTCGTGCGCCACCACCCGGTCCAGCCCCGGCAGCCGGGACAGCAGCGCCACCAGCGGCTGTCGCACGCGCAGCACCACGGTGCCGCCGCGTGCCTTGGCGAGAGCGGCATAGCGAACGAACTGCAGCGTGTCGCCGAACCCGCCCTCGTCGTGCAGCAGCAGGGTGCGGCCCTCGAACCTTTCGCCCGCCCAGCACGGCACCCGGTAGGGATGCGGCGGCTTGGCCCGCGTGCGCCAGCGCCACTCGTACTCGGCGAAGCCTTCCGTCCAGTCGCCCTTGGCGAGCAGGGCCAGGGCGCGGTTGCAGCGCGTCTCGGCGTTGTCCGGCTCGCAGGCCATCGCCAAGTCGAGAAAGGTGAGCGCCTGCGCCGGCAGGCCGTGCGCGGTCAGGGCGACGCCGAGGTTGGACAGGGTCGGGCCGTGCGCCGGGTGCAGCCGGAGCGCGTTGCTGTAGGCGGCGATGGCATCGCCGAAACGCTGGCGCTCCACCATGGTGTTGCCGAGGTTGGACCAGGCGGTCCAGCAGGACGGATCGAGCGCCACCGCCCGAAGCAGAAGCGGCTCGGCCTCGTCGAACCGACAGTCCTGGTTCAGCAGCCCGCCGAGGTTGCCGAGCGCCAGAGCATCGTCTGGCACTCCTGCCAGCCGGGCGCGCCATGCCGCCTCGGCCGCGCGCGCCTCGCCGGCCTGATGCAGCGATGGGGCCTGCGCCACGCTCGTCGCTTCCCGTCCGGGCATCGTGCTGTGCATGCGGTCCAGGATGGCGACATGCGGTTAACCGATTCCGAATGCCGTGTGCTCAATCCTCGGCTGCCGGGCTGGCCGAGAACGAGGCGGTCAGGTCGGACAGGTGGCCGATCTCCTCCAGCCGCACGCCGTCGGGCGCCACCAGCCGGTTGCGTCCGCGTGCCACCCGCCGGGGCAGGAACACATGCTCGAAGCCGAGCTTCTGCGCCTCCTTCAGCCGTGCTTCCGCCTGGCTCACCTGGCGCACCTCGCCGGACAGCCCGACCTCGCCGAAATACACCGAGCCGGCGCTGGTCGGCTGGTTGGTGGCGGCGGAGGCGAGGGCGGCCGCCACCGCGAGGTCGGCGGCCGGCTCGCTGACGCGCAGGCCGCCGGCCACGTTGAGATACACGTCGGAGCCAGACAGCCTGAGGCCGCAGCGGGTTTCCAGCACCGCCAGCAGCATGTTCAGCCGCGCCGCGTCCCAGCCGACCACGGCCCGCCTGGGCGACGAGCCGCTGTTGGGCGCCAGCAGCGCCTGCACCTCCAGCAGCACCGGACGCGTGCCTTCCAGCCCCGCGAACACCGCGGAGCCGGCGATGTTGCCACGCCGCTCGGCCAGGAACAGCGCCGACGGGTTCGGCACCTCGGACAGGCCGCGGTCGGTCATCTCGAACACGCCGATCTCGTCGGTGGCGCCGAACCGGTTCTTGGCCGCGCGCAGGATGCGGAACTGATGGCCGCGGTCGCCCTCGAAGTACATCACCGCGTCGACCATGTGCTCCAGCACGCGCGGCCCGGCGAGCGCGCCCTCCTTGGTCACGTGCCCGACCAGGATCAGGCCGAAGCCGCGGCTCTTGGCCAGCCGGATCAGCTCGAACCCGGCCGAGCGCACCTGGCTCACCGAGCCGGGCGCGGACTCCACCGTTTCCAGCCACATGGTCTGGATGCTGTCGATCACCACCAGGGCGATGTCGCGTTCCATCTCCAGGGTCTGGGCGATGTCGACCACGTTGATCGCCGCCGCCAGCTCCAGCCCCGGCGCCGACAGCCCGAGGCGGCGGCCGCGCATGCGCAGCTGGTCCACCGCCTCCTCGCCGGAGATGTACAGCACCCGCCGTCCGGCCGCAGCCATGGCCGCGGCCGCCTGCAGCATCAGGGTGGACTTGCCGATGCCCGGATCGCCGCCCACCAGCACCACCGAGGCCGGCACCAGCCCCCCGCCCAGCACCCGGTCGAGCTCGGCGATGCCGGTACCGATCCGGGGCGGCGGCTCCGCCGCACCCTCCAGCCCGACGAAGCCGATCCGGCCGGCGGCGCGGCCGGTGCCGCCGGTGGCAGCCGGGCGCGCGGAAGCGGAGCGGGCGTCGGCGGCCTCCTCGACCAGGGTGTTCCATTCGCCGCAGGCATCGCAGCGCCCGCTCCACTTCGGCCACACCGCGCCGCAGCTCTGGCACACGTAACGGGCCTGGGGCCGCTTGCCCATCAGGGCGCGTCCGTTCCGGAGGGCAACGGAGCGGCGAACAGGCTGGCCTGCATCAGCGGCCCGGACGGCTGCAGCAGCACCAGCAGCACGATCGGCGCCGCCGGGGCCGGCCGGGTCAGCAGGTAGTGCTGCTCGTGGCCCTTGTCCTCGGCATCCATCAGCCGCATGGAGGCGCCCCGCGCCTGCACCACCGCCGCGAGCCGCATCGTCAGCACGTGCGGATCGATTCCGGTGCCGCCGTCGCCGCACCAGCCGTCGTCGAACGACAGCACCACCAGGTGGCCGGGCTGGTTGTCGACCCGATACGCGCGTCCGGGACGGGCCAGCAGACGGGCCGTCGCGGCGTCGGAGGCGAGCCGGTAGGAGGGCGAGTCCAGCGCGCTGCGCAGGCCCTTGGCGTCGCCGGCATGGCGGAAGCAGCTGCTGGCGAACAGCCGGCTCAGCGCGCCCGCCTCGTCGCGCCCGGACGACGCGCCGGCGCCGGGCGGTGCGGCAACGGCGGGCTGCGACAGCAGCAGCGGTGCTGCGGCACGCAGCAGGACGCGAAGCCGACGGCCGCGCCTGGCCGCACGTCCCTGCCCCGCGCGCCCTATCGCCGCAGCTCCATGCCGATCGGGCCCTCGCGCCGCCCGTGGGTGAACTGGTCGACCAGCGGGTTGCCGCTGTGCAGCAGCGACGCCGCCTCGCCCTGCCAGACCAGCCGGCCCTGGTAGAGCATCGCCGCCCGGTCGCCGATCCGGGTGGCGGACGCCATGTCGTGGGTGATGGCGAGTGCGGTGCTGCCGAGCCGCTTGACGCAGTCGACGATCAGCCCGTCGATCACCGCCCCCATGATCGGGTCGAGCCCGGTGGTCGGCTCGTCGAAGAACAGGATCTCCGGCTGGGCGGCGATGGCGCGGGCCAGGCCCACCCGCTTCTGCATGCCGCCGGACAGCTCGGAAGGCTGGAGGTTGCCGACGCTGGGGTCGAGCCCGACCTGGGCCAGCACCTGTCCCGCACGCCGCCGCGCCGCGATGCGGGTCATGCGGTTCTTGGCCCCGCGACGCGCCAGCAGCCCGAACGCCACGTTCTCCCAGACCGGCAGGCTGTCGAACAGGGCGCCATTCTGGAACAGCATGCCGATCCGCTCGCGGGTCGCCTCCTGCTCCCGCCTGCCTTGCGACAGCACGTCAACGCCGTCGATCTCGATGATGCCGGAATCGGGTTCGATCAGGCCAAGGATGCAGCGCAGCAGCACCGACTTGCCGCTGCCGGAGCCGCCGATCACCACGGTGGAGGTGCCGGGCTGCACGTCCAGGTCGATGCCGTCGAGCACCCGCTTGTTGCCGAAGCTCTTGCTCAGGGCGCGTATGCGGATCTTGGGGATCGTGCTCATCGCGAGAAGAACATCTCGGTGAGCACGTAGTCGAAGCACAGGATCAGGATGGAGGCGGCCACTACGGCGGAGGTGGTGGAAGCGCCGACTCCCTGCGCGCCGCCGCGGGAATGGTAGCCGTTGTAGCAGCCCATCAAGGCGATCAGGAACCCGAACGCTGCCGCCTTGGCCAGGCCCACGATCACGTCCATCGGCTGCACGAAGCTGAAGGTGTTGGCGACATAGGCGGCCGGGCTGAAGCCCAGCTTCACCACCGACACGATGAACCCGCCCATCACCCCCAGGATGTCGGCCACCACCACAAGCAGCGGCAGCGCCAGCAGGCCAGCCAGCAGGCGCGGCGTCACCAGGTACTTCATCGGGTTGGTGGACAGCGTGCCGAGCGCGTCGACCTGGTCGGTGACGCGCATGGTGCCGATCTCGGCCGCCATCGCCGCCCCCACGCGGCCCGCCACCATCAAACCCGCCAGCACCGGGCCCAGCTCGCGCACCACCGACAGCACCACGATGTCGGCAATCGCGCTCTGGGCGTTGAAGCGGGAGAAGCCGGTATAGGATTGCAGCGCGATCACCATGCCGGAGAAGATCGCGGTCAGCGCCACCACCGGCAGGCTGTAGAACGCGAACTCGAAGAAGGCGGACAGGAAGTTGCGCCAGTAGAACGGCGGCCGCACCAGGTGCGACAGCCCGTTCAGCGCGAACAGGGCCAGCCGGCCGGCGCCGCCGACGGTGTCGAGCACCACCCGTCCCAGTGCCGAGATGGGCGCCGCGGCGCGAAACGCCAGGCTCCTGCCCGGACCCGCCACCTCCGGCTCCGTCACGCGCGCAGGGACGACGGCCGGGGATCGGCTGGCCGGGCGGGCAGGGATGAACACATGCCCCGTGCCTATAACGGTCCGGCGCCGCCGTCGAGTGGCGTCCTCGCATCGCGACGACCGGCGGCCGAGGGCGCCGGGGCCCGGCCTTTCAAACCTCCGGGCGAGCGGATACCCTGCCGGCAGAACGACAAGCAAGGATCTGGCGCCGGATGTCGAAGCTCGTCCGCAAGCGTGTGCTCGTCACCGGCGGAGCCGGCTTCCTCGGCTCGCACCTGTGCGAACGGCTGCTGCGTGACGGCCACGACGTGCTGTGCGTCGACAACTACTTCACCGGCAACAAGGACAACATCGCCCACCTGGTGGCGTCGCCGCATTTCGAGACCCTGCGGCACGACATCAGCACGCCGCTGATGGCCGAGGTGGACGAGATCTACAACCTGGCCTGCCCGGCCTCCCCGGTGCATTACCAGTACGATCCGGTGCAGACCCTCAAGACCAGCGTGCTGGGCGCGATCCACATGCTGGGCATCGCCCGCCGCACCGGCGCCAAGGTGTTCCAGGCCTCGACCAGCGAGGTGTACGGCAACCCCGACGTGCATCCGCAGACCGAGGATTATTGCGGCAACGTCAATCCGCTGGGGCCGCGCGCCTGCTACGACGAGGGCAAGCGCTGCGCCGAGACGCTGTTCTTCGACCACCGCCGCCAGCACGGCACCCGGATCAAGGTGGCGCGCATCTTCAACACCTATGGCCCGCGCATGCATCCCGACGACGGGCGCGTGGTGTCCAACTTCATCACCCAGGCGCTTTGCGGCGAGGACATCACCCTGTACGGCGACGGCGGCCAGACCCGCGCCTTCTGCTACGTGTCGGACCTGATCGAGGGGTTCGTGCGCACCATGGACAGCGACGACGACATCACCGGGCCGATCAACCTCGGCAACCCGCACGAGATCACGGTGCGCGAGCTGGCCGAGCGGATCCTGTTCTTGACCGGCTCGCGCAGCCGGATCACGTACCGCCCGTTGCCGCAGGACGACCCGATGCAGCGCTGCCCAGACATCACCCGCGCCCGCGAGCTGCTCGGCTGGGAGCCGACCGTGGCGCTCGAGGAGGGGCTGCGCCGCAGCGTCGAGCACTTCAGGCGACTGCTCGGCGGCGAGGCTTCCCTGACTTCGATCACCACCCCGGCCGCCGTCGCCGGCTGAGCGGAACC
>CAXUDP010000023.1:0-44097 GCA_964249735.1 uncultured Acetobacteraceae bacterium | reverse complement strand
CCATCCCGCGATCCGGCGCCGTCGCGGCCCGCACGTCAACCCCGCCACGGGGCGGGGTAATGTCTCAGTTCGAAATTGGCGGTTGATCCGATCGTCAAGTCGGCCGCAGACCTATATGCTTGGCGCAAAGCATGGAGGTTTTAGTGGTCAAGAACGTTCTTTCGCAAAAGTGGGTGGTGGGCACGTCTCAGAGTACCGCTTGGAATCCCTTACCAGATTCACCTTTCTTTGACTCCCAAGCCGACGCAGACGCATGGGCAAAGAGTTACCTTGCTCAAGCCCCCAACGCGATTGGACCTAGGGTCCAGTTAATGTCGAAGTCGATTGAGATTTCGGAGCTTAAGTGATGCCCAAAGGCCCTAGGGGGGAAAAGCGCCCCGCCGACCTGATCGGCGCCGCGGTGAAGGTCATGCGGATCGCGACCGGCGAGGAGCAGGACGAGCGAGAAGCGACCGCCAGTGCGGCAGCGCAGCTCGGGAAGCTGGGTGGGGCTGCCCGTGCTCGGAACTTGACGGCGGAGCAACGGGCTGAGATCGCGAGGAAGGCGGCAGCGGGGCGGTGGAAAAGCCGTCCGGAATAATTCTAGGAATATTTTGCTTGATTCTGTGCGGTCGAGGAGCGATCCTGTTGGGGAGTTCCGGGAGGCGCATTCGTGGCATACGGCAGCATGGATACCGTGATGAGCGGGTTCGATCCGACCATCCTCGACGAGTTTGATCAGATTTGTCGAACTGCCCACGCTCGTTATCGGCAGTATCCAGCAACGGCCCTCATCGAACACGACGGCCGCACGGCGGCCGCATGCACATACAGTCATATGTATGAAGAGGCGATGCGTAGGTGGGATGGCAGGGCAGGCATAAAGCCTCTCGACGTCCGCGGCCGAAAGGTTTGGGTTATCGGCGATCACGCTGTGATCCGCCTTAAAAAGACGGATGAAGACGGGCGAGCTCGGAATTACCCGACTAAGCAAGACAGGGACTACGATCGGGGAGCGTTTATTCCTGGATTACCCGAGCCGGCGGTTCGCGTCACCGTTGGTTATTTGCTCAGCCCTACACAAACGGAAATCGAGCGCGTGCAGGTGTCCCGCCCAATGGGGAAAGACGTCCTCTGGTGCGCCGCTATTGTGCCTTCGACTGGAGGAAAACGCTGGCGTGAGGTTACTCGTCAGTCTGGGTTTAGTGGTATCTGAAGCGTTTAGGGCCAATGGATCGATTTAATCCTCATATGCTTGGTCTCGCGCGAGATGCGCGCGGGCTCACTCAGCCAGAATTGTCCTTGATGGTCGGCGTTACCCAGGGCACGCTATCGAAGTTTGAAACCGGTGCAAAAGAGCCTCCAGCTGAGTTTGTGCAGGCTGTAGCGGGCGCACTGGGCTACCCAAGCGCTTTCTTTTTTGAACCCGACCGACCGTACGGCTTTCCCCCTTTTCACTACCGGAAGCGGAAAAAGCTTTCTGCAAAGGCGTTGGGTAGAATAGTAGCCGAGATGAACATCCGCCGGATGCACATTCGGAAGATGCTTCCCTCATATCAAGTGAAAAGCAATAGATTCATTCCCGAGATTGACCGAGATGAATATCAGCCCGGGAAGAAGAGTGCTCTTGATATTGAGGATGTTGCACGCGCCGTTCGCGAAGCCTGGTTGGTTCCGGACGGCCCAATTCATAACATGATGACTTTGCTTGAAGAGAATGGTGGAATTGTAGTTCCTTGTGACTTTGGCAGCGACTTGATCGATGCCATGAGTCAAAGAATTGATGGAATGCCGGTCATGTTCTTTGTGAACATGCACGCTCCCGCTGATCGGGTCAGGCATACGCTTGCTCACGAACTCGGGCACATGGTGCTGCACACCATAGCGCTCAAAGACGATGACACCATGGAAGAGGAAGCCGATAATTTTGCTGGCGCCTTTCTGCTACCGGCCCATGAAATCAGACCACAATTGAGAAGGTTCGACCTTCGGCAGCTTGCGAATCTTAAAGGATATTGGAAAGTGTCGATGGCCTCTCTGGCCGTTCGTGCAGATAGACTTGGCTTGATTACTCCTTATCAGTCTCGCTCATTTTGGATTGAGATGACCCGGCTCGGATACAGGAAGCGTGAACCCAACGAACCCGAGCGCGAGTTCCCTTCGTTTCTCAGAAAGATGGTTCAGCATTTCACCAAAACGCTTGGTTATTCACGGGAGGAGTTAGCAAAAGCTCTTGTTCTGCTGCCGCTTGAACTCGATCAAATGTACGGGGAGGACGTTCTGGGCGCTCCTGAAAAGAAGCAGTCGTCCCACCTTCGGCTCGTAACTTGATGCTTGAGGCTAAGCATGAAAGTTCATATCATGCGCGTCATGGCAAACAAGCTCTCTACCGCCGAGCGTCCAGATCCTCTCGATGTTCTGTGAAGGCAGCTCCATGCGGTCGATTTCCCGCGTGGTCGACGTGTCGATCAACACCGTCTCCGCCCTGCTGGTGGACGCGGGCAAGGCCTGCGCTGCTCACCATGATGCAACGGTCGTCGGCATTAAGGCCAAGCGCATCCAGGCCGACGAGATCTGGTCGTTCTGCTACGCCAAGCAGAAGAACGTCGCGACCGCCAAGGCCGCCCCGGAAGACGCTGGCGACGTCTGGACCTGGACCGCCCTGGATGCCGACAGCAAGCTCATCGTGTCCTATCTGATCGGCGGTCGTGACGCGGGCTATGCAAACGAATTCATGCAGGACGTGGCGGCTCGGCTCGCCAACCGCGTCCAGCTCACCACAGACGGCCACAGGGTCTACCTGGACGCCGTAGAAGGCGCGTTCGGCGCCGACATCGACTACGCCATGCTGATCAAGCACTATGGGGACGTGGCTGGCGCTGGCCGCTACAGCCCCGGCATCTGCACTGGTGCCACCCAGGCGCGCATAGAGGGTCGTCCTGAGAAGGCATACGTCAGCACCAGCTACGCCGAGCGCCAGAACCTCACCATGCGGATGTCGATGCGCCGGTTCACCCGGTTGACGAACGCATTCTCGAAGAAGGCAGAAAACCATGCTCACATGGTCGCCCTCTACACCTGCTGGTATAACTTCGTCCGCCAGCACAATACGCTGCGGGTCACCCTAGCGATGGCTGCCGGCCTGTCCGACAACCTATGGAGCATGGAGGACGTGGTGGCACTGATCGACGCACAGGCCGAGGCGCCGAAGGCTTGCGGACCCTATAAGAAGCAGGCTGCCGCGTAGCCCAATCTGTCTTGCTAGGCTTTGTCTAGAGAGCCCATGAGCAGAAACCGCGCCATGACCGTTCCGGGCTTTGTCAGTCGCAACGGCCAAACCGTCCTGCGAAAGACCGACCTGGCAGGCAACGATCACAACCAGGTTGTCTATGTCTTGCGGTGCGGGAAGTGCGCGCATGAATACGGTGCGAACGGCTCCGACATCTGGCTGCGCCGCTGCCCCTCATGTGGCGGCGGAAAACCGGGCCTCAGCTTCTGATTTCAAACTGAGACACTACTCGGGGCGGCTTCCGCGTGCCGCGATTGACAGTCCGGCCAGCCGGGTCTAGGCACCGCGGCGATCAGACACGTCGCTTCGCGAAGGCTCGCGCAGCGGCGCCTGCTCGTTTGGGGTGGCCTCATCGTGTTCGACGCTCTGTCAGGCAGGCTCACCGGGGTATTCGATCGCCTTCGCACCCGCGGCGTGCTGTCGGAGGCCGACGTCGTCGAGGCGATGCGCGAGGTCCGGCTGGCGATGCTGGACGCCGACGTGGCGCTGCCCGTGGTCAAGGAGTTCACCGCCCGGGTGCGCGAGCGTGCCGTCGGCCAGGAGGTGCTGGACAGCATCTCCCCCGGCCAGGCAGTGGCCAAGATCGTCAACGACGTGCTGATCGACCAGCTCGGCGGCGCCGGCGCGGTGCCGCTCAACCTCAACGCCGCCGCCCCGGTGCCGATCCTGATGGTCGGCCTCCAGGGCTCCGGCAAGACCACCACGTCGGGCAAGATCGCGCTCCGCCTGCAGGCGCGCGAGCGCCGCCGCGTGCTGCTGGCGAGCCTCGACACCCAGCGCCCAGCCGCCCAGCTGCAGCTGCAGCAGCTCGCTGCGCAGGCCCGTGTCGGCTCGCTGCCGATCGTGCCCGGCGAGACCCCGGTGCAGATCGCCCGCCGTGCGATGGAGACCGGGCGCCGCGAAGGCTACGACGTGGTCATCCTCGACACCGCCGGCCGCCTTTCGATCGACGAGGCGCTGATGGCCGAGGTGCGCGAGATCCGCGCCGCCACCAGCCCGGCCGAGACGCTGCTGGTGGTCGACGCCATGACCGGCCAGGACGCGGTCAACACGGCGAAGGCGTTCAACGAGGCGGTCGGCGTCACCGGCATCGTCATGACCCGCATGGACGGCGACGCCCGCGGCGGTGCCGCCCTGTCCATGCGCCACATCACCGGCGCGCCGATCAAGCTGACCGGCTCCGGCGAGAAGCTCGACGCGCTGGAGGATTTCCATCCAGAGCGCGTCGCCGGCCGCATCCTCGGCCTCGGCGACCTGGCGGGCCTGGTGGAAAAGGCGTCCGAGACGCTGGACCAGGAGGAAACCGAGAAGCTCGCGCTCAAGATGATGCGCGGCAAGTTCGACCTGGACGACTACGCCGCGCAGATCAGGCAGATCAACAAGCTCGGCTCGATCGGCGGCATCCTCGACATGCTGCCAGGCATGGGCAAGCTGAAGGACCAGCTCGGCGACAAGGACCTCGACACCTCCATCCTGAAGCGGCACACCGCGATCATCTCGTCGATGACCAAGGCGGAGCGGCGCACGCCCGAGATCATCAAGGCGTCGCGCAAGAAGCGGATCGCTGCAGGATCAGGCTCCTCGGTGCAGGAGGTGAACCGCCTGCTGAAGCAGTTCGACGACATGTCGACCATGATGAAGCGGATCAACAAGCTGGGCGCCAAGGGTTTGATGCGTCACGGGCTGTCGGCCCTGATGCCGCAAGGCCGTCCGCCTGGCGGCATGCCGCCGCACCGGCCGCATTAGTTCAATATCAGCCGACTAGAACAGGAATCTCAGGATGAGCCTCAAGATCCGTCTTGCCCGCGCCGGCGCCAAGAAGCGCCCGTACTACCACATCGTGGTGGCAGACAGCCGCTCCCCGCGCGACGGCCGCTTCATCGAGAAGGTGGGCAGCTACAACCCGATGCTGCCGGCCGAGCACGACGACCGCGTTCACCTCGCCGGCGAGCGCATCCTGCACTGGATGAGCCAGGGCGCCCTGCCGACCGACCGCGTCGCCCGCTTCCTCGGCCATGCCGGCCTGACCGCGATGCCTGCCTATCGCGAGCAGCCGAAGCAGTCCGCGCCGAAGAAGAAGGCGCAGGAGCGCGCCGCTGCCAACGCCGCCGCGCCGGCCTGATCCGGACGCGGCGGGCACGACCGGCCGGGCGATGGTTGAACGGCGCATCCTGATGGGCGTGGTGGGACGGCCGCACGGCGTGCGCGGGCTCCTGCGCGTGCACAGCTATGCCGCCGTGCCGGCCGACCTCGCCGCCTACGGCGCCCTGTTGGACGACCGCGGACAGTCCTGGACCCTGCGCTGGCGCGGCGACGGCATCGCCGAGCTGACCGACGCCGCCGGCCGGACGCTGCGCGACCGCGACGAGGCGGCCCATCTGGTCAACCGCCGCCTGTTCGTCGACCGCGACCGCCTGCCGGAGCCGGAGCCGGACGAGTTCTACCTCGCCGACCTGGTCGGCCTGCGCGCGGTCGAGCGCACCACCATCGGCGAGCGACCGGTCGGCGTCGTCTTGGCGGTGCATGACTACGGCGCCGGGCCGATCCTGGAGCTCGGCGAGGCGGGGCAAACCGTGCTGCTGCCGTTCACCCGTTCCTGCGTGCCCGAGGTGCAGCTCGGCGCCGGCCTGATCGTGGTGGCGATGCCCGACGAGATCGAGGTTCCGGACGAGTCGCTCGAAGCCTCTTCCATGCCGCCCATCCGGGCCGCGTCATGAGCTGGCAGGCCACGATCCTCACCCTGTTCCCGGACATGTTCCCCGGGCCGCTCGGCCATTCCCTGGCGGGACGTGCGCTGGCCGAGGGCATCTGGTCGCTGCATACCCACGACCTGCGCCGGCACGGCCTCGGCCGTCACCGCGCCGTGGACGACACCCCGTTCGGCGGCGGCGCCGGCATGGTCATGCGCCCTGACGTGGTGGACGCCGCGATCGCCGCCACCGCCGGCAGCGATCCGCTACCCCTGGTCTACCTCACCCCCCGTGGCCGCCCGCTGCGTCAGGCCGACATCCGCCGCCTGGCCGCGGGCCCCGGCGTCACGGTGCTGTGCGGCCGCTTCGAGGGCGTGGACGAGCGCGTGCTCGACGCCCGCGACGCCGAGCAGCTCAGCATCGGCGACTACGTGCTGTCCGGCGGCGAGCCCGCCGCCCTGGTCCTGCTCGATGCCTGCATCCGCCTGCTTCCCGGCGTGATGGGCTCCGAACACAGCGCCGCCGAGGAAAGCTTCGGGGACGGCCTGCTGGAATACCCGCACTACACCAGGCCCGCCGACTGGCAGGGGCGGGCGGTCCCGCCGGTCCTGCTGTCCGGTCATCACGCCGCCATTGCCGCCTGGCGGGACGCGCAGGCGAGGGAGGCGACCCGCACGCGCCGCCCCGACCTGTGGGCCGCCCGAACCGCCACAGCCGATTGTTCCAAGGAGTTCCACCCATGAACGTCATCCAGCAATACGAGGCCGAGCAGATCGCCCGCCTCACCGAGGCCCGCGCCGTGCCGCGCTTCGCACCGGGAGACACCGTGCGCGTGTCGGTGAAGGTGGTGGAAGGCGAGCGCACCCGCGTGCAGGCCTACGAGGGCGTGGTGATCGCCCGCTCCAACAAGGGCCTCGGCAGCAACTTCACCGTGCGCAAGATCTCCTACGGCGAGGGCGTCGAGCGCGTGTTCCCGCTCTACGCTCCGACCATCTCGGAGATCTTCGTGGTGCGCCGTGGCGACGTGCGTCGCGCGAAGCTGTATTACCTTCGCGGTCGCCGCGGCAAGTCCGCCCGCATCGCCGAAAAGGCGCGCGAGCTCGCGCCGACCGCCGCCGCCGAGTAAGCTTTCCGGGGAGAAGGATCGCCATGCCGACCTTGTTCGACAAGATCTGGGCCGCGCACGTCGTGGACCGTCTCGCCGACGGCACGGCGATCCTCTACATCGACCGCCACCTCATCCACGAGGTGACCAGCCCGCAGGCCTTCGAGGGCCTGCGCGCCGCCGGACGCCGCCTGCGCCGTCCGGACGCCACCATCGCGGTGGTGGACCACAACGTCCCCACCACCGACCGCTCGATCCCGATCGCCGAGCCGCAGAGCCGGCTCCAGGTCGAGACGCTGGAGCGCAACGTCCTCGAGTTCGGCGTGCCCTACTTCCCGCTCGCCTCCCGCGAGCAGGGCATCGTGCACATCATCGGCCCCGAGCAGGGCCTGTCCCTCCCGGGCATGACGATCGTCTGCGGCGACAGCCACACCTCCACCCACGGCGCGCTCGGCGCGCTGGCGTTCGGCATAGGCACCTCCGAGGTCGAGCACGTGATGGCGACCCAGACCCTGCTGCAGAAGCCGGCAAAGAACATGAAGGTGTCGGTGGAGGGCACCCTCGCCCCCGGCGTGACCGCCAAGGACGTGATGCTGGCGATCATCGGCCGCATCGGCACCGCCGGCGGCACCGGCCACGTGATCGAGTTCACAGGCTCGGCGATCCGCGGCCTCGACATGGCCGGCCGCATGACGATCTGCAACATGTCGATCGAGGCCGGCGCCCGGGCCGGCCTGATAGCACCTGATGATAGCACTTTCTCCTATGTCGAGGGCCGCCCGTACGCCCCCAAGGGCGAGGCCTTCGCCCAGGCCGTCGCCTACTGGCGCACCCTCCGATCCGACCCGGATGCCCACTACGACACCGTGGTCGAGCTGGACGCCGCCGGGATCACCCCCCTGGTCACCTGGGGCACCAGCCCCGAGGATGTGGTCTCGATCACCGGCACCGTGCCCGATCCCGCCACCGCCGCCGACGCGGCGCGGGCTGCGCAGATGCAGCGCATGCTCGACTACATGGGCCTCACCGCCGGCCAGAAGCTGTCCGAGGTGTCGGTCGACGCCGTGTTCATCGGCTCCTGCACCAACGGCCGGATCGAGGACATGCGGGAAGCGGCGCGGGTGGTGGCCGGCCGGCAGGTGGCGCCCGGCGTGCGCGCCATGGTGGTGCCGGGCTCCGGCCTGGTGAAGTGGCAGGCGGAGCAGGAAGGCCTCGACCAGGTGTTCCTCGACGCCGGCTTCGAGTGGCGCGAGGCCGGCTGCTCCATGTGCCTGGGCATGAACCCGGACAAGCTGACCCCGGGACAGCGCTGCGCCTCGACCTCCAACCGCAACTTCGAGGGCCGCCAAGGCCCGGGCGGACGCACCCACCTGCTGTCGCCCGCCATGGCCGCGGCGGCGGCGGTGACCGGCCGCCTCACTGACGTGCGGGAGCTGGTGTGATGGAGCCGTTCACCGTCCTGACCGCGATCGCCGCGCCGCTGCCGCAAGCCAATGTCGACACCGACAAGATCATCCCGTCCCGGTTCCTCAAGACGATCGGGCGCACCGGCCTCGGGCGGAACGCGTTCGACGCCCTGCGCTACAACCCGGACGGGTCGGAGAAGCCCGACTTCGTGCTGAACCGCGAGCCGTATCGCACGGCGCAGATCCTGGTCACCCACGAGAACTTCGGCTGCGGCTCGTCCCGAGAGCACGCGCCCTGGGCGCTGCTCGACTTCGGCATACGCTGCGTGATCGCGCCCTCCTTCGCCGACATCTTCCACAACAACTGCTTCAAGAACGGCATCCTGCCGATCCAGCTGCCGCGCGAAACCTGCGACCTGCTGATGCAGGACGCCGCCGGCGGCGCCAACAGCCGGCTGACGGTGGATCTCCAGCGGGAGGTGGTGGTGCGGCCGGACGGGCAGGAGGTGCCGTTCGTGGTCGATCCGCTGCGCCGGCACCTGTTGCTGGAAGGCCTCGACGACATCGGCCAGACCCTGCAGCACGCCCAGGCGATCGACCGCTTCGAGCAGGAGCGCGTGCAGTCCAGGCCCTGGATGCACGGCATCGCCGTCAGCTGACGCTTCCCTCCCGCAGGACGTATGCCGCGCATGGTGCTGAACAAGAAGCTGTTGGTGCTTCCCGGCGACGGGATCGGGCCGGAGGTGATGCGTGAGGCCGGACGGGTGGTCGGCTGGCTCGGCCGTCGTCGCGGCATCAGCTTCGACATCAGCGAGGACCTGGTCGGCGGCGCCTCGATCGACGTGCACGGCGTGCCGATCCGTGACTCCGTGATCGAGGCGGCGCGCGCCTCCGACGCCGTGCTGTTCGGCGCGGTCGGCGGTCCCGGCTGGGACGAGGTCGCTTTCGAGAACCGACCTGAGGTGGCAATCCTGCGCCTGCGTCAGGAGCTCGGCCTGTTTGCCAACCTGCGACCGGCCACCGTGCTCGACCCGCTGGTCGAGGCCAGCACGCTGAAGCCCGAGGTGGTGCGCGGCCTCGACATCATGATCGTGCGCGAGACCGTCGGCGGCATCTATTTCGGCACGCCCCGCGGCATCGAGACGCTGCCGGACGGCTCGCGTCGCGGCGTGAACACCGAGGTCTACGACACCACCGAGATCGAGCGCGTGGCCCGCGTCGCGTTCGAGCTGGCCTGCCAGCGCGGCAACAGCGTGTGCTCGGTCGAGAAGAGCAACGTGATGGAGAGCGGGCTGCTGTGGCGGCAGGTGGTCACCGCGCTGCGCGCGCGAGACTATCCCGACGTGGCGCTGACCCACATGCTGGCCGACAACTGCGCCATGCAGCTGGTGCGCAACCCGCGCCAGTTCGACGTGATCGTCACAGGCAACCTGTTCGGCGACCTGCTGTCGGACCTCGCTTCCATGCTGACCGGCAGCCTCGGCATGCTGCCCTCGGCCACGCTCGGCACGCTCGGCGCGGACGGCCGGCGGCCGGCGCTGTACGAGCCGATCCACGGCAGCGCCCCCGACATCGCAGGCACTGGCCAGGCCAACCCGCTGGCGCAGATCCTGAGCCTGGCGATGCTGCTGCGCTATTCCTTCGGCCTCGACGACGAGGCCCGCCTGGTCGAGCAGGCCTGCGTCAACGTGCTGGGCACCGGCCTGCGCACTGCCGACATCATGAGCCCCGGCAAGGCCCGCGTCGGCACCGTGGTGATGGGCGAGGCGGTGCTGCGCGAGCTGGACAAGCTCGTCGCCTGATGCACGTGCGGTGACAAGAAAAAGGCCGCAGCCGGGATGATCCGGTTGCGGCCCGATAAACGTCCCGTGCGTCAGACTGTCAGAAGCCTTCGCGCTCCAGGCGCTTGCGCTCCATCTTGCGGGCGCGGCGCACGGCCTCTGCCGCCTCGCGGGCGCGACGCTCGGACGGCTTCTCGTAATGCCGGCGCAGCTTCATCTCGCGGAAGATGCCTTCACGCTGCATCTTCTTCTTGAGCGCCTTGAGCGCCTGGTCGACGTTGTTGTCGCGAACGAGAACCTGCACTGTGCCATGAACTCCTGGTCGGGTGTCCAACGCCGCGTTGGGGGGCGCCGACGTGTCTGGTCCGGATACCGCCGATGCGCGGGGCCCGAAGAGGCGGGGGCTATAGCACAACGCCGTCCCGGTGCACAATCGCTCCGGGACGGAGGCGGCGTCGCATCGGGTCGCCCATCTCCCACCGAGGATGATCGTCATGGCCTTGTTGAAGATCGCGCGCATGGGGCATCCGGTGCTGCTGGGACAGGCGGAGCCGGTGCAGGACCCGACCGGGCCCGCGATCAGGCAGCTGATCGAGGACATGATCGAGACCATGCACGACGCGGCCGGCGCCGGGCTCGCCGCACCCCAGGTGCACGTGCCGCTGCGGCTGTTCGTCTACCACGTGCCGGCGCAGCGCAGCGCCGGCCCGGACGACCCGCCGCGCGAGGTGGACGCGCTGATCAACCCGGTGCTGACCCCGATCGGCGATGAGATGGCGACGCAGACCGAGGGCTGCCTGTCGATACCCGGCCTGCGCGGCGCGGTGCCGCGGCCGGCGCGCATTCGCTACGAAGGGCTGGACCGGCACGCCCGGCCGGTGTCCGGCGAGGCGTCCGGCTTCCTGGCGGTGGTGCTGCAGCACGAGCAGGACCACCTGGACGGGATCCTGTACCCGATGCGCATGACCGACCTGACCCGGCTCGGCTATGAGACCGAATACGCCCGCTTCGGCATGGGTGTCGTCGCGTGACCCGGCTGGGCAGGGCGCTGAGGTCGGCGGTTCCGCTGGCCGGCGGCGTGTCCGCGCTGCTCGACCTGGCCAGCAGCGGGTTCGCGCCGCCGCTGGAGCCGGACCTGGCGCGCGACGAGGCGATCCGGACGATGCTGCCGCTGGTGCCGGACCTCGGCTGGACCGTGCGCGCGCTCCGCCAGGCCGCCGGACCGGATGCCGACCTGCTGTTCCCCGGCGGCCCGGTGGAGATGGTGGAAACTCACAGCGCACTCGCCGACGCCGCCATGGCCGTGACGTCGACCGCGGAAACCAGGTTGAGCCGGCGGGTGCGGGCGCTGCTGCTGGCACGCCTGGATCAGGCGGAGCCGGACCGCGAGGCGATCCGGCGCGGCTTGTCGCTGCTGTCGCTCCCGGGCAACCGGCCTGCCGCCGCCCGCAGCCTGCTGCGCACCGTGGACACGCTCTGGCTGGCGGCTGGCGACACCGCCACCGGCTTCAGCTGGTACAGCAAGCGCGCGCTGCTGGCAGGGGTGTATTCCGCGACGCTGCTCTACTGGCTGCGTCGCGGCGGCGGCCCGGAGACCGAAGCGTTCCTGGATCGCCGGCTGGCGGACGTGGCCCGCATCGGCAGCCTCGGCCGGCGCCTGTCGCCCGCCCGCTGACGCGGGCGGATCAGGCGGCGAGCCGGGTCCGCACCTCGTCGGGCGACATGCGGACCAGCGCCTCGTAGTCGCGCAGCAGCGTCTCGGTGATCGGGCCGGGCGTGAAGTGGAGCGTGTCGATCTGCCGCACCGGGGTCACTTCGGCGGCGCTGCCGGCCAGGAACACCTCCGTCGCTCCCGCCATCTCGTCGGGCATGATCACCCGCTCGACCACCGGGATCTGCCGCTTGTGCGCCAGCGCGATCACCGTGCGACGGGTGATGCCGTCGAGGAAGCAGTCGGGGATCGGCGTGTGCAGCGCGCCGTCGATGACGAAGAAGATGTTGGCCCCCGTGGCCTCCGACACCTGGCCGCGCCAGTCCAGCATCAGCGCGTCGTTGAACCCTTCCGCCTCGGCCGCGTGCTTGGACATGGTGCCGATCATGTACAGTCCGGCCGCCTTGGAGCGGATCGGCGCGGTCTCAGGATGCGGGCGCTTCCAGGCACCTATGCCGAGGCGCACCCCCTTCATGCGGTCGGCGCCGAACAGGTTGGGCCAGGCCCACACCGCCACCATGAGGTGGATGCTGGTCTGCTGCGCCGACACCGAAAGCTGCTCCGCGCCGCGCCAGGCGAGCGGCCGGATGTAGGCATCGGTTAGCCCGCTTTCGGCCAGCACCAGTTGGCAGGCGTCGTCGATCTGGTCGGCGAAGTAGGGGATCTCGAAGCCGAGGATGCGGCCGCTCTCGATCAGCCGGTCGGTGTGCTCGCGCAGCTTGAAGATGTGACCCGAATAGGCCCGCTCGCCCTCGAACACCGCGCTGGCGTAGTGCAGCCCGTGCGACAGCACGTGCAGCTTCGCATCGCGCCAGGGAATGAGCCGGCCGTCCCACCAGATCGAGCCGTCGCGGTCGTCGAACGGAACGAGGGTCATGCACGATGTCCTTCTGCCAGCGCTTCGGGATGCCTAAAAGGCCGCTTCCATTAAGTCAATGAAGCTGTCTTAACTGCGGCAGCGCAGGGCTGCACGGGCGAATGGGAATGGAGCAGAAGACGGGTCCGCACGGGCTGGGAGCCCCCCGTCCGGGCGGACAAGGCGAGCACGGCGCCGGTACCGGGCTGCTGTTCCTGCGCGAGGAGCAGATGCGCCTGGCGCAGGACCTGTTCTTCTTCGTTTATCGCGACCTGACCGCATCGGCCGACGCGATCCTGGCTGAGCTCGGGCTGGGCCGGGCGCATCATCGCGCGCTGCATTTCGTCGGGCGACGGCCCGGGATCGCGGTGAGCGAGCTGCTGGCGCTGCTGCGGATCACCAAGCAGAGCCTGGCCCGCGTGCTGGGCGAGCTTCTCGCGCGCGGCTACGTGCTGCAGGTTCCCGGGCCGCGCGACCGGCGGCAACGGCTGCTGAGCCTGACCGAAGCCGGCCGGGCGCTGGAGCGCCGCCTGTTCGAGCGGCAGCGCGAGCGCATGGTGTCGGCCTATCGCGACGCGGGCGGCACCGCGGTGGACGGGTTCCGGCGCGTCATGCGCGGGATGATGGACGAGGACACGCGACGCCTGCTGGAGCCGCAGGAGACGCCGCCGCCGGTGCTGCGCCGGAACGCCGGCTGATGGGCGGGACCGACGCGGAGGCGGCCCACGTCCTGGTCGTGGACGACGACGCGCCGCTCCGCAGCCTGCTGCAGCGCTACCTCCTCGGCCAGGGGTTCCGAGTCTCCACCGCCGGCAGCGCCGGTGACGCGCGGCGGCTGCTGGAGTCGATGCAGCCGGACCTGATGGTGCTCGACGTGACGATGCCTGGAGAAACCGGGCTGCAGCTGACGCGCGCGCTGCGCGAGGACGGCCACGACATGCCGATCCTGCTGTTGACCGCGCGCGGCGAGCCGCAGGACCGGATCGCCGGACTGGAAGCGGGATCCGACGATTATCTCGGCAAGCCGTTCGAGCCGCGCGAGCTGCTGCTCCGGCTGCGCGCGCTGCTGCGCCGGATCGGGCCGCCGGCGCCGACCGAGAACGCCCGTCCGGTGCGGCTGGGTGCGATGGAGTTCGATCCGGTTCGCGGTCTGCTGGAAGGCGCGGACGGCACGGTGCACCTGACCGGCGGCGAGTCGGCGCTGCTCACGGTGCTGGCGCGCCATCCCGGCGAGGTGTTGTCGCGCGAGGCGATCGCGCGCACGCTGGAGATGGACGAGGCCGGCGAACGGGCAATCGACGTGCAAGTGACGCGGTTGCGCCGGCGCATCGAGGCCGATCCGCGCGAGCCGCGGTTCCTGCACACGGTGCGCGGCCGCGGCTACGTGCTGCGGCCCGGAACCTGACCGGGGCCGGCGCCGTGATCCGCGCCGGGCAGCCTCTGCTGCCGCCGGAACCGCTGGCGGCCGGCCCGCGCGGGAGGTTCCGGATTCCCTGGCGCCTGCGCCTCGACCGGCCGATGCGTCGCATGCTGCCACGCTCGCTGCTCGGCCGCTCCCTGCTGATCCTGCTGATCCCGCTGCTGGTGACCCAGGGCATCTCGCTGGAGCTGTTCTACGGCAGCCACCTCGACGTGGTGTCGCGCAGGTTGTCGGCCGCTGTCAGCGGGGAGGTTACGGAAACGGTGCTGCTGCTGGAGCGCACCCGCCGCGAGGCGGATCGCGACTGGCTGCTGCAGAGCGCCGCCACCCAGTTCCAGCTCGGCATGACCATGCGCCCGCACGCGCATCTTCTGACCCGCGGCTCGACCAACGTGCTCGGTCCCATGGACGAGGACCTGGCGGCGGCGCTGCAGCAGGTCGGCTTGCCTTTTAGCGTCGACTGGATCTCGGATCCGCACACCGTCTCGATCCACATCCAGCTCCCGGACGGGGTGCTGGACGTGGCGGCGCCGCGCAAGCGCCTGGACGTCGGCCCGATCTGGATCTTCGTGACCTGGGTGGCGGGCAGCGCGCTGCTGCTGTTCGGCATCGCTGCCCTGTTCATGCGCAACCAGGTGCGGGCGATCCGCCGGTTGGCACGAGCTGCGGAAGCGTTCGGCATGGGGCGAGATCCTGGCCCGATCCGGCCGGAAGGCGCGCAGGAGGTGCGCAAGGCGGCGGGCGCCTTCAACCGGATGCAGGAGCGGATCCTGCGTTTCGTGGCGCAGCGCACGGCGATGCTGGCCGGCGTGTCGCACGACCTGCGCACGCCCCTGACCCGGCTGCGCCTGACGCTCGCGATGCTGCCGCAGAATGGCCGGGTGGACGCCGCGTCGCTGGTTCCCGACATCGGCGGCATGGTTTCCGACGTCGCCGAGATGGACCGCATGATCGAGGGCTACCTGTCCTTCGCCCGCGGCGAGGGCGCCGAGCAGGCTGAGCCGGTATGCCTGCCGGTCCTGCTGGAGGAGGTGGCGGCCGCGGCGGCGCGCGCCGGTGCGGTGGTGCTGTCCGTTTCCGCGACGCCGATGCCCGACATCGTGCTGCGCCAGGGAGCGATCCGGCGGGTGCTGACCAACCTGCTGGAGAACGCGCGCCGGCATGGCGGCCGGATCGCGCTCGCCGCCGTGGCGGAGGCACGCGCGGTGGTGGTGGTGGTGGACGATGACGGACCGGGCATCCCCGACCACCGGCGCGAGCAGATGTTCCGCGCCTTCGAAAGCGGCTCGGGCGGCGGCACCGGGCTCGGCCTGACCATTGCCCGGGACATCATCCACGCGCATGGCGGCGACATCTGGCTGGAGCGCAGCCCGCTGGGCGGCTTGCGCGCGCGGATCAGGCTGCCGTTCTAGCGCCGGCCGCCAGCCCGGCATCGGGACCGGGCTAGGGCAGGGTGTTGCCGGCGCCGCCATGGCCGGCGCCGTTGTTGCTGCCGAGGCCGCCCAGGCTGTTGCCGCCCAGGGTGTCGCCGCCCACCGCGCCCAGCGGGTTGTAGCGCCCGACATTGCCGATCAGTTGCTGCATGAACGACGCCTCGCTGCCTGGCGACGGGGTGACCCGGCTGACCATGGCGACGTCATGGGCATTGGACTGGTCAAGGCGGCGCAGGCTGCGCAGGGTGCCGTTGCCGTCGAAGTTCAGCACCAGGACCTGCTGGTGATCGATCTTCGGGCGCGCCAGCGGCACCGGCGCGGTCACCTCGCCGATGTAGAACCAGGTGTTGTCGTCGAAGGTGGCGCGCGCGGTCGGCGAACCGAGCAGGGCGGTCACGTCGGCGCGCGTGGTCGTGCCCGGGACCAGCTTGTCGTAGTCCTGCTTCTCCACCATCTGTCCGCGCTCGGTCGGGATCGGCGAGAACAGGGCGCAGCCGGCCAGCAGGGGCGACGCGGCCAGGACGGTGCCGAGGACCAGGCCGAGGCGGCGGACGGCAAGGAAGTGGGTGACGGTCGGCATGGCAGGCGACGGTCCTTAACCTGAGGTCGACGCCCGGTTGCCCGGATGGCGCGACATGTCCTAGTCGATGGGGTACCGGCACCAGGGCGTGGGTGGTGGCATGGACCTCACCGTCGGGTGCCCGAACCACCAGGCGGTGTCAATCACGGTGACGCAGGCGGTACGGTCTGACCGCGGGAGGAGATGCCAAGTGAGCCAGCAGCCGGAGCTGTCACGCAGGATCCAGGTCAGGACGCTCGGCACCATGCGGGCCGGCTCCATCGCCCTGGACACCACCGTGGATGCGAGTCCTGCCGAGTGCGCAGCCCTCGCGCGCCGCCTCGACGTACCGTCGGTGCACGCCGTCCGGTGCAGGTTCCGCTTGTCCGGCGCCGACCCGTCCGGCCGTGTGACCGCGGACGGGCTGTTGCAGGCCAAGCTGGACCGGATCTGCGTCGCCACGCTCGACCAGTTCACCGCGACCGTGGCCGAACAGTTCACGGTGCGGTTCGTGCCGGACGAACAGATGCCGGACGACGCCACGCGTGGGGAGGCGTCGCTCGACCCCGACGAGGACGACGACCTTCCCTACGCCAATGGGACGATCGACCTGGGTGAAGCGACGGCCGAGCAGCTGGCCCTGGCGCTCGATCCGTATCCACACAAGCCGGGGGCAATCCTGCCGCCGGAGATCGGCAGCGTCGCCTCGCCTGGCGAGGAAGCGGCCGAGGCGGCGACGCCGGACCGGCCCAACCCGTTCGCGGCGTTGGCTGCGCGGCGGCGCAACGACAACTAGCCGACCGCGATCCGGCAACGCGGCAGCAGCCCGCTGTCGACCGCGTCGCTTGCGGAGGCGGGACAGCTCTGGTAGAGGCCGCCGCTCATCTGACGCGCGTTGGCTACGCCGTCGTCCTCCCGGGCGATCCCTTGTGCGGCACGCAACGGCCTGTCGTTACGAAACTGGAGGGGCTCAGGCCCATGGCTGTTCCCAAGAGAAAGACCTCGCCCTCGCGTGCCGGCATGCGCCGAAGCCATCAGGCGCTGCCGCGTGAGGCACACAACGACTGCTCGAATTGCGGCGAGCTCAAGCGCCCGCACCACGTCTGCGGCCATTGTGGCCACTACGACGGCAGAGAGGTCGTGCAGGCCGGCAAGGCACTGAAGGGTGCCGTACGGATCTGAGCGGGACCTGATCCCGATGCGCGGCTGCTTCGGCAGGCGTGCTGGGCGGATGACCGGCAGGGCAGGATGAGCCTCGTCCCGGACGATCCGACGGCCGAAGACGCCGGCACCTACTCCCTGGCCGTCGACGCCATGGGCGGAGACGGCGCGCCGGAGATCGTGGTGGATGGCCTGGCCCTGGCGGCCGAGCGTCATCCGGCAGCGCGCTTCCTGCTGATCGGCGACGAGGCGCGGCTCGGGCCGCTACTGGCCCGCTGCGACGCGGCCCGGGCGATCTGCACGGTCCGGCACACCGCCACCGTCATCACCAACGAGATGAAGGGCACTGCGGCGCTCCGCCTGCGCGACTCCTCCATGCGCATGGCCATGGTCGCGGTGGCACGGCACGAGGCGCAGGGCGTGGTGTCGGCTGGCAACTCAGGCGCGCTGCTGGCGCTGGCCAAGATCGTGGTCAAGACCATGCCGGGGATCGACCGGCCGGCCCTGGCGGCGATCAGCCCGTCGGCACGCGGCGACGTGGTGATGCTCGACCTCGGTGCCAACGTGGCCTGCGACAGTCGCAACCTGGTCGAGTTCGCGGTGATGGGCGAGGCCTTCGCCCGCGTCGTGCTCGGCCTGCCGTCACCCAGCATCGGCCTGTTGAACGTGGGCTCGGAGCAGATGAAGGGCGACGACCGGCTGCGCCAGGCGGCCGAGATGCTGCGCGTGAGCCCGATCGGCGGCCAGTTCCACGGCTTCGTCGAGGGGCACGACATCACCGCCGGCACCACCGACGTCGTGGTCACGGATGGCTTCACCGGCAACGTCGCCCTGAAGACCGGGGAGGGCGCGCTGAAGCTGGCCGGCACCCTGCTGAAGCAGGTGTTCAACGCCAGCATGATGTCGCGCCTTGGCTACGTGCTGGCGCGTCCCGGCCTGGACCGGATGCGTGAATGGCTCGACCCGCGGCGCTACAATGGCGCCGTGCTGGTCGGGCTGAACGGGGTGGTGGTGAAGTCGCATGGCGGTGCCGACGCGGAAGCCTTCGCCCACGCGATCGACGTGGCCATGGACATGGTGACGCACCGCTTCAACGACCGGATACGCGCCGGCGTGGCGGAACTCGGTGCGAAGCCGGAACACGCCGGGGTGCCGGAGCCGGCGCTGCCGGTTACGGTCGCACCGGATCTTTCCCTTGCCTCCGCCGCGCCCGTCCTCGATCCGGCCGGCGCTGCCGGAACCGTCGCGGCGGCCGGCCGCTTAGCCGCCACCGGCTGAACGCTGCCGCGGCAGGGGTTCACGCCACAGCCGCCTCCTCGACAGCCGCACAACGAACCGACGGACCTCCATGTCGTTCCGCTCCATCTTTCTCGGCGCCGGCACCTATCTTCCGGAACGGGTCGTCAGCAACGACGAACTCGCTTCCCGGATCGACACCTCGGATGCGTGGATCCGCGAGCGCACCGGCATCGGCCAGCGCTACCTGGCCGGCTCGCACGAGACCTGCGCCTTCATGGCCGCCGCCGCGTCCCGTGCGGCGCTGTCGGCCGCCGGGGTGGAGGCGCAGCAGGTCGACGCGGTGCTGCTGGCGACCAGTACCCCGGACCAGGCCTTTCCCGCGACCGCTGTGCGCGTGCAGGCGGCGCTGGGCATGACCGGCGGCTTCGCCTTCGACCTGTCTGCGGCCTGCAGCGGCTTCATCTACGCCTTGTCGATGGCCGACGCGCTGATCCGCTCCGGTCAGGCCAGGACC
Organism: uncultured Acetobacteraceae bacterium; assembly: GCA_964249735.1. Classification (GTDB taxonomy): domain Bacteria; phylum Pseudomonadota; class Alphaproteobacteria; order Acetobacterales; family Acetobacteraceae; genus Lichenicola. The sequence goes on along the minus strand of CAXUDP010000023.1, from coordinate 24,954 downwards.
GTGCTCGTGATCGGGGCGGAGGTGTTCTCGCGCCTGCTGGACTGGCACGACCGCGCCACCTGCGTGCTGTTCGGCGACGGCGCAGGCGCTGTGGTGCTGCGGGCGGGACCGGTTGACGGACCCGGGCTGCTGTCGACCCACCTGCATTCGGAAGGAAGCACCGGCGACCTGCTGTATGTCGATGGCTGGGCCGGTCGGGACGAGGCGACCGGTCACCTGCGCATGAACGGCCGCGAGATCTTCCGCCACGCGGTGTCCAAGCTTGCAGGGGCGGTGGACGAGGCGCTGGCGGCCAACGGGCTCGTCTATGCCGACGTGGACTGGCTGGTGCCGCACCAGGCCAACAAGCGGATCATCGACGGGATCGGCCGCAAGCTGGGCCTGCCGCCGGAACGGGTGGTGGTCACAGTGGATCGTCATGCCAACACCTCGGCGGCCTCCATTCCGCTTGCCTTCGCCGAGGCGGTCGGCGATGGCCGCATCCGACCAGGCGACCTGGTGCTGATGGAGGCGCTCGGCGGCGGCCTCACCTGGGGCTCGGCGTTGCTGCGCGTGTAGCCGTCAGGTTGTAGCGTCCGGGAGACACCTCGGGGCGGACGCACCCATCGACACTTCCGGATGCTGCCGCCGATCGGTCCGATGGCGCACCATCTGTGTGAGTTTATCTTGCAGAAACATCCTCTTGCTCAAGTCTGCTCACGGTTCAGAATAGCAGACACGAGAGTCAACGTTGGTTTGACGGCTGTTGCAGCCTTGCTTACGGTCGCGTCATGAGTACCGTGACCAGAGCCAGCCTGGCCGAGCACATCTACACCCAGGTGGGCCTGTCGCGGAACGAGTCTGCGGCACTGCTGGAAGCGGTACTGGAGCAGCTGGCACTCGCCCTCGCTGCCGGGGATCCGGTCAAGATCAGCGGCTTCGGCACCTTCTCTGTCAGGCAGAAGGGCCGCCGGATCGGCCGCAATCCCAAGACCGGCCTGGAGGTGCCAATCCTGCCTCGCTCGGTGCTGGTGTTCCGCCCCAGCCAGGTGCTGAAGGCGCGCGTCAACGGGCACGAGCCGACTGGCGAGGATGATGCCGCATGAGCCAGGGCAGCGGCTGGGAGTCCGAACCGGACGAGGACAGGTTCGGGCAGGACGAGGAGTCGCGCGACGCATCGCCGGACCGCATCGGCCGTCCGAAGAAGAGCCCGTCCGCCTTCCGCACCATCAGCGAGGTCGCAGACGACCTTCACATCCCGCAGCACGTGCTCCGGTTCTGGGAGACGCGGTTTCCCCAGGTCAAGCCGCTGAAGCGGGGCGGCGGCCGGCGCTACTACCGGCCCGACGACATCGCCCTGCTGCGCCGCATCTCCGACCTGCTCTACATCCAGGGCTACACCATCAAGGGCGTGCAGCGCCTGTTGCGGGAAGGTGACGGCACCTTGTCCGGTGACCTGCCACCGCCGGACGTGGCCGACCGGGGCGACGACGATCCGGGACCATCGTCCGCTCCTGTGGAGCACATCCCTGCGCCGCCGGACCTGGACGACGCAGACCTTCCGCTCCTGCCGCCGGTGGTCGAGGCGGACGAGCTGGAGATCGAGGTGCGTCGCCTGCGCCACGTGCTGATCACGGTGCTAGGCGAACTCGAGCTGATCCGCGAGCGCCTGCCGAACTAGGTCTTCCCATCTGGACCGGCACTGGCTGCCGCCAATTGCGGTTCCCGAAACAGGCTGCTACATCCCGCCTGCCGAACGGCGAGCGGGCAGTAGCGCAGCCTGGTAGCGCATCAGTCTGGGGGACTGGGGGTCGTGGGTTCGAATCCCGCCTGCCCGACCATCGAACCGTTCAGGCATTCTGCAACGACTCGCTTGGAGCGGTCCATTCCCGCCACAGCAGGATCAGGGCAGCCATGATGGCCGGCCCGAGGAACAAGCCCAGCAGGCCCCAGGCTTCCACGCCGCCCAGGATGCCGAGCAGCACCCACAGGAACGGCAGCTTGGTGGCTCCGCCGATCAGCACCGGCCGCACGAAATGGTCGGACGCGAACACCACGATCATGCCGAACACGAACAGCACGATCGCGGCGACGGTGGAACCCTGCGCCAGCACCAGCGCCGAGGCGAGCCCGATCGCGATGACGGCGCAAAACGGGATCATGGCGGCGACTGCGGTCAGCACGCCGAACAGTGTCGGGTGCGGAGTGCCAGCGACGGCATAGGCGATGCCCAGCAGGAAGCCCTCGCCGAGCCCCACCAGCACCAGCCCGTCGACTGTGCCGTGCACGGATGCCACCATCTGCCGGCCGATCCGCTCGCCCCGCGCCCCGAAGGCGCGGCGGCTGGCCACCAGCATCTGCCTGATCACCGTCTCGCCCTCGCGGAACAGGAAGAACAGGGTGACGATGCTGAAGGCGAACAGCGTGCTGCGATGCGCGACCTGACTGCCGAGTTCGCGGGTCATGCGCAGGTTGCCACCGGCGCGGATGGAGGTGAACAGGTCGGACGCGTCGTCCGGGGTGGACAGGTGCTGCTGCCACCATGATGCAGCAGCATCGCTCTCGATCGGCAGGCGGTGCACCCAGTTTGGCACCGGCACGCCGGTATGACGCGCATGCTCCACCCAGCCCAGCACGCCCTGTGCCTCGCGAGCGGCCTCGAACGCGATCAGCGAGATCGGGATCAGGAACACCAGCGCGATCATGGCGGTGAACAGGAGCGGCAGGAGGAGGTTGTGCCTGCCGGGCGGCCAGCGGCGCTTGGCGCGCCCGTAAAGCGGCCAGGTGGCGATGGCGAAGATCACCGCCCAGGCCAGCGCCGGCAGGAAGTCGCGCAGCGTGAACAGGCCGAGCAGCACCAGGACGCCACCGAGGACGCTGCGCGCCACCTGCTGCGACCGGGTCTGCTGGCTCGCCTTCAGCTCGGGCGGAGCGGGCGGGGAGACCTGGTTCATCGGGCGTCCTTCAGGCAAGTGGAGGTCCGGGGGTTCCGGGTCGGCTGCAGCACAACGTCGCGTATGGCCCGGATTTGCCTCGTCCGGCAATTTGCTTCGTCATCCAAACGACAGCCGCCGAAGCATCCCGTCCTGCAACTGCTTGGGCCGGCAGCGAGCGGCTCGTCGGGCACTACGCAACGAATCGGGACAGGAGAACGGTTCATGGACCAGGCAGCCACCACCCACCACGTCGCCGCCACGCCGCAGACGCTTCAGTTCGGGGTGTTCGACGCCGCCATCCCGCCGGTGCTGACGGTGGAACCAGGCAACACGGTGACGATGGAATGCCTGTCCGGCGGCCTGGACGTGATGCCGCAGGACACCAGGACCTTTCCGACCCCGCCGGCGCTGCAGGCGATCCACGCCGCCGGACTGGCGCGTGTCAGCAGCCACATCCTGACCGGGCCGGTGGCGGTCCGAGGGGCGGAGCCCGGCGACATGCTGGAGGTGCGGATCGAGGCGGTGGAGCCGGCCGCCGACTGGGGCTATTGCGGCTTCCGGCCCCTGGCGGGCACCCTCCCGGAGGACTTCCCAACCCGGTTCCTGAGCCACATCCCGGTGGACCGCGAGCGCCGCACCTGCCGCCTGCCCTGGGGACCGGAGCTCGCCCTATCGCCGTTCTTCGGGATCATGGGGGTGGCGCCGCCGCCCGAGCATGGCCGACTGTCGAGCCGGGAGCCGCGCCAGTTCGGCGGCAACCTGGACAACAAGGAGCTGATCGCCGGCAGCACGCTGTTCCTGCCGGTGCTGGTGTCCGGCGCCAACTTCTCGGCCGGCGACGGGCATGGGCTGCAGGGCGACGGCGAGGTCTGCATCAACGCCCTGGAGATCTGCCTGAACGGCCGCTTCACGTTCCTGCTGCACAAGGGCAGCCCGGAAGCGCCGCTGCTGCGCATGCCGCGCGCCGAGACGCCGGCCCACTGGATCACGATGGGGCTGAACGAGGACCTGGACCAGGCGATGAAGCAGGCGCTGCGGGAGATGATCGCTCTGATCTGCGCCCGCACCTCCCTGTCGCGCGAGCAGGCCTACCAGACCTGCTCGCTTGCCGTCGACTTCCGGGTGACCCAAACCGTGAACGGCGAGAAGGGCATCCACGGGATGCTGCCCAAGGGCCTGCTGTTCTAGGCGCGGGCCCTTGTTCCAGGCACAGGAGCTGGGGCGGCGGTCAGGCCGCCTTGAGCTGGGCGTCGGCGAACTCGTAGTTGGCCAGCTTGTCGAGGAAGTTGGTCACGTAGTCCGGACGGCGGTTCTGGAAGTCGAGGTAGTAGGAGTGCTCCCAGACGTCGAGCCCGAGCAACGGGCGGCCGGCATCCTCCGCCAGCGGGTTGGAGCCGTTCGGCGTCTTGGTCACCTTGAGCTTGCCGTCCGTGCCCAGCACCAGCCAGGCCCAGCCGGAGCCGAACTGGGTGGTGGCAGCGGTCTTGAACGCGTCCTTGAACGCGTCGACACTACCGAAATCGGCGACGATCCTGCTCTCGAGGCTGCCCGGGATCGCGCCGCCGTTCGGCGACAGGCCCTGCCAGAACAGGATGTGGTTCCAGTGCTGCCCGGCATTGTTGAACACCGGCGCCATGTCCGGCTTGCCGTGGCTGAGGGTCACGATCTCGTCCAGAGACTTCCCCTGCAGCGCCTCGTTCTTCTCGACGAAGCCGTTCAGGGCGGTCACGTAGGCCTGGTGGTGCTTGCCGTGATGCAGCTCCAGCGTCTGCTGGCACATGCCGCGCGCGGCGAGAGCGTTCGGAGGGTAGGGCAGCGGCGGCAGTTCGAAGGCCATGGGATCTTCTCCTCAAAGGTTGCTTGGCCGTGGCGCGGACAACGACCGCGTGCCTTCGCAGCTTGCTGCGCCGCCAAGCCGGCTCCATCTGGGCGCCATGTCCAAAGATGACAAGGCAGGGTCCGGTTCCGGCGCCGCGTTGGCGCGGCGCGTCGATCCCGACCGGTTCCTGACCGCGCTGCCGGCGCCGGCGGCGAAGCGGGAAGCGCTGTTCACGCTGATCGGGTTCAACCACGAGCTGGTCCGGGCGCTCGAGATGCCGTCGTCTCGGTCCGGCAGCGGGCCGGTCACCGCCCTGATCCGGCTGCAATGGTGGCGCGAGGTGGTGGAAGGCGGCCGGAACGACTGGCGTGCGCAGCCGGTGGCGACCAGGCTGCGGGCGCTGCTCGACGACGGCGCGGTACGGCCGGACACGCTGCTCGGGCTGGTGGCAGCCCGTGAAGCGGAAGCGGAGGGGATGTGGACGCTGGATGAGTGGCGGTCGGCGATGAGGTCGGGTGCCGGCGGCGTGCAGCAGGCGATCGGCCAGGTGCTCGGGATCGCACCCGGCCACGAGAACAGGCTGGCGGCCGTGGGGGCGGCCTATGGCACCGGGGCGCTGCGCCGGCACCTGCCGGCGATCCTGGCGTCCGGACGATGCCCGTTGCCGGAGGAGATGCTGGACCAGGCCGGGACGTCGCGGGAGCGGCTGGCGCAGGACGCAGCCGCGCTGCCCGAGCTGCGCGACGCGCTGAAGCGGGAAGGGGACGCATTCCTGCGCGAAGCGGACGGCCCCTCGTTGCCCGGCGCCCAGCGTGCGGCGCTGCTGCCGCTGGTCCTGGCGCGGCGCGACCTGACGCGGGAAGACGCGCCGCTTTCGCACGCGCCGCGCGATCGCGGCCTCGGCGACCGTTTCGCGGTGCTGGCCGCCTCGATGCTGCCCGCCTGACAGCCGGCGCAGGTCCCCGACCGCCCTGACCCATGTCGGGGGCATCACCGGAACGGGATCACCATCTGCCATCCGGCCGTTCACCTCTGATGCAACGGGCTGCTACATCAGCGCCCGACGACGTTGCGAGGACAAGCCGATGGGTGCAGACGCGTTGAAGCCGCTTCACGTGGCGGTCGTGACCGGCGGTGCGTCCGGCATCGGCCTCGCGGCCTGTCGACGCTTCGCCGCGATGGGCTTGTCCGTGGTCATCGCCGACCTGCCCGGGGCCACGCTGGCGGCGGCGGCGGCGGCCGTTGCCGCCGACTCGCCACGCGGCACCGAGGCGGTGCAGGCCGTCGCGACCGACGTCGCCTCGCGCGCCTCGCTGGCGGCACTGGTGGATGCGGTGTCCAGCCGGTTCGGCCGGATCGACGTGGTGATGGCCAACGCGGCGGTGCAGCCCGGGAGCGCCGTTCTCGGCGACGGGGACGACTGGACCCGCATCCTTGCCGTCAACCTCCACGGCGTGATCGACACCGTCCACGCGTTCCTGCCCGGCCTGCTGGCGGCCGGAGGACCCGGGCTGGTGGTGATCACCGGCTCCAAGCAGGGCATCACCACGCCGCCGGGCGATCCCGCCTACAACGTCGCCAAGGCGGGGGTGAAGGCGTTCGCGGAGGCGGTGCAGCATGACCTGCGCAACCGTCCGGGCTGCGCGGTGACGGCGCACCTGCTGATCCCGGGCTTCGTGTTCACCCCGCTCACCGCCAACGGGCGCACCGAGAAGCCGGCGGCCGCCTGGACCCCGGAGCAGACGATCGACTTCATGCTGGAGCGCCTCGGGCACGGCGACTTCTACATCCTGTGCCCGGACAACGACGTCGCACGCGCGCTGGACGAGAAGCGCATCCTGTGGGCAGCGGGCGACATCGTCGAGAACCGGCCGCCGCTATCACGCTGGCATCCCGACCACGCGGCCGCTTTCACCGCGTTCCTGGAGCAGTAGGAAACCCTCTCAGCCACCACCCAGGGCTTCGGTGACCGGAAGCACGGCGGAATAATCGTCCCTGCCGTGGCTGCGGGTGGTAAGGGACATGAGCTGCGTCGCGGCGGCGTTGGTCGGCAACGGCACGCCATGCGCCGCCGCGTCGGCCAGCAGCAGGCCGAGATCCTTGTGCGCGAGCCAGGCCGGGAACTGCACCGCTATGTCGCCCGCACCGGCCGCTGCGAGCTTGCGCTTGTGATGCGGGGAGATCACCGCAACCCCGTCCAGCGTCTGCAGCAGCGCGTCGCGGTCAAGCCCGGCGGCCACTCCGTAGGACACCGCCTCGGCGATCACCGCCATGCTGGACACCATGATGCCGTTGACCACCAGCTTGATGGTGGAGCCCTGTCCGGACGGGCCGACATGCACCGTCTTCTTGCCGATCGCATCCAGGATCGGCTTCGCTCGCGCCACGTCGGCCGCTTCGCCGCCCACCAGCACCACCAGCTCGCCCGCCCTGGCTTCCGGCGTGCTGCCGGACACGGGCGCGTCGAGCACAGCGAGCTGCCGTTCCCCGCCCGTCGCAGCCAGCCGGCGCGAGGCGTCCGGCGACACCGAGCTGGTGTTGATCACCAGACCGCCCTGCCTCAGCCCGAGGAGGAAACCGTCCTTGCCATAGGCGGAGGCCGCCAGCGCGTCGTCGTTCGGCACCGACACCAGGACGATGTCGCTCGCCTCGGCCAGCGCCCGCGGCGATGGCAGCATGGCGGAACCGTCGGCCGCCTCGCCGCCCCTGGCGGACGGCGTGTAGGCGATCGTGCGGTAGCCGGCCTCGCGGACATGCGTGGCCATGAGCACGGCCATGGCGCCATAGCCGATGAAGCCGACGGTCTGGGACTGCTCTGGCATGGGGGAGACTCCTGTTCGGATGCCGCCCCAACGCTCAGGCGCGTTTGCGTTTGCGTGCCGGCGGCGGCAGAAGCGGCGCCAGGAAGCGGCCGGTATGGCTGTCCGGTGCGGCCGCGATGTCCTCCGGCGTGCCGACGGCGACGATCCGCCCGCCGCCGTCGCCGCCCTCAGGGCCCAGGTCCAGCACCCAGTCTGCGGTCTTGATCACCTCCAGGTTGTGCTCGATCACCAGCACCGTGTTGCCCTGGTCGACCAGGGCGTGCAGCACCTCCAGCAGCTTGCGCACGTCCTCGGTGTGCAGCCCTGTGGTCGGCTCGTCGAGGATGTACAGGGTGCGCCCGGTGGCCCGCCTGGCCAGCTCCTTGCTCAGCTTGACGCGCTGCGCCTCGCCGCCCGACAGGGTGGTGGCCTGCTGGCCGAGCTTCACGTAGCCGAGCCCCACCTGCTGCAGGATGGTCAGCCGGTCGCGTATGCGGTTCGCGGCGGAAAAGTACGGCACCGCCTCGTCCACCGTCATGTCCAGCACGCCGGCGATGGAGTGGCCGCGGAACTTCACCTCCAGCGTTTCGCGGTTGTAGCGTGCCCCCTTGCAAGTGTCGCAGGTCACGAACACGTCGGGCAGGAAGTGCATCTCGATCTTGAGCACGCCGTCGCCCTGGCAGGCTTCGCAGCGTCCGCCCTTGACGTTGAACGAGAACCGGCCGGGCTTGTAGCCGCGCGCCTTGCTTTCCGGCAGCTCGGCGAACCAGTCGCGGATCGGCGCGAACAGGTCAGTGTAGGTGGCCGGGTTGGAGCGCGGCGTGCGGCCGATCGGCGACTGGTCGATGTCGATGATCTTGTCCAGCAGTTCCAGTCCGTCGATACGCTCGTGCGGCGCCGGCACCTGTCCGGACCCCATCAGCCGCCGCGACAGCGCCTTGTACAGGGTGTCGACCACCAGGGTGGACTTGCCGCCGCCTGACACGCCGGTGATGCAGGTGAAGGTGCCGAGCGGGAACGCGGCCGACACGGTCTTGAGGTTGTTGCCGGTGGCGCCGACCACACGGACCTGCCGCTTGGGATCGGTCGGGCGCCGCACGGCCGGCACCTCGATCCGCCTGCGGCCGGACAGGTAGGCGCCGGTCAGGCTGTCGGGATGGGCCGCCACCTCGTCCGGCGTGCCGCGTGCAATGACGTTGCCGCCGTGCACCCCGGCCGCCGGGCCCATGTCGATCAGGTAGTCGGCGGCGCGGATCGCCTCCTCGTCGTGCTCCACCACCAGCAGGGTGTTGCCCAGCCGCTTGAGCCGGTCGAGCGTGCCGAGCAGGCGCTCGTTGTCGCGCTGGTGCAGGCCGATCGACGGCTCGTCCAGCACGTAGAGCACGCCGGTCAGGCCGGAGCCGATCTGGCTGGCCAGCCGGATCCGCTGGCTTTCGCCGCCGGACAGGGTGGCCGAGCCGCGCGACAGGGTGAGGTAGTCCAGCCCCACGTCGTCGAGGAAGCGCAGCCGGTCGTTGATCTCGCGCAGGATCCGGCCGGCAATGGCAGCGCGCTGCGGCGTCAGCGTCGCCTCCACGGTCGCGAACCATTGGAGGGCGCGCCGGATCGGCAGCTCCGAGGCGTCGGCGATGGTGTTGCCGGCGATCTTCACAGACAGCGCTTCCGGGCGGAGCCTGGCGCCGTTGCAGACGTGGCAGGGCTTCTCCGACTGGTAGCGCGACATCTCCTCGCGGATCCAGGCGCTGTCCGTCTCGGTGTAGCGGCGCTGGAGGTTCTTCAGCACCCCCTCGAACGCCTTGTTGACCTTGTACGAACGCTTGTCGTCCTTGTAGGTGAACTCGACCGGCTCTTCCGTGCCGTGCAGCACGGCCTCGCGCACCGCCTCCGGCAGCCCGTCCCAGGACACCGTCATCGAGCTCCTGAAGTGCCGGACCAGGCTCTGCAGGGTCTGGATGTAGTACGGGCTCTGGCTGCCGTTCCACGGCGCCACCGCGCCGCCCGCGAGCGTCAGGCTCTCGTCGGGCACCACCAGGTGCGGATCGAAGAAGCTTTCCACGCCGATCCCGTCGCAGACCGGGCAGGCGCCCTGCGGCGCGTTGAAGGAGAACAGCCGTGGCTCGATCTCCTCCAGGGTGAAGCCGCTGACCGGGCAGGCGAAGCGCGAGGAGAACACCGTGCGGGCGGGCTCGTCCCGACCCTCCTTCGTGCCCGACACCACCTCCTCGGCGTAGACGATGCCGTCGGACAGCCCCAGCGCCTGCTCGAAGCTGTCCGCGAGCCGCGACTCGATGCCGGGCTTGACCACCACCCGGTCGACCACCGCCTCGACCGAATGCTTGATCTTGCGGTTCAGGTTCGGAACCTCGGCGATCTCGTACAGCACCCCGTCGACCTTGGCCCGGGTGAAGCCGCGTCGCGCGAGATCCGTCAGTTCCTTGCGGTATTCCCCCTTGCGGTCCTTGATCACCGGGGCGAGCAGCATCAGGCGGGTGCCCTCCGGCATCGCCATCACCCGGTCGACCATCTGGCTGACCGTCTGCGCCTCGATCGGCAGACCGGTGGCGGGCGAGTACGGCACGCCTGCCCGGGCCCAAAGCAGGCGCATGTAGTCGTGCACCTCCGTGATGGTACCGACGGTGGAACGCGGGTTGCGGCTGGTGGTCTTCTGCTCGATGGATATCGCCGGCGACAGGCCCTCGATCGAGTCGACGTCGGGCTTGCCCATCAGCTCCAGGAACTGCCTGGCATAGGCCGACAGGCTTTCCACATAGCGCCGCTGCCCTTCGGCATAGATGGTGTCGAAGGCCAGCGAGGACTTGCCGGAGCCGGACAAACCCGTGACCACGGTCAGGGCGTCGCGCGGGATATCGACGTCGATGTTCTTGAGGTTGTGCTCGCGGGCGCCGCGGACGCGGATGAAAGCGTTGGCGGGACCCTGTGCCGTGCTCATGTCCGGGCTCCTCTTTGCCAAGCGGTTCCTCCTGTTCATACTATGTTCGTATTCCGCCGTCATGGTGCGGCGCGTAGGTAAGGGGTTGCGACCCCACATGATGGACGCCGGCGCCGCACATGGGCGGATCCGGGAGCGGAACAGGAAGTTGCGATGGCCGGCAGCGTCAACAAGGTGATCCTGGTCGGGAACCTGGGAAAGGATCCGGAGGTCCGGAATGCCCAGAACGGAACCAAGATCGTCAACTTCACCCTGGCGACCAGCGAGTCCTGGAACGACAAGGGCTCCGGCGAGCGGCGCGAGAAGACCGAGTGGCACCGCGTGGTGGTGTTCAACGAGCGCATCGCCGACGTGGTCGAGCGCTACTGCCGCAAGGGCAAGAAGGTCTACGTCGAAGGCTCGCTGCAGACACGCAAGTGGACCGACCAGTCGGGGCAGGAGAAGTACACCACCGAGGTGGTGATCGACCGGTTCCGCGGCGAGCTGACCTTGCTCGACTCCGGCCGCGGCGGCGAGGAAGCCGGCGGCGAGGGCGGCTATGGCGGCGGCAGCAGCGGGAACTACAGCGGCGGCGGCGCGAAGCCGGCCGGCGCGCCGCGCGGCGGTGCACGGGCACCGTCCAGTGGCGGCCAGGGCGGCGGTGGCGGCAGTGGCGGCTGGGAGCCGTCCGGCAACGACCTGGACGACGAGATCCCGTTCTAGCGCCTTCGGCGCCATATGTTTCCGCGCCGGCGGCACGCGTGCTAGGCTGCGCGTGGCGCCACGCGTGAGGCGGCGCCGTGTTTCCTTGCGCGCCTGACCAGGCAGCCGGCGCCGAGCGCGTCGGCGGCTGTGATCCGGTGCCCGACTGACGGATTTCCTGTTGAGCGACATCCCCGAGCCACCGGCGCCGCCGTTCCCGCCCGAACTGGGACCGGCCGATCCTGGCCCGTCCGACATGACGCCGGTGACGATCGAGGAGGAGATGCAGACCTCCTACCTCGCCTATGCGATGTCGGTGATCGTCAGCCGCGCGTTGCCCGACGTGCGCGACGGGCTGAAGCCGGTGCACCGGCGCATCCTGTACTCCATGCGCGAAAGCGGCTTCACCCCGGACAAGCCCTACCGCAAGTCGGCACGCGCGGTCGGCGACGTGATGGGCAAGTACCACCCGCACGGCGACGCCTCGATCTACGACGCCATGGTGCGCATGGCGCAGTCCTGGTCGATGCGTCTCCGGCTGATCGACGGCCAGGGCAACTTCGGCTCGGTCGACGGGGACAGCCCCGCGGCCATGCGCTACACCGAGGCGCGCCTCGGCCGACCAGCGATGTTCCTGCTCGACGACATCGACCGCGACACGGTCGACTTCCAGCCGAATTACGACGAGAGCGAGGAGGAGCCGAAGGTCCTTCCCGCCGCCTATCCCAACCTGCTGATCAACGGCGCCGCCGGCATCGCGGTCGGCATGGCCACCAACATCCCGACCCACAACCCGGGCGAGGTGATCGACGCCACCCTGGCGCTGATCGCCGAGCCGGACCTGTCGCTCGACCAGCTGATGAAGATCGTGCCGGGGCCGGACTTCCCCACCGGCGGCATCATCCTCGGCCGCTCCGGCATCCGCTCGGCGTTCGAGACCGGGCGCGGCTCGGTGCTGGTCCGTGCGCGCGCCGAGATCGAGGACATACGGCGCGACCGCAAGGCGATCGTGGTCACCGAGATCCCGTACCAGGTGAACAAGTCGACGCTGCAGGAGAAGATCGCCGACCTGGTCCGCGCCAAGCAGGTGGAGGGCATCTCCAACATACGCGACGAGAGCGACCGCTCCGGCATGCGGCTGGTGATCGAGATCAAGAACGACGCCACCCCCGAGGTGGTGCTGAACCAGCTCTACCGCTTCACTCAGCTGCAGACCTCGTTCGGGGTGAACATGCTGGCCCTGAACGAGGGACAGCCGAAGCTGATGGGGCTGAAGGAGGTGCTGGTCGCCTTCATCGCCTTCCGCGAGGAGGTGATCCTCCGCCGCTCCCGGTTCGAGCTGAACAAGGCACGCGACCGCGGTCACCTGCTGGTCGGCCTGGTGGTCGCGGTGGCCAACATCGACGCGGTGATCGCGCTGATCCGTACGGCGCCCGACTCGGCCAGCGCCCGCGAGGCGCTGATGGCGCGCGCCTGGGAGGCGGACGAGATCGAGCCGCTGCTGAGCCTGATCCACGACGAGGGCAACGTGGTGCAGGGTGGCCGCGTGCACCTGACGGAAGCGCAGGCCCGCGGCATCCTGGAGCTCCGCCTGGCCCGCCTGACCGGGCTCGAGCGCGACAAGATCCACGCCGAGCTGGCCGAGGTCGGCACCCGGATCAACGAGCTGCTGGAGATCATCGGCAGCCGGCCGCGCCGCCTCGAGGTGATGCGCGACGAGCTGGTGGCGGTCCGGGCCGAGGTGGTGACGCCGCGACTGACCGAGATTTCCGACGTCGCCGGCGACCAGACCGACGAGAGCCTGATCGAGCCGGGACAGATGGTGGTCACCATCACCCGCGACGGCTTCATCAAGCGCACGCCGCTGGAAACCTTCCGGGCGCAGAACCGCGGCGGCCGCGGCCGCACCGCCGCCGGGCGACGCGGCGACGACATCATCACCCGCTCCTTCAACGCCCATACCCACCAGTGGGTGCTGTTCTTCTCCTCCGGCGGCAAGGCCTACCGCGAGAAGGTGTGGCGGCTCCCCGAGGCAAGTCCCACCGCCAGGGGCCGCGCGCTGGTGAACCTGCTGCCGGAGCTCGGCGGCGACTCCATCACCACCGTGCTGCCGCTGCCGCAGGACGAGACTCTGTGGGAGAACCTGCATCTGGTGTTCGCCACCGCCAGCGGCAGCATACGACGCAACCGGCTGAGCGACTTCCGCAACGTCCGCGCCTCTGGGCTGATCGCGATGAAGCTGGACGAGGAATGGGGCGAGGGCGGCGACCGGTTGATCGGCGTCGCCACCTGCCGCGAAGGCCAGGACGTGATGCTTGCGACCCGCCTCGGCCGCTGCATCCGCTTCCAGATCACCGACGACACGCTGCGCGTGTTCGCCGGCCGCGACAGCTCCGGCGTCCGCGGCATACGGCTCGGGGTCGGCGACGAGGTCAACAGCCTGGCGGTGCTGAACCACGTCGGGGCCGACGTGTCGGAACGGGCCGGCTACATGCGCTTGGCGATCGCCAAGCGACGCACCGAGACCACCCCGGCGGACACCGAGGCGGCGGTCGCCGAGATCGAGGCCGAGGCAACGGACGCGGACGGCGAGGAACCGGTCGCGGCGGCAATCCTGTCGCCGGAGCGGTTCGTTGAGCTGGAGGGGTCGGAGGAGATCCTGCTCACCGTCACCAATGGCGGCTTCGGCAAGCGCTCCTCTGCCTACGACTACCGGGTCAGCGGCCGCGGCGGCCTCGGCATCGCCAACGTGACGCTGTCGCCGCGACGCAACGGGTCCGCGGTGGTGGCGACGCTGCCGGTGCTGCACGGCACCGACGTGATGCTGGTGACCGATGCCGGGCGGCTGATACGCGTGCCGGTCGACCAGGTGCGGATCACCGCGCGCCAGTCGATGGGGGTGACCCTGTTCCGCCTCGGCGGCGCCGAGCACGTCACCAGCGTGTTCCCGGTGCTGGAGGACGAGGTGCCGGAAGGCGACGAGACGCAGATCGACGGGCTGCCCACGGGCGACGTCGCGCCGTCGGACGCAGCACCGCTGCAGCCGACTCCGTTCGAGCCGACCCCCCTCGAGCCGACCTTCGGCGACCCGTTCGAGGCGGGACCGGCGGATCCCGAGCCCTCCGATCTGCAGGAGGATCCCGATGCCTGACGCGCGGGCCCATGTCGGCCTCTACCCGGGCACCTTCGACCCCATCACCCGCGGCCATCTCGACGTGATCGCGCGCGGCGCGCGGCTGGTGGAGCGCCTGGTGGTGGGCGTGGCCGCCAATGTCGGCAAGCAGCCGCTGATGAGCCTCGAGGAACGGGTCGAGTGCGTGGCGCACGAGGTGGCGCCGATCGCCGCCGACACCGGCACCCCGATCGAGGTGGTCGGCTTCGACAACCTGCTGGTGCAGTGCGCACGGCAGAACGGGGCGAACGTGATCATACGCGGGCTTCGCGTCGTCACCGACTACGACTACGAGACGCAGATGTTCGGCATGAACCATCGTCTCGACCCGGGGATCGAGACGCTGTTCCTGATGGCCACCGAGCGCTACCAGTTCATCTCGTCGCGGCTGGTGAAGGAGATCGCCCGGCTTGGTGGCGAGATCTCCTCCTTTGTGCCCACCTTCACGCATGCCCGGATCATGGCCAAGCTGCGCTGATCCGCGTTCTTTCCAGGGAAACCAACATGTCCGAAACGACCGCCGCGCCAGACGCGGACCTCATCCACCTCGAGCTCAAGACCGGCCGGGTCGTGATCCGGCTGCGGCCGGACCTGGCGCCGGCGCATGCCGAGCGGTTCCGCGCCCTGTCTGCGGAAGGGTTCTACGACAACGTGCCGTTCCACCGGGTGATCGAGGGCTTCATGGCCCAGAGCGGTGACCCGACCGGCACCGGCACCGGCGGCAGCCAGCTGCCCGACCTGAAGTCGGAGTTCACCAACAAGGTCCGGTTCGTCCGCGGCACGCTGGGTGCGGCGCGCACCGCGCATCCGCACAGCGCCAACAGCCAGTTCTTCATCATGTTCGCGCCGGCGCCGAGCCTGGACGGGCAGTACACCATCTTCGGCGAAGTCATTGAAGGCATGGAGCTGATCGACCAGATCAAGCGGGGCGCCGGCGGGAGCGGCACCGTGACCGATCCCGACCGGATCGTGACGATGCGTCCGGCGTCGGCCCTCGCCGCCTGATCATCTGCGACAGCAGGCAAGGCCCACCGGGCCGCCTGCGCCATGGGCCGGTAGCTCAGCGGTAGAGCATTCGACTTTTAATCGAATGGTCGTGGGTTCGAACCCCACCCGGCCCACCAGCCACCTCAACCTGCCTCGGCCACGTCCCTGACGAGGCCCCTCTCCGCAGGTGACTCGTCGGCCATGTAGGCCGGCAGCACCTCCTCCGGCGGTCCCTGGAGGCGGATCGTGCCGCCCTCCATCCACAGCACCTGCGTGCACCATGCCGCCACCACGTCGAGCTGGTGGGTGGAGATCACCAGGATCTCCGCCTGGCGCACCAGCTGCTCAAGGCGATTCTGCGCCTTCATCATGAAGTTGGTGTCGCCGGCCAGGAACCACTCGTCCATCAGCAGCACGCGCGGCCGGATCGAGGTCGCGAGCGCGAAGCCGAGGCGCACCACCATGCCGGAGCTGTAGGTGCGCACCGGCATGTCGAGGAAGCTGCCGAGGTCGGCGAAGTCCTGCACGTCGTCCTCGATCGCGCGGATGCGCCGCGGCGTCAGTCCGGCATGCAGCCCACGCAGGGCGATGTTCTCCCGGCCCGTGAGTTCCGAGTTCATGCCGAGGTTGGTGTCGAGCAGCGCATTGATCTCGCCGCGCACCGTGACCCGCCCCGCCACCGGCTCGTAGATGCCGGCAAGGGCGCGCAGCAGCGTGGTCTTGCCGGCGCCGTTGCCGCCCACCAGCCCGAGCCGGTCGCCAGGGCGGAGCGAGAACGAGACGCCGCGCAGCGCCTGCACCACCGTGCGCTTCTGCTGGTCCTGCTCGAAGCGGCTGGAGGCGACCTTGGCCAGGGCGCGGCGCAGCGTGCGCGCGCTGCCGTGGTAGAGCGGAAACGTGACACACAGGTCGCGCACCACGACGCTGGCGTCCGGCCGGCCAATAGGGGAGGCGCCCACCGCCTCAGATCCAGTAGGCGAGTCGGGCGCGCACCCGCATG
The DNA here is from genome assembly GCA_964249735.1 of uncultured Acetobacteraceae bacterium. Classification (GTDB taxonomy): domain Bacteria; phylum Pseudomonadota; class Alphaproteobacteria; order Acetobacterales; family Acetobacteraceae; genus Lichenicola. The sequence goes on along the minus strand of CAXUDP010000023.1, from coordinate 8,629 downwards.
AACAGCAGCAGGGCTGCGGTCCACAGCAGGACGCTGTCGTATATCGCCAGCCGCCACAGATGCCCGCTAGCCTGCTCGCCCAGCAGCGGACGCCGCACGATCTCGATCAGGGCATAGAACGGGTTCAGCTGCAGCCAGGCATGGCCATGCGTGATCAGCTCCGGCCGCCAGATGATCGGGCTGACGAAGAAGAAGATCTGCATCAGGCTGGCGATGATCGGCGGAATGTCACGGTAGCGTGCGCCGAGCGTGCCCAGCAGCAGGCAAGCCGCCACGGCGTCCAGTAGCCACAGCGCCGCCCCGGGCAGCGCCCACAGCGCGTGCAGACCTGGCCAGATGCGGAAGATCGCGAACACAACCACGATCACCAGCACGTTGTGCAGCAGCACCAGGATGTTGCGTATGATGCAGCGCGCCGCATGCAGCGCGAACGGCAGCCGCATGGAGCGAATCATGCCTTCCGCATGGGTGAAGCAGGTGGCACCCTCGTTCACGACGCCGCCGACGAAGCCCCACAGCACCAGCGACAGCGACAGGAACGGCATGTAGGTGCGAAGGTCGATCCTGAACAAGGTAGTGTAGAGCAGGCTCATCGCCGCCACCATCACCGCGGTGGACGCGGTCAGCCAGAACGGCCCAAGCACCGAGCCGCGATAGCGCAGCTTCACGTCGAGCCAGCCCAGCGTCCAGCACAGGCGCCACAGGCGACCGGCCTCGCCGAGGTCGCGCAGCGCATGGCGCAGGCGCGCACGTAGGTCTTCCGGCTGGAGGTCGAGGAGCGGCTCGGCGGCGGCTGTGGAACGCGGCGCCGTCATGGACGAGCCCTCCGGGAACAGGGACGGGACCGGGAATAAGGGCGAGACATGGTGCCCGGGGGCGGATTCGAACCACCGACACTGCGATTTTCAGTCGCATGCTCTACCAACTGAGCTACCCGGGCTTCTGCCCTGCTGGACGTGGCGCAGCGCCAATCCGTTGGTGGCGCAGGCTTTAGCCCATGCCTTCCTCCGGATCAAGCCGGCCCCCAGCCGGATCGTCGGGATCAGCCGGCGGTCCCGGAACGCGATACTGGCCGGTAAGCCAGCGGCCGAGATCCGCGTCGGCGCAGCGGATCGAGCAGAACGGACGTTGCTGCGTCTGCGACGGCCGGCCGCAGATCGGGCACGGTGCCGACGCGTGCACGGTCGCCGCCGGCGTGGCCGGATCAGCCATGGTCGAGACTCCAGGCGAGGGCGGGGAGGGAAGGATCCATCCGGATCGAGATGGGTCGCCCTGCGCGTCGTGCCAGTGCGTCGCGTGCCGGACGGTCCCGTTCCAGCGCCGTCGCCACCCCCAGCCCGGCGACCAGGCCGGGCAGGCAATGTGGCGGTGCCGCCGCGAGCCGGTCGGCCGCGCGCAGGGCGGCAAGGGCGGCGGCATGCGGTCCGGCCAGGAGCTCGTGCAGCGGCGGGTGGATGCGTGGCCGCAGGATCTCCACCAGCCCGAGCGCGGTGAAGCCGAGCAGCCTCGGCTGCAACGGGTCCAGCGCCAGGGCTGCCTCGATCTCCGGCCGCAGCGCCGACCGCTTGCGCGCCGCGAGACCCGCCAGGTCGATCAGGATCGCGCCGGACAGGTTGCGCAGGCGCAGCTGATGCAGCAGCGGCCCGATCGCCGCACGGTTGGCGGCGAACTGCGCGGTCTGCTTGGTATGCCGTCCAGCACTGGCACCGCCGGCGTCCAGGTCGACCGCGACCAGTGCCGGGGTCGGGTGGATGCTGGCCCGCATGCCGCCAGGCAGGGCGATCTCGGTCTCCGAAAGCGCCTCGATCTGCGCCTCGACCGCGCCGGGGATGGCGACCGCGGACAGCATGATCCGGCTGCGCAGCTGCGGCGCCAGCCCGGCGGCGAGGACGGGATCGTCGGCGACGACCGGCGCGTCGGGATGGGCAGCTGCGAACCGGCTCAGCGGGTCCGGACCGGCGGCGAGCAGCCCATGCGGCCCCGCAGGCTCGCATCCCGACTCGACCGCCAGGCGCAACCGCGGCCCCTTGCCGCCCTGGGCGCTGCGGACCACCCGCACCAGCACCGGATCGCCGTCGCCCACGCGAGGATCGCCCTCCCGGAGCGGCAGGAAGCCGGAACCGGAGGGAAGCGAAACGAACGCGCCACCCAGCGCCGGCAGCACCGCCTTGACCCGGCCACGGTGCAGGTCGCCGACGCCGTCCGGCGCCCCCGGCCGCCACAACGCGTAGTCCAGCAGGTACCCATCCTCGACCGCGGCGACGCGTACCTCGCCCGGACTGCAGGCAGCCAGCAGCCGGACGGTCACCGACCGCTCATGGCAGCCAGCCGCGCCCGCGCAGCAGTTGCGCGGTCTCGAACAGCGGCAGGCCGACCACGTTGGAATAGCTGCCGGACAGGAAGCGCACGAAGGCCGCGATGTGGCCTTGCAGCGCGTAGCCACCGGCCTTGCCGTGCCAGTCCCCGGCCGCGATCAGCGCGTCGACCTGCCGGTCGGACAGGCGGGACAGGCCGACCACGCTTTCCACGATCCGGCTCGACGCGCTGCCGTCCGGCTGACGCAGCACCACCGCGGTGAGCACGGTGTGCCGGCGGCCCGACAGCAGAGACAGGCAGCGCCTGGCTGACGCTTCGTCCTCCGCCTTGGGCAGGATGCGGCGCCCGAGCGCCACGGCCGTGTCGGCCGCCAGCACCAGCCCGCCGTCGGGCGCCAGGGGCACGGCCGCGGCCGCCTTGGCCTCGGCGAGCCGCGCGACATAGGCACGGGGCAGCTCGCGCGGCCGCGGCGTCTCGTCGATGTCGGGTTGGAGGATCGCGTCGGGAATGATCCCGATCTGCGCCAGCAGGTCCCGCCGGCGCGGGCTCGCCGAAGCAAGGAACAGCCTGGCGCGCGGAAGCCCGTTCCCGGGTTCGGCCAACCCGGTTCTACTTGAAGCGGAAGGTGATTCGACCCTTGGACAGGTCATACGGCGTCATCTCGACGTTGACGCGGTCGCCGGCGAGGACGCGGATGCGGTTCTTGCGCATCTTGCCGCTGGTATGTGCGAGAATGGTGTGCTCGTTGTCGAGCTTCACCCGGAACATGGCGTTAGGCAGCAGCTCCTGCACGGTGCCGCTGAACTCGATCATGTCTTCCTTAGACATCGCGCTGTTCTTGTTGTTGCAGCAAGGGGCGAAGCATGGGGCATCGACGCATCAGGCGCCTCCTGGTGATGTGGGAAGAAACCGGAACGGCCGGAAGGGCGGCACGACGACAGGCCGATGGGCGGTTCGCATGGGATCGCGGGCCGGAACATGAGGATTGCCTCCCCCCGGGTCAAGCGCGCCCGAGCCGGACCGACACGCTGCGCGCGTGCGCCTGCAACCCTTCCGCCTCCGCCAGTGCGACCGCCGTCGGCCCGACCCGGGCCAGCCCGTCCGCGTCCGTGGCAAGCCAGGTGGTGCGCTTGAGGAAGTCGTAGACCGACAATCCCGAGGCGAACCGCGCGGTGCGGCTGGTCGGCAGCACGTGATTGGGACCGCCGACATAGTCGCCGATCGCTTCCGGACAGTGCCTGCCACGGAAGATCGCGCCGGCATGGCGGATCGAGCGGAACGCCTCCGTATCGTCGGCCAGCATCAGCTGCAGGTGCTCCGGTGCGAGCCGGTTCACCAGCGGCCAGATCTCGTCCAGGCGGTCGGCCACGATGATGGCGCCGTAGTTGTTCCAGCTCGCCCCCGCGATCGCGCCGCGCGGCAGCGTGTCCAGCGCGCGGTCCACGGCGGCGGCGGCGGCATCGGCGAAACCGGCATCGTCGGTGAGCAGGATCGACTGCGCCAGCCCGTCGTGCTCGGCCTGGGCCAGCAGGTCGAGCGCCACGTGCTCCGGATCGTTGTCGCGGTCCGCGACGATGACCACCTCGGACGGCCCGGCGATGCTGTCGATGCCGACATGCCCGAACACCTGCCGCTTGGCTTCCGCGACATAGGCGTTGCCCGGGCCGACGATCCGGTCCACCGCTGGGATCGTCGCGGTGCCGTACGCCAGCGCGCCCACCGCCTGCGCCCCGCCGATGCGGTAGATCTCCTCCACACCCGCCAGCCGGGCCGCGGCCAGCACCGATGGGTTCAGCCGGCCGCCGGGGCAGGGGACGCACATGGCGATCCGGCCGACGCCGGCGACACGGGCCGGAACGGCGTTCATCAGCACGGAGGACGGATACGCCGCCGTGCCGCCCGGCACGTAGATCCCGACCGCATCGAGCGCGGTCCAGCGCAGGCCGAGCGTCAGTCCCGCCTCGTCGACGAACGAGAAGTCGCGCGGCAGCTGGGCGCGGTGGAACACCTCGATACGCCGCGCCGCGAACCCGAGCGCCTCGACCAGCGCCGGCTCGACCCGTGCCACGGCGTCGTCGATCTCGGCGGCGGTGACGCGCAGACGCTCCGGCTGCAGCGGCATGGGATGCTGGTCGAACCGGTCGGTATGCGCGCACACCGCCGCGTCGCCTTCCTCCCGCACCGAGTCCAGGATCGCCCGCACCGGGGCATCAACGCGGGTCCCGCCGTCGCGGACCTCCTCCACCAGGGCCTTGAACGCGGCGCCGAACCCGGGATCGACCGTCGACAGCCGCCTCATGCTCCGGCGCCCGGACCGGACCCGTCGACCGCCGCACGGAACCGCCCGATCCAGGCCCCGATCGCTTCCGGCCGGGTCTTGAGCGCGGTGCGATTGACGATCAGCCGGCTGGTCACCTCGGCGATCACCCCCACCTCCTGCAGGCCGTTCGCCTTCAGGGTGGAGCCGGTCTGCACCAGGTCGACGATCAGCCGGCACAGGCCGAGGCCCGGCGCCAGCTCCATCGCCCCGTTCAGGTGCACGATGTCGGCGTGCACCCCGCGTGCCGCGAAGTGGCGCCGGGCGATGTTGGGATATTTGGTCGCGACCCGCACCTGCGACCAGCGTGCCGGGTCGTCCCCCAACGCCGCCGAGGCGGGTTCCGCGATCGACACCCGGCAGCCGCCGATCCGCAGGTCGAGCGGGGCGTAGATCTCCGGATAATCGAACTCCATCAGCACGTCGGCGCCGCAGATGCCGATCTGCGCCGCGCCGAACGCGACAAAGGTCGCCACGTCGAACGGCCGGACGCGTATCACGTCCAGCATCGGGTCCGCGGTCGGGAAGCGCAGGCGGCGGCTGTCCTCGTCGAGGCAATCCGCTGCCGGCACCACGCCGGCTGCCGCCAGCAGCGGCGCGCATTCCGTCAGGATGCGGCCTTTCGGCAGTGCCAGAACCAGCGGCGTAGCGATCTCCGGCGCGAGGGCGGCGGCTCTGGACAGCGCGGACATGACCTCTCCGGAACACCCTCGCGGGCGGCTCACCCGACGCGACCCATCCTGGGCGATGCGGCCGGCGTTAGCATCCGCAGCTCGAAAGCGGAAGGCCGCCACCCGGAAGGCCGGAGCGATCAGTCGGACAGCCGCTCGATCACGGCACCACAGCCCGACAGCTTGCGCTCCACCGCCTCGTAGCCGCGGTCGAGGTGGTACACCCGGCTCAGCATCGTCTCGCCGGTCGCCGCAAGGCCCGCCAGGATCAAAGAGAACGAGGCGCGCAGGTCGGTCGCCATCACCTGGGCGCCGGACAGGGAATCCACGCCGCGTATGATCGCCGACGCGCCGTGCACGTTGATCCGGGCCCCCATCCGGTTCAGCTCGGGCACGTGCATGAAGCGGTTCTCGAAGATCGTCTCGGTCATCATCGAGGCGCCCTCGGCCACCGAGAACAGCGCCATGAACTGGGCCTGCATGTCGGTCGGGAAGCCGGGATAGGGCTCGGTCATCACGTCGACGCCGCGCAGCCGGCCGGAGCGGCGGACGCGCATGGCGTCCTCCTCCTCGATCACCTCGATGCCGGCCTCCTCGAGGGTGCGCACCACGGCCCGCAGGTGTCGCACCTGGCCGCCGACCAGCCGCACGTCGCCGCCGGCGATGCCGACCGCACAGGCATAGGTGCCGCACTCGATCCGGTCCGACACCACCGCGTGGCGGGCGCCATGCAGCCGGCCGACCCCGTCGATGACCAGGATGCCGGTTCCCGCTCCGGCGACCTGCGCCCCCATGGCGTTCAGGCAGGCCGCCAGGTCGTCGATCTCCGGCTCGCGCGCGGCGTTAACGATCTCGGTGCGGCCGGACGCCAGGGTGGCCGCCATCAGGAGGTTCTCGGTAGCGCCGACGGAAGCGAACGGCAGCACGATCCGGGCGCCGGTCAGGCCAGCGGGTGCACGGGCGTCGATGTAGCCGGCTTCCAGCCGGATCTCGGCGCCGAGCGCCTCCAGCCCCTTGAGGTGCAGGTCCACCGGCCTCGTGCCGATGGCGCAGCCGCCCGGCAGGGACACCCGGGCCTCGCGGGCACGCGCCAGCAGCGGACCCAGCACCAGGATTGAGGCCCGCATCTTGGAAACGATGTCGTAGGGCGCCTCGGTGTTGGTGATGTCGCCGCCGACCGACAGCATCTGGCCCGTGCGCGGCGTGTCGTAGGAGCCGCCGACGTCCTCGACCGAGATCCCGTGCTGGGCCAGAAGCAGGCGCATGGTCGCGATGTCGTCGATGCGCGGCACGTTCGACAACACCAGCCGCTCCGACGTCAGCAGCCCCGCGACCAGCAGCTTGAGCGCGGAGTTCTTCGCGCCCCCGATCGGGATCTCGCCGTGCAGCGGACGTCCGCCTCGTATCAGGAACCGGTCCATCGCACGCTTTCTCCGTTACATGCGCGGCGTGGCGACGCCGCGCTGGCCCATGTACTTGCCGGCCTTGTCAGCATAACTCACCTCGCACGGCCCGGCGCCCTGCAGGAACAGGAACTGGCAGATGCCCTCGTTGGCATAGATCCGGGCGGGAAGCGGCGTGGTGTTGCTGATCTCGATGGTGACCTGGCCCTCCCATTCCGGCTCGAGCGGCGTCACGTTGACGATGATGCCGCATCGCGCATAGGTCGACTTGCCGAGGCAGATCACCAGCACGTCGCGCGGGATGCGGAACACCTCGATCGTGTGCGCCAGCGCGAAGCTGTTGGGCGGAATGATGCAGACCGGGACGGTGCGCGTGACGAAGCTCTGCTCGCTGAAGTTCTTCGGGTCGACGGTGACGCTGTCGACGTTGGTGAACACCTTGAACTCGGACGCCACCCGCGCGTCGTAGCCGTAGGAGGACAGCCCGTAGCTGATCACGCCCTCACGCTTCTGCGTCTCGACGAACGGCTCGATCATCGCCCGTTCCATTGCCATCCGGCGGATCCAGCTGTCGGGCATCACCGGCATGACAATCGATCCTCGTCGAGACGGCCCGCGATCCCGCTACCGGGCGGGAACAATGCCTACCAGGACCACTAGCCCGGCTTCAGCTCGGTGGGCAATCGCCAGAGCGAGAAGGCGCGTCGTCATCCGCCCGTTCGGCATCCGCAACGGGCAGCTGCGCGTCCCTGCGCAAACGGGCCTGCTGCTTGCGGCGTTGCAGGTTTTCCCGGAGCGCGGCGGCTTCACGCGCGAGCCGCGCTTGGTGTTCGGCATCCTGCCGGCCGGGCAGGGTCGGCCTCGTGTCGGAGCGTTCGGTCATGGCGGGTCCCGTCGGCTGGTGCTGCTGCAGGGACTCGAACCCTGGACCTCTCCCTTACCAAGGGAGTGCTCTACCACTGAGCTACAGCAGCACGATCGTCGGACGTGGCGCGGTTCCTAGCTTCTCAGGCCGGACGCTGCAAGACCTTTGGCCCGGCCGTTCGGGATCACCGCGGCTCGACGGGAGCCGGCACCGCATAGCTGTCGAGGAACACGCGCACCGCGCCATCGATGATTGCCTCGATCTCGCCGGCCGAGACGTCCGAGACCAGCTGCAGTCGGCGCTTGGTGCAGGCTGGTGCCTGGCACAGCGCAAAGAACTGCCCGGCGGCGACGTGAGGGTCGGCGTCGCGCAGGATGCCGTTGCGCATCTGCTCGGTCAGCCAGCCGGCCATGTGCAGCAGCGCCATCTGCGGGCCGGTATCCCAGTAGATGCGCGCCAAATGCGGGAACTTGCCGGCTTCGGACACCACGATGCGGAACAGCACGAGGCTGCCCGGCGACAGGATCTGCCGGACCATGCGCAGGCCGATCTCGTGTAGGATGATCTCCAGGCGGCCCTGGTCGGCGACCGGCTCGAATACCTGTGACAAGGTGGTGGCCGCCTTCTGGGACACGAAGGCGGCGAACAGGTCGGACTTGCTGGCGAAGTAGTTGTAGAGCGTCCCCTTGGAGACCGCCGCCTGCAGCGCGATGCGCGACATGCTGGCGCCCTCGTAGCCGCATTCGGTGAATACGACCTCGGCGCCCTGGATGATCTGCTGCCGCTTGGGCGCGGAATGCTCGTCCTGATCCGCCATGGATATCCCTGCCGCATCGCCTGGCCAGGCAGGATGGCCGAGTTCGGATGCGACCAGGTCCAACGTTGACTGTGTCAGCAAAGCAGATATCGAGGTGTTGTCAACGCTGACCGGTCGGTCAGTCGACGCCAGGTCGGAAGCGACCCAGGACGCAGGTTGGCGACCGTCTTCCAGTTTCTCTCCTTCCGCCCTTGACGGGCTTCTTATTGGCGCCTAAATCCCGGTTCGCCGCGGTGACCG
>CAXUDP010000022.1:0-44302 GCA_964249735.1 uncultured Acetobacteraceae bacterium | reverse complement strand
CGTAGCCGCCGCCGCGCACGGTCTTGATCACCTGGGCGTTGCGTCCGTCATCCTCGAGCTTGCGTCGCAGGCGCGAGATGGCGACGTCGATCGCGCGGTCGAACGGCCCCGCCTGACGGCCGCGCAGCAGGTCGAGCAGCATGTCGCGCGTCAGCACCCGGTTGGCGCGGTCGAGCAGCGCCACCAGCAGCTCGTACTCGCCGCCGGTCAGCGGCACCTCGGCGCCGTCCGGGTTGAGCAGGCGGCGGCGCAGCGGCTCCAGGGTCCAGCCGGCGAAGCGCAGCACGCGGGTCTCGCCGTCCGGCTTGCGCTCGTCGCGCTCGCCGGTGCGTCGCATCACCGCGCGCATGCGGGCCATCAGCTCGCGCGGGTTGAACGGCTTGGGCAGGTAGTCGTCGGCGCCGAGCTCCAGGCCGATGATGCGGTCGGTCTCGTCGCCCATCGCGGTCAGCATGACGATCGGCACGTTGCCCTGGGAGCGCATCCAGCGCGCAAGGTCGAGGCCGCTTTCGCCGGGCAGCATCAGGTCCAGCACCACCAGCTGGTAGTGCCCGTTGCTCCAGGCGCGGCGCGCCTCGCGGCCGTCGCGGGCGGTAGTGACGCGGAACCGGTTGCGCTCGAGAAAGCGGGCGAGCAGCTCGCGTATCTCGCGGTCGTCGTCGACGATCAGGATGTGTGGCAGCTGTTCCATGGTCCAGCTAGGCTAACACTGTAACAGCCCAGCTGTGCACTGGCCGTTTCAATTGGTTGCACTGCGGCATGCCGGCTGCCGCCGGTGCTAGTCGGCATAGATCATCTTCCGGGTCATGCCGCCGTCGGACACGAACTCGGCGCCGGTGACGAAGCCGGAGTCCGGGCCGAGCAGCCAGGCGGCAAGGGAGGCGATGTCCTCCACCCGCCCGACCCGTCCAACCGGATGCTGGGCATGGTCGGCGGGAGACAGCGGGTCGCCGGCGACGTCGATCCAGCCCGGGCTGATGCAGTTGGCGCGCACCGCCGGTCCGAGGCTGATCGCCAGCGCGTGGGTCAGCGCCACCAGCCCGCCCTTGGATGCGGCATAGCCTTCGGTGTCCGGTTCGGACATGCGGGCGCGGGTGGACGCGACGGCGACGATGGCGCCCGCATCCCCGGCCGCACCGCGCAGCAGCGGGGCAGCGGTGCGTGCCAGCAGGAACAGGCTGGTCAGGTTGGTGTCGAGCACGGTCCTCCATTCGTGGAGGGACAGCTCGGCCAGGGGCTTGCGGACCATGATCCCGGCATTGCTCACCAGGCCGTGCAGCCGTCCCGCCTCGCGGCCGATGCGCGCGCAGGCCGCCGCCACATCGGCCTCCTGCGACACGTCCGCCGCGAGCGGGTGGAAGCGCTCCCCCCCCAGCGTGGCCGGCGCCCGGTCGAGCCCGTAGACGGTCCAGCCGTCGCGCAACAGGCGGCCGGCGATGCCGGCACCGATGCCGTGCGAGCTGCCGGTGACCAGGGCGATGCGCGGGTCGTCTCCAACGGGGTGGTGTGGCACACTCGTGTCTCCGCTCGTCGCCGGCCGACAACGCCCGTGGATGGGCAGGGATGCCGGATGCGTCTGGTTCCGCATCGAGCGTGGGAGAAACGATGGTCCGACGTTCCCGCCGCCTGCCGTTTCTGCTGGGCGCGATCCTGCTGGGCGGCGCCGGGCCCGCCGCCGAACCGCAGCCGCCGGGAGGCTCGGCGCCTGAACGCCCGGCACCCGGAACCCCGGCATCCGGAAGCCCGATCCCGGGCGACGCGCGCCTGACGGGGCCGTCGGCTTTGTCTGCCGGCCCTGCCGCCGCGCCTGGAGCGCCCTCCGCTGCCGCCGTGACGAGCCAGCCGACGGCCCATGCCGCAGGGAAATCTCCGGTCGACGCGATCCCGCCGCAGCTGGCCGGGGACCGGGCCGATGCGATCGCGCACGACATGATGCTGCACCCGCCGCAGAAGCTGGTGCCGCCGCAATCCGCCTTCCGGCTGCTGACCGCACGGCACCGGCTGGGCGGGCTGCTGGATCGCAGCGTGCGCGGGGCCGAGAACAGCCAGGTCGGGCGGGTGATCGACGTGATGATCGGCGACGACGGCCACCCGGCAGCACTCGAGCTCGACGTTGGCGGCTTCATGGGCGTGGGCAACCGCAAGATCGCGGTGGCGTGGGGGTTGTTCGACCTGTCCAAGCCGGAAGGCAACGACCCGCTTCGGGTGGCGCTGACCGAGGCGCAGGTCAAGTCGGCGCCGGCGGTCGAGGAGTCCGGGCCGGTGACGGTGGTGATGGGCGCCAACGCGGCGGCATCCCAGGCGGCTCCCACCCCGCCCAGGACGCCGGCGGCCGCATCCAACCCGGCCGACGGATCGCGCATCACGGGTCCGGCTCCGGGCCTTCCCCCGCCGGCCGGGCCGGGAACTCCCGCCGCGCCGCCGGCCTCCGATCCGGCCGACGGATCGGCGATCACGCCACCGGCACGGCTTGCGGCGCCGGCAGGACCCACGACCTCGGCGCCGCAGCCTGCGCTGCCGGCCGTGGCGCCACCGGGAAGCTCCGCGGTGCCACGACCCGCACCCCCGGCCACCGCGCCCATCCCGAAGCAACGGTTCTGAACCTGAAGCCGCGTCGCCTGACATCCGCGGCCGCGTCGGTTGCCGTTCCCGTCGACCGGCGCAGCCAGCGCGGGCTGGACTGGACGAACTTCTTCGTCGCCAACCTGCAGCAGGCGTTCGGGCCGTTCATCGCCGTCTACCTGACGGGCCAGCACTGGACCCAGGGCCAGATCGGCCTGGTGCTGACGGTGGGTACGGTGACGGCGATGGCCAGCCAGGTTCCGGCAGGGCTCGCGGTCGACCTGCTGCGCAACAAGCACTTGGCTGCCGGAGCGTCAATCGTGGCGATCGTGGTGTCCTGCCTGATGCTGGCGGCGCTGCCGGAACAGCTGCCGGTGACCCTGGCGGAGGTGCTGCACGGCTTTGCCAGCTGCATGCTCAACCCTGCGATCGCGGCGATCACCCTGTCGGTGGTCACGGCACAGGCGATGAACGGCCGCTCGCCGCAGGAGCTGTCGCGCGAGGCGGCGTCCGCGGCACTGGGCGAACGGTTCGGACGCAACAACAGCTTCGCCCAGATCGGCGCGGCCTTGTCGGCGGGCTTGATGGGCGGGATCGGCTACCTCGTCTCCGCCCGGGCGACCTTCTATCTCGGCGCCGCGATGGCGTTGCCGGGCCTGCTGGCGCTCCGTGCCATCGTCCGGACGCCGCCGCCGGACGACACGTCGTCCGGCGGCGGCGACGCGTCCGCCACGACATCGCAACCGCAGCACGGGTTGCGTACCCTGCTGCGCAACAGGCGGCTGTACGGGTTCGGCGTCTGCGTCGTGTTCTTCCACCTGTCCGCCGCCGGCATGCTGCCGCTGGCGGCGGGCGAGGTGACGCGCGAGGCCGGACACTTGGCCGAGCTGGTGATCGCGGCCTGCATCCTGCTGCCGCAGGTGATCGGCGCGGTGCTGTCGCCGCGGATCGGCTACTGGGCCGGCGTCTACGGCAGGCGCCCGGTGATGCTGGTGGCGTTCGCGGCGCTGCCGCTGCGCGGCCTGCTGCTGGCGGCATCGAGCGCGCCGTGGATGATCGTGACGGCACAGCTGCTGGACGCGGTCAGCTCCGCCGCCTTCGGGGTGATGCTGCCGCTGGTGGCGGCAGACCTCAGCCGTGGTACCGGCCGGTTCAACCTGTGCCTGGGGCTGCTGGGGCTGGCGATCGGCTTCGGTGCCAGCTTCAGCACCACCCTGGGCGGCCTGCTGGCCGACCGATCGCTCGCCGCCGGCTTCCTGGTGCTGGCTGGGGCGGGGCTGGCCTGCGTGCTGTCCGTGTGGCTGCTGTTCCCGGAAACCGCCCCACTGGCGGATCGCGACGGCGGCGGGAACGGGGCCGGTTCATCCGGGGCGGCACCGGAGGTTCTTTCGCGCGCAGGAGCTCCGGACTGAGCAGCCCGGACTGGTAGAGTCCCCCACCCTCGCACGGACTCGCCGAACGCGGCATCGATCCCGGTCCAGGGCAGGGTCGCTTGATCGTGCCCTGCTTCGTCCTGAGGAAAAGAGCAACCTGCTTGATGCTGTTCCTGGCTGCCAACCGGGATTCCCTGGACGATCAGCAACGCGAACACCTGCTGCAGGCTTCCGCGTCCGGAACGTGCCCGGCTTCATCGACGACCATGCCCGAAAGGTGCCGGCATCCGCGACTGGCCGATGTTCCCGGTGACCGAACCATCCTCCTGCGCTCAACCGCCGGTCCTGACCCGGTCACGCAGCGTCGAGCCTGCGGGATCGGCGAGCACGATCTCCCGCATCGTGCGACACGCCTTCCGGCGCCGTCGCATAGGCCCGGCGCCACCCCGCCAGCGTGCTGCCGGTCCGCTGCCAGAGTCCGGCGGCGTTGGATGACACAGCCGCCTTCTGCCGGCTCCGGGTGTCCGGCATCGCGATCACGCAGCGAGAGTCGCGGACGTTGCCGATCAGGGTCGGGCCGATGCCGGCGTGACCGTGACGATCGTGCCGCCGGACCGAAGCACGCCGCAGCGCTCGGCCGCGTCGATGGTCGCGGCCCCCGTGCGATCCGTCACCGGGCCGCCCGGGTTCATGAACCCGGCCCTGCCGGAGCTGGCACAGCCGACAAGCGCGAAGGCCTGGCGCAGCCGGATCGCGATGTCCCGACCCGGCGACGTCGACTTCCGGCCGGGCGTTCCGGGTTCGGCGGAATTGTGCTTCCGGCCGTCGCGGACCATTTTGCCGGCAGGTTCGGCAACCGGAGTGACTGGGATGATCGAGGACGTCGATGCGCGACAAGCCTATGCCGCGCTGGTAGGGGATCCGGACGCGCAGCTGGTCGACGTGCGCACGAATGCGGAATGGTCCTATGTCGGCCTGCCCGACCTGTCGGCGCATGGCAAGCGGGTGCTGCTGGTACAGTGGCAAAGCTTTCCCACCGGCGCGCCGAATCCCGACTTCGTCGAGCAGCTCGGCGCCGCCGGCCTGACCCGGCAGCACGTGATCTACTTCATCTGTCGCAGCGGCGTGCGCAGCCTGGCTGCGGCCGAGGCGGCGGAACAGGCGGGCTACCGCACCACCTTCAACGTGGCCGACGGCTTCGAGGGACCGCCAGACGCGCACGGGCATCGCGGCACGGTCGCCGGCTGGAAGGCGGATGGGCTGCCGTGGCGGCAGGGCTGAGCGCGACGCGCAGCCAGACCTGATCGCGGCCGGCCTCAATCCCGCCCGGGCGGCTCCGTATCGGCGTCGTACAGCACCTGCAGCACCACGCACCAGGCATAACGGCTGTCGAGCGAGCTGCCGTCCGATGCAGACAGCATGCCGCTGGGGCCGATCGGCACGTGCGTCAGCGCCACCGCGTCATCGACATTGCCGCCGATCATGCTGAGCTGGTGCGCGGTGCGTGCCACCACCAGCCCGCAATGCGCGGGAAACCCGTTGCGCGTGGGCAGGTTCTCGTAGCGGATCCCGTGGCCGCTGCTGCGCCCGGCGCAGATCAGGTCGCCGAGCCGCGGCGCGTAGCTGGCCGGATCCTGCGCGCGCAGGCCGGTCGCCGTGCCCGACGCGGCAGCATTGATGTAGGTGGAATGGTTCGGTGCGTACGGGAAACGGTCGCCGGCGCCGTCGATCCGCATCACGTAGGAGATGAACGCGGCCGACCAGGCATAGCGGGCGTCATGCTGGAAGTCGAACGGCGTGCCGGCGCCGTCGTGCTTGCCGGTCCAGCTCACCTCGGTCTCGTACGGGTCCTGGCCGATCCACCAGTACTCGCCGACCCGCTCCCACAGCCCGGGAAGCCGTTCCGGCTTGACGCTCGTGCCGGACGCGTCGGGACGCTGCTCGGGATCGTCGTCGTCCACCGGCTCGCCGAACAGGCGCCATTCGCGCAACGCGATGGCGACCGCATCCTGCCGGTTGAACGGCGCGAACGAGCGGGTGGCGAAGTCCGGCACGTGCTCATCCGGTGCCGCTGGACCCTGCGACGTGCGGTACTGCGCGACCGGCGTCGGTTCCGGCACCGGCTGCGGCGGATGCGCCGGCGGCGTGTCCGCGCATCCGGCGAGCAGCACGCCGAGCATGGTCGGCAGGAAGGCGGAACGCAACTGGCGCAGGCGGGACAGGACAAGGGCTCGGTGCGTGATCATCGTGGTTCTATGCACGCTCCGGAAACAATGACGCGAGCCCCGGTCCGGACGCATCGCACAAGCCCCGCTCGGTGATGAGGCCGCTCACCAGCCGCGCCGGCGTCACGTCGAAAGCGGGATTGGCGGCGGGGGTTCCATCCGGCGTCACCTGCACCCGGACCGGCGTGCCGTCCGGGCCACGGCCGGTGACGTGCGTGACCTCATCCTCGCTGCGCTCCTCGATCGGCACCTCCGTCAGCCCGTCGGCGACGCTCCAGTCGATGGTGGTCGACGGCAGGGCGACCCAGAACGGCACCCCGTTGTCGCGTGCCGCGAGCGCCTTGAGGTAGGTGCCGATCTTGTTGGCGGCGTCGCCCTTGCGCGTCACGCGGTCGGTGCCGACGATCACCATGTCGACCTCGCCACGCTGCATCAGGTGGCCGCCGGCATTGTCGGAGATCACGGTGTGGCCGACGCCGTGGCTGCCGAGTTCCCACGCGGTGAGCGCCGCACCCTGGTTGCGCGGCCGCGTCTCGTCCACCCAGACATGCACGTCGATGCCGGCGTCGTGCGCCATGTAGATCGGCGCCAACGCCGTGCCCCAATCAACCGTGGCGATCCAGCCGGCGTTGCAGTGGGTGAGCAGGCGCACCGGCCCGTCCTCGCCGCGCGCGCGCTTGGTCGTCGCGATCTCCTCGATCAGGCGGAGCCCGTGACGGCCGATCGCCTCGTTCTGCGCCACGTCCTCGTCGCAGATCAGGCCGGCCTCGTGATAGGCGACGCGCACGCGGTCGGCGGGTGCGGTGTTGCGCAGACGGGTGAGCATGCGTCCAATCGCCCAGCGCAGGTTGATCGCGGTGGGCCTGGTGGCGACCAGCAGCGCCGCGTCGCGCTCCATCGCATCGCTGCTGCTGTCGGCACGAAGCGCCAGCGCCAGGCCGTATGCTGCCACTGCGCCGATCAAAGGCGCGCCGCGCACCTGCATGCTGTTGATCGCGTCCGCAACCTGCGCGCATGTGGTGAGACGCAGGATGTCGAGCGACCAGGGCAGCCTGGTCTGATCCAGGATGCGCACCGAGAACCCGTCGGCGGGATCGATCCAGACGCTGCGGAAGGCCTGGCCGTTGATCTTCATGTCGAGGAGCACTCCGACGGAACGACACCGGCGCGACCAGGGAGGCACACCGGCCGCGGTGTCCTAGCATCGCGGCGCCACCGGCGCACCCGTCGCCGGATGCTGCGGCAGTCGCATCCGCGTGTGGTCGGCATCGAACGATCACGGCTGCAGCCGCATCCCTTGGCGAGCGGCCGCTGCGGATCGCGAGATGCCAACGACGCACTGCATCCATGCGATTCCGAGCCGGGTGTGGCAGCGCCGACTCACGGTCGCGCGGAAGATCCGGACACGGGAACTCTCATGGAACTTTAATGTAACGGTTGCTTTTCGTTGACAGAACTATGCGTTTCGAGGATGAGCATGTTCGACGGCGTGTCACTGAACGGCGATTCGCGGTGCCGGCTCCTTGCCGATTGAACCGCCCCGCGGTGAGTCCACGGCCGGAACAGGACACATCCGCATGCTGCATGTCGATCGCGTGAGCCGGGCAGGGCGTCCACCGTCCATGCAGTCCGCTTCTGGCGCACGTGACCCGCGGCCCATCCCGTCCAGTCACCATCTTCATCAGGCAGAGGATCCCGATCATGAGTAGCGACACCACTGACGGCAGGCGCACCCGCGCCATGGCCGTGCGTGCCGGTGGCCGGCGTACTGCCGGTTCTGGCGCGCGCAGCACGACTGCCCGGACCACGCGCTCCGGCACCACCGCGTCCGCGCGATCGGCTGCGGCCAAGAAGCTGGGCGCCAAGCCGGCCAAGACCACCAGAACGGCCAAGCCGGCGGCAAAGGCCACGCGTGCGCCGAAGGCGCCGGCACGGACAACCAAGGCACCGGCGACGCGCGCCAAGACCGCCCGTACGCCGACCCGCACCGCCAAGACTGCCGCCTCCGCCAAGGCCGCCCCGAAGCGGACGTCCGCGAAAGCCGCGCCGGCGACCAAGCGTGCCGCCGCCCGCAGCACGACCGGCCGTGCCACGTCCGGCCGCACTGCGACCACCCGCACCACGCGTACCGGCACGGCCGCGACCCGGAAGGCACCGGCCCGTTCGGCCATGCCACGGGCCGCCACGGCTCGGACCACCACGGCTCGGACGACCAAGCCGGCCACCAGCGCACGCGCGACCAAGCGCACGGCGACGGGCCCGACGCGCGGCACGACCACCAAGGGCGGTACCGCCCGCTCGATGCGCACCGCCAAGGATCCTGCCACCCGTTCCGCGGCAGCGAAGTCCCTTGCCGGTACACGCACGACCCGTGCTACGCGTTCCGACGTCGCGGCAAAGCCTGCGGCCCGCACCGCACGTGCAAAGGCCGGAACACGCACCAGCACGCGGACGCCGTCCGACAAGCACGACGCGGCGGTGAAGATGCGCCGTTCGCCCAGCGCTGCAACGCGACGGGAGGCTTCGGAGGAACTGCGCGAGACCTCGCCGGTTGGGCATCGCCGCCGTCGCAAGACTGCGCCGGAGACGGGCGAGACCGTGCCGCCGGTCGACGAGTCCGCACCGGCCGAGGCGCCGGCGGAAGAGCACCACGACGAGGAATGATGTCCGGTCGAAGCACGACGGCGAGGACCGGGTCGGATGTCGACTCGGTCCTTCTTGCTGTTGCGGACAGGCCAGGCGGCAGCGCGTCCGCGACGCTGTCGAACGTTGAAACGGTGCGCTTTCAGGCGCGCACGATCAGCGCGACGGCGCTGGTTTGGGATGATCGCGGCTTGTTCCCCCGCGCTCCGTAGCCGGTCGGTATCTGGGCCTGCCGCGCGGCGCCTGCGACCACCCCCATGATCCTGTTCTGCACCTTGATCGCCTGCCTGAGCAGCTTCCTGTTCTCGTCCACAAGCTGTTTCAGCCGAAGCGCCAGCGCTGCTTGTGCTGCGGCGTCCTCGCCGGATGAGTCTGGACTGGCTGCGTTCAGTGCCTCGAGTGCTGCCCGCTTCCTGTCGACGAAGTCGCCGACTCGGCGGTAGTCGAGTGCCGTGAGAACCGCGTTCTCCTCGGTGAGGACGGCCACCAGTTCTGCGACCGCGTGCTGCTGCTGTCCGGTCACGGCTTCTTCTCCTGCATCTTCAACATCTGCTGGTAGATCCCCTCGGCCAGCCCGAAGCCGCCGTGGCTTTCCACCTGCTTGGCCATCTCGGTGACCAGCATGGGCTTGAAGTTCGACTCGCCAGCCCCGCCCCCGAACAGGCTCTGGGACTGGTCCACCGTGTCGAACATCGGCTGGAGCAGCTGGCCGATCGTCATCGCCTCGAAGTCCTGCGCTGCCTTCATCACCTTCGTATTCACGTCCGACCCTTGCGCCGTCGGAGCGACCGCGGCGGGAACCGCGCTTATCGTCATCGCACCACCAGATCGGCCTGGAGCGCACCGGCCGCCTTGATCGTCTGCAGGATGCTGATCATGTCGCGCGGCCCGACCCCCAGTGCGTTGAGGCCGCCGACCAGGTCGCGCAGGCTGGGACCTTCCGCCAGGATGCCGAGCTGCTTGCCGGCGCCAGTATCGACCTTGATCGACGTGCGCGGCAGGATTGCTGTCCTGCCGCCGGAGAATGCGCCGGGTTGCGAGGCGACCGGCGACTCGTTGACCTGTACCGTCAGGTTCCCCTGCGCGATTGCCACGGTGCTGATCCGAACGTTGTCTCCCATCACGATGGTGCCGCTCGCCTCGTCGACCACCACCGTCGCCGGAGTGTCCGGCTGGACCAGCAGATCCTCTATCCGGCCCAGCATCGACATGACGTCGCTGCCGGCCAGCGCCAGGGTGACGGTTCGCGGATCGTCGACTCGGGCGATGGAGCCGACGCTGTTGTTGATGACGGTCGCCATCCGCTCGGCAGTGGTCAGATCCGGATTGCGCAGCGACAGGTGCAGCACGTTGCGTGCTCCCAGGTCGACCAGGACCTCCTTCTCGACGATGGCGCCGTTGGCGATGTGCGCGCTGGTTGGAATGTTGCGGGTGACGGAAGCGCCGGCTCCCTTGGCGGAGAAGGCGCTGCTGACCAGCTGGCCCTGCGCCACCGCATAGACGTCGCCATCGGCCGCCATCAGCGGCGTGACCAGCAGGGTCCCTCCGGACAGGTCTGTGGCATCTCCGGTGGCTGACACGGTCACGTCGATGTGGCTTCCGCCATGGGAGAAGGCCGGCAGCTCCGCGGTGACCATGACCGCCGCGATGTCCCGGGTCTGCAGCGTCGACTGCTGGTCGCGGATGTTCACGCCAAGTCGTTCCAGCATGCTGATCAGAGACTCGCGGGTGAATACCGAGTTGTTCAGGCGGTCCCCGGTCCCGTTCAGGCCCACCACCAGCCCATACCCGATCAGCTGGTTGCTGCGCACGCCCTCGACGTCGGCGATGTCCTTGATCCGCACGGCTTCCGCGCCTGCGAACCGGGGTACGGCAAGTATTGAGACGGCGATCAGGATCAGGAAGCAGAGCGTGCGCATCGTATCCTTCAAGCGTCGCCAGGGTTTATGGGCTACAGTCTGATGCGAAAGGACGAACAATGTCTGAACGACCCGGACAGCTTGATCGATTCCAATGCCGGCCAGGGGACCGGAACCCATGACCTTGTCGGTCGGCCCGGTCGGCGGCGCGTATGTGCCGACACAGGCACAGCCGGCAGGCCAGACCGGCTTCAACGTTCCCGTCGGCGCTCCTCCGCCCGGTCCGGACGTGCGCGGCGTGGCACGGTCGGCTCCGGTCGAGGCCTCCCTGATGCTCGCCCTGCAGGAGCAGGCCGGAACCGAGGCGGGTGACCGGGAGGCGCGCCGGCACGGGCAGCGCCTGCTGGCGGCGCTTGCCGAGCTGCAGCGTGCGATGTTGTGCGGCAGCGAAGCCGATACACTTGCGGAACTTTCTCGTCTGACCGACGACGAAGGGCAGGCAGTCGACCCGGTACTCGCCGCGGTGATCCGGTCCATCCGGCTGCGGGCTCGTCTCGAGCTGGCCAGGGCCGCAAAGATCACGGATCGCCCTTCCGATCCCGGTTCCTGACGGCTCGATGACAGTCTCAGTTGGCGCTTGGCTCGACCCGCATCCGTGGGTATAAGCCGCCCATTCCTTCCCGGCGGCGCCTGCCGCCGCTTCAGGATGAGGCGCCCATGATCA
Source organism: uncultured Acetobacteraceae bacterium (assembly GCA_964249735.1). Classification (GTDB taxonomy): domain Bacteria; phylum Pseudomonadota; class Alphaproteobacteria; order Acetobacterales; family Acetobacteraceae; genus Lichenicola. The sequence goes on along the minus strand of CAXUDP010000022.1, from coordinate 32,916 downwards.
CCTTGCCCTCCGATTATCGTCCGGCAGACGACGAGGAGTTCATGAACCCGCTTCAGGTGGAATATTTCCGCCTCAAGCTGCTTCGCTGGCGTGCCGACCTTTTGAAGGAGGCAGACGGTACGCTGGCGAGCCTGTCGGAAGGCGGCATCCACGAAGCCGACATCACCGATCGTGCGAGCGTCGAGACCGATCGTGCGCTTGAATTGCGCACACGTGACCGCGCCCGGAAGCTGATCGCCAAGATCGGCCAGGCCTTGTTGCGGATCGAGAACGGAAGCTACGGCTTCTGCGAGGAGACCGGGGAGCCGATCGGCCTGAAACGTCTCGAAGCGCGGCCGATCGCTACCCTGTCGATCGAGGCGCAGGAACGCCACGAGCGGATGGAGAAGGTTCATCGCGACGACTGATGCCGGTCAGAACGGCAGGACGATGTCCATCAGTTGCTGCCCGTAACGAGGTGTCTGCAGGTCGGTCAGCTGCCCCTTCCCGCCGTAGGAGATCCGGGCTTCTGCCATCCGGTCGTGCGTGATGGTGTTGTCCCCGGTGATGTCTTGCGGTCGGACAATGCCGCTGACCTGCAGGATCCTGAGCTCGCTGTTGACCCGCACCTCCTGTCGGGCGCCCACCACGAAGTTGCCGTTCGGCAGCACCTGGGTGATGGTCCCGGCGAGCCGCAGGGTGACGGTCTCGGTCCGTTTGGTGCTGCCGGTCGACACGTTGCTGTTGGTGCTGTTGGTCGACACCGACGCGGCACCCAGCACCGACTGCACTACCTTCTGCTTGAGCCCGAACAGGCTCGGCACGCCCATCGCTTCCGAGCCGGTGCGCGTGGCGGTGCCGTTGTTCTCGAAATCGGCGGTGTCGGTGATGTCGACCAGTACCGTCAGCAGGTCGCCCACCTGGGCCGCACGCTGGTCCTTGAAGAAGGCGCGGCTGCCGGGCCGCCACAGGCTGGCGAGATCGGGTGGCGTCTGCTGCAGCGGCGGCATCGGCATGGTCAGCGGCCTGTAGTCGCGGGCAGCGGTCGGATCCGTGATGGGTGTCATGCTGGGCGGACGTCCCAGATCAGACAGCCGCGACAAGGCGCCGCATCCGGAAAGAAGGAAGCAGAACGCCAGCAAGGCAATGCTCGTCGACCTGTTGATCATGGATACGGCGCCTCCTGCGCCAGCCTGTTCCAATTCCGGTCACTGCCTGTGGACGTTCCGGATGCGAGTTGCGGCAGTGCGCCTTGCGACCCGCCCGGTTGCAGGATCATCGGTGCCGTCCTGGCATCGATCCTGATGTCTGCCGTGCTCATGACCTGGCCGATCAGCACGGCATGGGACACGCTGTTGATCACGTGGATGCGGTCGCCGGCGGCACCCGCCTCCAGGGCCACGCCTGCGGTCGTCAGCGTCAGGCCGGACCCTTCGAGCCGCAGCACGACCGGACGTCCACGGTTGACCAGCATCGGCCGGATCAGCATGTCCCGTGTCAGCGGGACGCCGCTCTGCTCCTGCTGCCTCAGTGCCAGGCCATCCACATCCGCAACTGTTGTCAGCGGCGTTCCACGCAGGAGGCTGCTGCGGACCCGGATGACCTGCAGATCGGAGGCCGACAGCAGCGAGCCGGCCGGAAGCGGCTGGCTCAGCGCAAGCACGTTCACCTGCTGCTCGGCCCGTCCGGTCACGCGCAAGGTGACGGGATCGGCATCCGGAGCCGGGAACGCAAGCACCGCCGAGAAGCGTCCGCTCTGGGCGTCGTAGTCGAGCGTCTGGATCTCGGGAGCGGCGGTCACCTCCGCCGGCAGGGGAGGCGAGGCGAACGCGCCAAGCAACACGTCGCTTCCAGCCGGCGCACCGCTTGCGGCGAGAGCGGGTCTGAGTATCGCCATGATCTCCTCGCGCCTGACGAGGCGGGCGGGCCGGTCAAGAGCGGCTGAGGCATAGCTCCCGCCTGGCTGCCAATCGACACCAAACTGCGAGGCGATCGCGACGAGTTGGCTGAACGGGACGACGATGCGTTGTCCAGGAGCAGGAGCCGGACCTATGTCACAGTCCTGGCCGGGCTGCAGATCGCTGAACAGGTCCGACAACCTGACAGTGCCGCCATGGAGCGACACCTGCCTTCGGAGTGCGGCGGCCGATGCCGGCACGCCCTGCGTGAACACGGCTGCGGCCACCGCAAGCGCGGCCATGAAGTGCGATCGAGAGCTCATTTGAGGTTGGTCAGCGTCTGCATCATGTCGTCCGACGTGGTGATAACCTTGCTGTTCATCTCGTAGGCGCGCTGCGCGCTGATGAGGTTGGTGATCTCGCTGACGACGTTGACGTTCGAGCTCTCGACGAAGCCCTGCATGACGCTGCCGAAGCCGGAGGCGCCGGGTGTGCCGGTGGTAGGCGCACCGGAGGCCGTGGTCTGGACCAGCATGTTGTCGCCTTCTGCTTCCAGACCGGCCTCGTTGGGAAACACGGCCAGCTGCAGCTGGCCGACCGTCTGGGTGGCGGTCTGTCCGGCGAGGGTGACCTGTACCTGACCCGACGAGTTGATGGTGATGCTCTGGGCGTTGGTTGGCACCGTGATTCCCGGTGCCACGGCGTAACCATCGGACGTCACGATGGTGCCGTCCGAAGCCAGGGCAAGGGTGCCGTCGCGCGTATAGGCGGTGTCGCCGGAGGGCATGGTGACCTGGAAGTAGCCGTTGCCCTGAATGGCGAGGTCGAGGCTGTTGCTGGTCTGGGTAAGGTTGCCCTGCTCGCTGATCCGGTAGATGGCGGCCGTCTTCACGCCGAGGCCGACCTGGGCACCCGAGGGAACGACGCTGCCGCTGTCCGAGCTGTTCGAGCCGACACGGCGGAGATCCTGATAGATCAGGTCCTGGAACTCCGCACGCCTGCGCTTGAAGCCGGTCGTGGTCATGTTGGCGATGTTGTTGGAGATGACCTCGACGTTTGTCTGCTGGGCCTGCATCCCGGTGCCGGCAATATCAAGTGAGCGCATCTGGTCCTCTCGTCATGCTAGTTCTTGCCGCTCAGCCTTGCTGCTGGACGATCTTGTCGATCGCCGACTGCTGGCGCTGGTTCTCGCTTTCGACGAATTGCGAGACGAAGCCGAAGTCACGTTGCGTCTGGATCATGTGCGTCAGCTCGTTGATCGGCTGGACGTTGCTGGTCTCGACCATCCCCTGACTGACCTGTGGCTGCGCTGCCGGCGTGGTTCCGGCCGTCGCGCGATACAGGGTCCCGCCCTCGGGCACGAGCTGGTTCGGATCGTCCACAGTCACCACTCCGATCTGGCCTATCGTCCCGTTCTCGGTCGAGATCGTGCCATTGCCGGAGATGCGGATGTTGGTGTCGGATGGCGAGAGCTGAACTGGACTGCCGTTCCTGTCGAGCAGAGGGTTCCCCGACGCGTCGGCAATATGGCCGTCGGGCATCAAGCCAAACTTGCCCGAGCGCGTGAGGCGGGGGCCGGCGGGCGTCGAGACGGTGAAGAAGCCGGGGCCGCTCAGCGCCACGTCGAGCGGGTTGCCGGTCTGGGTCAGGCTGCCATCCTTCCGGTCGAGATAGGTAGCCCGATCCTGGGTGTAGTGCAGGACGGCACCGCCGACCGGAGCGTTGACGCCATGCTGCTGCGACAGGTAGTCGCTGAACAGGACGCGCTGCGCCTTGAAGCCGTCCGTGTTGGCGTTCGCGATGTTGTTCGCGATCACATCCATGGTCCGCTGCTGGGTGTCGAGACGCGATAGCGCGATATAGGTCGTGTTTTCCATCTGGGGACCCCGAAGACGTCGCATCATCGGGCATGACAGCTTAACAGGCGGTTAAGCCCGAGGCCGCATTGAAAGCAACCGCAGCATCCTGCTTAAGCGTGCGTTAACCAGTGCGGCGGCATTCTGTGTTCGGGCCAGAACGGCTCGGACAGGAGCGGGCTAATGAGCAGCAACGAGGCGGCGGCAGGTCCGCCGGGCGGCGGCAAGAAGCGGGTCCTCATGATCGGTGCGGCCATGGCAGTCGTCGCCCTGGCAGCGGGTCTCTGGTTCAGCGGCATTCTCAAGCATACTCATGGCCATGCAGCGCCGAAGGCGGTGGCGGAGGTCGAGGTACCTGTACTGATCGACCTGCCTGATATCGTCTCCAATCTCGACACCGGCGGCCGTCGTGCGACCTTCATCAAGCTCCACGCAAAGATCGAGGTCAGCCACGCCGCCGAAGCCACCGCGTTGCAGGCCGGCATGCCGCAGATCCTCGACATCTTCCAGTCCTACCTGCGCAGCACCCGGCCGGAAGAGCTGCGTGGCGGGGAAGGCACCTATCGTCTGCGAGAGGCTCTCATGAACCGGATCGATATGACGCTTGCGTCGGTCCGGGTCACCGACCTGCTTTTTACCCAGATCCTAGTCCAATGAGCGGCATGAGCGGAAACCCGTCCGACGAGGATCTGGCGTCAGCCTGGGCATCCTCCATCGAGAACGAGGGCGACGGTGCGTTGGATACCGCGGTGGCACCGGATGCGACCCGCATCCTGAACCAGGCCGAGATCGACAGCCTGCTCGGCTTCGACCATGGCGGCACGGAGGACGTCGACAGCAACGGCATGCAGCGCATCATCAGCTCGGGGCTGATCTCATACGAGCGTCTGCCGATGCTCGAGATCGTGTTCGACCGGCTGGTCCGCATCATGTCGACGTCCCTGCGCAACTTCACCAACGACAACGTCGAGGTCTCGATCGACAACGTCGTGTCGCTTCGTTTCGGCGACTACCTCGACTCGGTACCCTTGCCGGCGATGTTCGCTGTGTTCAAGGCCGAGGAGTGGGAAAACTACGGCCTGATGGTGATCGACTCGGCGATGATCTACTCGATCGTGGATGTGCTGCTCGGCGGTCGCCGTGGCACGGCGGCGATGCGCATCGAGGGGCGGCCCTACACGACGATCGAGCGGACCCTGGTCGAGCGTCTGATCAGGGTCGTGCTGGCCGACCTGTCGTCGAGCTTCGACCCGCTTTGTGCGATCACGTTCCGGTTCGAGCGACTGGAAGTCAATCCGAGGTTCGCCGCCATCTCCCGCCTGTCGAACGCTGCGGTGCTGGCACGCATGCATGTCGACATGGAGGACCGGGGCGGCCGCATGGACCTGGTGCTTCCCTACGCCACGCTGGAGCCGGTACGCGAGCTTCTGCTGCAGCAGTTCATGGGTGAGAAGTTCGGCCGCGACGCGATCTGGGAAACCCATCTCGCCGAGGAGTTGTGGAACACCGAAGTCGACCTGGATGTCGTGCTCGACGAGCAGCCGATGCGCCTGTCCGACATCATCGGGCTCAAGCCGGGAAGCCACTTCATCCTGCGCCAGGGCCGCGAGGCTCCGGTCCAGCTCCGCTGCGGCCAGGTCGTGCTGTTCGAGGGGCGCATCGGGCGCCGCAAGAACCGCGTCGCGGTCCGGATCGACCAGGTCGTCGGCAGGCTGCCCGGCGCCACGGACCCGCTCGGATCGAGGAGGAGCTGATGACCGGCAGCAGCATGAGCGGTCCTGAATGGCTGCTCGAGGTCGTCCTCATGGTCATGCTCGCGGCGACGATGTTCCATGCCCTGCGGCTGGAACGGGCACTCGGCGTGCTGCGGCGCGATCGGGCGGCGTTGGAGGAGCTCGTCAACGGGTTCAACGACAGCACGAGACAGGCCGAAGAGGGCATTGAACGGCTTCGCGCTGCTGCGGACGGAGCCGGTCGCCAGATCGCCCGCCATGTCGATCAGGCACGCGGCCTGAAGAGCGACCTTGAGTTCCTCACCGCTCGTGGCGAGAAGGTGTGCGACCAGCTCGAGGGCATCGTGCGCAACCCCAAGGTGCCTGAGATGCCGGCCGCCGACGCGACAGCCCGGCTGCTTGCACCCACGCCGCCCTTGAGCCTCGCCGGTCGCAACGCTGCCGCTGAGCACGATGCCCGTCCGCGCAGCCAGGCCGAGAAGGACCTTCTGCGTGCCCTCCGGTCGGCGAGGTAATCATGCGCTCGTTCTCCTGGCACAAGCGTCTCCTGCCGTTGACCATGACGGTGATGGCGCTGCTCTTCACGGAAAAAGCCGTCAGCTTGGCACGCGAGGCGACTACTCAGAGCCCGGCGCAGGTGGCCGCTGACTCGAAGCCGGCACCCGCAGCCTCGGTACCTGCGGTCCCGATGCAGGCGCCGCTGCTCAAGCCCTCGCTGCCGACGCCGCCCTTGTCATCGCCTACCGCCTCATCGGCAGAATTGCATCTGCTGCAGGACCTGCGCCAGCGCAGGCAGGCGCTTGACGAGCGAGAGCATCGACTCGACCAGAAGGCGGATCTGATCCAGGCGGCCGAGTTGAAGCTCCAGGCCAAACTCGACGAGCTGACGGCTCTGCAGACCAAGCTTGAGCAGGTCGAAGACGATCGACGGAAGCGGAACGCCGCCAACTGGAGCGGCTTGGTGAAGACCTATGAGGACATGAAACCCCGTGATGCGGCGAGCATCTTCAACGTGCTCGACATGAACGTGCTGCTTGAGGTGCTGGACCGGATGGACGAGCGCAAGGCTGCCGCCGTGCTGGCCGCCATGCTGCCCGAACGTGCCAGGCTGGCGACGCAGATGCTCGCGCAGAAAAGGCTTCATGCGGACGTCGTCGAACCAAGGCCGGATGTGGCTGTCGCCGATGGTCAGCATGGCTGAGGAGCGGAGCAGGACCATGTCCGCTGCCACGAGCGACCACAGCCTCGAGCCGGTCAAGGCAGAAACCCTCAAGCACAAGATCAGGGAAACGTCGTGTCATGCATGATCCGGTCAGCCTGCAGCGCAGGGTAGAGGAGTTCGAGGTGCGATACCCGGACTCGAAGTCGGACGTGATTGCCGAAATCGTCGTGTCGATCCTGTCCAGCATGAGCGGCGACATGAGCGCCCGCGAGGCTGCCCTGCTGCACGAGATCGGCACGCTCGGACAGGCGGTCGCCGACGCGAGGCTGGAGATCGCGGCACTCAGGGTGGACGACATCACCGTGAGCTACATTCCCTGCGCGACCGACGAGCTGGACGCCATCGTCGCCCACACGGCTGCGGCCACGGAGTCGATCCTGGAGGTTTGCGAGACGCTCGACACATTGGGCGCCGCCATGGACGGTGCGGCCGCCGGCAAGCTCCAGGACGCAACGGTCAAGATCTACGAGGCGTGCAGCTTCCAGGACATCACCGGCCAGCGCATCACCAAGGTGGTGGCGACGCTCAAGACGATCGAGCGCACCATCGCGCGGATCGTCGACACCTTCGGCATCGTGCCGGCACCGGGAGAGCTAGGGGAGCGCCCGCAGAAGGATGGTCTACTCAATGGGCCACAGCTGCCGGCTGCAGCCATGGACCAGTCGGACATCGACAAGCTGCTGGCAAGCTTCGACTGATGCGCATCTCGCCCGTCCTTTCGATCATCGCCGTCCTGATGGTCATGTCGTCGGCGCGTGCTGCGGACAAGGCTGGCGTCTCGGTCAAGCTGGGCACGCATGGCCGCTTTGACCGGATCGTGGTGTCGTTTCCGGACGACATCCATTGTTCCGCCGCGCGGACGGACGACGAGGAGGTAGTGCAGTTCAGCCGGGCGGTGCAGATCAACAGCCCAGGGGTCGGCTCCAGGCCGGGCATTGTATCGCTGCAACCGACTGCGGATGGCCTGACGGTCCGGCTCAAGCCGGGCAGCATCGTGCACACGATCCGGCTTGCGGGCCATCTCGTGCTCGACGTGTTCGCCCCCCCACAAGGACAGCGTTCTTCCCAGCCTCTGGCCGTTGCGGCAACGGCCGGAGGTAGCGCCAGGGCTCCAGACGGCACTGTGCTGCCCGGGCTTCCGTCACCCATGGTTGCGGTTGTCGATCGGCCGGCCGGCCGGCCGGCCGGCGGCAGCGACGGCGCAGCCACGTCGCCTTCGGCCATGCAGGCCGTTCCCACGTCCCAGCCGCATCAGACAGGCCAGCAGCAGCCGTCTGGACCAGCAGATGACGGCCCGGTGTCTATTTCCGCTGCGATCGTGCCGGCGTCGAACGGCACGGGTGGCGGGTTGTTGCTGCCGCTCGGCCGCAAGGTAGGAGTTGCCGCCTTCCGGCGCGGCAACCAGGTTCTGGTCGTGTTCGACAGCAGCAAGCCGGTCGATCTGGCGCCAGTATCCGGCGACCCCGTGTTCGGGCGTGCCATGTTCTCCCTGCTCGACAGCGGGGCGATGCTCACCGTGCCGGTCGCGGCCGCGCAGCAGGTTACCCTAGCCCGAACCCCGAGCGGCTGGCTCATCATGCTGGCGGCGACGCATCACGCGGACGAGATTGTCCCCGTGGCAGCCGCCAACGGAGTGGAGCTTCCGGTGCTGCAGGCAGGACGTGTGGTGGTGGTGTCCGATCCGGATCGCGGAACCGATCTGCTGGTGGGCACCACCAGGCAGGATGGGCAGGCTGTGACCATGGCCCGGCGCGGAGGCGGCTACGTGCTTGGCCCCACCCTGCTCGGCGTCACGGCGGAGCGCTTGTCGGATCAGCTCGATCTGCGTCCAGATGCAGCCGGCTTCCTGCTGACCGATCCGGTCGGTATTGGCCTGCTGGGGCGCGGCTCGAGCGCACTGGCTGTCGGCTTCTCGCGCAGCCTCGACCTGGCGGACGCGGCGGTACCCGAGCTGCAGCGCCGCTACAGCGCTGCCCTGGCCGACGCAGCCGCTGCACCCATCGCTGCGAGGCGCACGCCTCGTCTGCATGCTGCGGAGGCGGCCCTCGGTCTCGGTCTGGGCAGCGAGGCTGGCGTACTGGCGCGCGTTGCGAGCGAGGACTCGCCCGGCCGTGCGGACGAGGCCCATGCGCTGTTCATAAAAGGGGCAGCGTCGGTCCTGACCGCTGATCCTGCCGCCAGGGACCTTCTCGCCGACGCACGGATCGAGAACTCCGACGAGGTCGAGCTGTGGCGGGGCCTGGACTTGGCACGCCGGGAGCCAGGCAGTTCCGAGGCGGCCAGGATCATCGCGTCGCGCCTGAGGCTGCTGTGCTCGTATCCGCAGCCGCTGCGTCGGCAGATCCTCGGGGATGCGGCGCTGGCGCTCGTCTCGGGTGGTGCCCCGGGGGCAAGGGCATTGGTTGACGGGTTGCAAGGGGATGCCAAGGTCGGGCTGGCCCAGGCGATCCGGGCAGAGGATCAGCTGGCGGATGCCGATCCGCACAAGCCGAACGCGGCCCAGTCCCTGCAGATACGGGCGGTGCTTGATCGCCTCGACAGGCTGGCGGCGGATCGCGATCCGGCGGTGACGGTGCGAGCGGTGCAGGAGGCGGTGAAGATCCGCCTCGACCGGCATCTGCTGACGCCGGGCCAGGCGGCAGATCGGCTGGAGGTGGAAACCCTGGATGCGCGCATGGCGGGACAGGAGCAGGCACTTCGGGTTCAGGTGGCTCGCCTGCGCGCGCGGCAGCGCGACTGGTCGGCAGCCCTGTCGGAGTTGCGCGATCTCATCCAGGCGTTTCCGGACGATGCCGAACGCCTTCGCGGCGTTGCCGGGACCATGCTGGAACAGATGGCGGCCCCGACGGGTGGCACCGCGCCGGCGGCGCCGGTCGACACCATGGCGCAGCTGACCCTGTTGGAAGCCAACCAGGATCTCGTGCCTAGGGGTGCTGCGGGCGCCAGAATCGCTATCGATCTCGCCGCTCGACTGGCCAAGTTGGATCTTCCTGACCGTGCGGCCGGTTTCCTGGGCAAGGCGATCTCGCAGGCCGGTTCAGCCGATGACCGGGCGCGGCTCGGCGCCGAGCTCGCACAACTCCAGCTTGACCAGAACAACGCTTCAGCCGCAGGAACTGCTCTCGACGCCACCGAAGCCGCCGATCTTCCGCTCGATCTCGGAACATCGCGCGCGGTGCTGCACGCGAAGGTGCTTGCCGCTACCGGCGACGCCGATGGCGCGCTGCGGATCCTGGCGCCGTTGCACGGCCAGGGAGCGGATGATCTGCGCATCCAGGAGCTGTCGGCAAAGCACGACTGGACGGGTGAAGCGGATGCGCTGTCCCGCATGGCCGCCTCAACATTGTCCGCTTCAGGCCCGCTCGACGCTGCGGGCGAGGACCTGGTGCTTCGTCTGGCCGGTGCGGTTGCCCATGCTGGTCAACCCGGCGCGCTGCAACGGCTGGACGCACTGTGGGCGCCACGGTTTCCCGATCCGGCACGACGCGACATGCTTCGCCTCCTCACAGCCTCGCAGGTCACCGCGCTCGGCGATCTTGCGCGCTCGGCCGATGACCTTGCGGCGACGCGTCAAGCCCTCTCCGTCCTGCAAGCCGCGCACGCGGGGAGCGGCAGCTAGACAGCGGGGCTTTTTTGGGCCGCGCAGGCACATTGGGCTTGCGTCGGGGGGCAGCAGGACCTATCTCCCGCCACCTTGGCCCAAGGGGGCGGTTTCGCCCAACAGGCTGTCTACTGGTTTGGGGGTACGTGATGAACGCACTTGCTCAACTGGGGATGGTCTCGGATTCTCCGAGCAATATCCAGATGTTCCCTGTTTCTTCCGCTTGCATCGCGGAAGAGGCCAAGGATTATTTCGTCGAGAAGGACGGCATGAAGTTTGCCGGAACGCATCTTCTCGTCGACCTGTGGGATGCGACCAACCTTGGCGATCCCGAGATAATCGACCGCGCGCTGTGCGACGCGGCGGTCGCAGCGGGTGCCACGATCCTGCACAGCCATTTCCACCATTTCTCACCCAATGGCGGCGTGTCGGGCGTGGTGGTGCTGGCGGAAAGCCACATCTCGATCCACACCTGGCCGGAGCGCGACTTCGCTGCGGTCGACATCTTCATGTGCGGCTCGTGCGACCCGCATCTGGCGATCCCGGTGATGCAGCGTACCTTCCAGGCTTCGCGGGTCGAGCTGGACGAGCAGCGGCGCGGCCGGATCGGCTAAGCCGATCCTGCTCGGACGTCGAAAAGGCCGGGGCGATCCCGGCCTTTTTCTTGGACGTTACGCGGTCAGCTCCTGTTCCCCCGCGATGCAGAAGACGGATTATCGGCAATGACCGAGACGTGGATCAACGAGACCCTGTATCCGGCCTGGGAACAGCGCTTCCGGATCCGTCGGGAGTTGGCGCGGGTGCGAAGCGACTTCCAGGAGATCCTGGTGTTCGACAGCGAAACGCACGGCCGCGTGCTGCTGCTGGACGGCGTCATCCAGATCACCGAGCGGGACGAGTTCGTCTACCAGGAGATGCTGGCGCATGTTCCGCTTCTGATCCATCCGGAACCGAAACGCGTTCTCATCATCGGTGGGGGAGATGGTGGCGTGCTGCGTCGCGTGCTCCAGCACTCCAACATCGTGCGCGTGGTGATGGTGGAGATCGACGGCGAGGTGATCCGGCTCTCGCAGGAGTTCCTGCCGGACATCGCGGGAAACGCCTGGCACGATCCGAGGGCGGAGATCATTGTCGGCGACGGCATCGCTCATGTCCGTGACGCAGACTCTGCAGGCTTCGACGTGATCATCGTCGACAGCACTGATCCGGTTGGTGTCGGCGAGGCACTGTTCACCGATGCCTTCTACCAGAACTGTGCCCGCGTGCTGACGCCACGCGGGCTGATCGTCAACCAGTGCGGCGTCCCATTCATGCAAGCCGACGAGCTGTTCGAGACCAGCAGGCGACGGTCGAGGTTCTTCCCGGAAGTTTCCGCCTATGTCGTCGCGGTTCCGACCTATATGGGCGGCTTCATGACCTTAGGCATCGCCGGCAACGGTGACGTCCTGGCGACCCGGCCTGATGCCGCAGCGACAGCGTCACGTGCCGCCCGCGCCGGGATCCTCGGCACCACCCGCTACTGGACGCCGGAAATCCACGTCGGGGCATTCAATCTGCCACCCTACATCGCCGAGCATCTGTCGTCCCGGTAACAGCCATCGGCTCGGGCGGTCAGCCGGTTACGGCTATAACCGGTCGCGCTCGTCGCGTTCCGGTGCCCGCTCCGCGTGTTCGCCGTTCTGGTTGGTGAGGTCAGGCGCCGGCGACTGGTCGAGCGGCTGCACCGTCTCGACATCCGGACCGGACTGGATACTGGTCTTGCCGACCGGTTCCACATTCTCGGCGCCGGCTCGGGTCCCGCCGAGGATGTCGGTCCCCGTCGGCTGGTCCGGGTGCGCTCTCGGCTGGTCCTGTGGCATCACGGCTCTCCTCGCCATCCCAACGCCCACTGCACCGCAAGGTTTGCCGAACCTGCAGGACAAGGCGTTGCTGCGGGAGGCGGCTGCCGACACGACGTCATGTCTGGCGTGCCGCAGACCCGGCTGCGGTCCAGGCGGTAACAGGCACGCTGCGTCGCGGGATCCGGATCGGCCCTACGCTGCCGCTGCCGGTGTTGGCCTGCGCGACGCTCCGGGAACGGGTCGCGAGCAAGGCGCGTGGTCTCCTGCTGCCAGGCTTCCAGGCTCGGCCGCCGGACATCCCGTATCGCGCAACCCTGCTGCAACGGCTGCGGCCGCACCGGATCCTGTATGTCCGGTCGGACGCGGCCTGTCGCCTCTACAGGGGACAGACCGGTCGACGCCGCTTGGTCGGGCAGCGTGCGACGACACGGATCAAACCCGCCCCCGGACTGGAGCCTGACGGTTGATTCGGTTCCGCCACCCCGTGAGACTAGTCTCGGCGGGATAGGCGGCACTGCCTGCCGCCAACCGCAAGGACCTGCCGCATGGCCATGGCGTTCAAGGACATCCCGCTGCATCGGCCTGACGGAAGCAGCACCACCCTGGCCGAGCATGCCGGCCGCGTGGTTCTGGTCGTGAACGTGGCCTCGAAGTGCGGCTTGACGCCGCAGTACGAGTCCCTGGAGCGGCTGTATGCGACGCGCCAGGCCGACGGCCTGACCGTGCTCGGCTTTCCGTGCAACCAGTTCCGCGGCCAGGAGCCGGGAACGGACGAGGAGATCCAGGAGTTCTGCCGGTCGACCTATGGCGTGCGGTTCCCGGTCCTGTCCAAGATCGCGGTCAACGGCCCGGAGCGCCATCCGCTCTACGCCGCCCTGGTGTCGGCGATGCCGGACGCGGTCGAACGGCCGGAGGGCGGGATGCGGGCCAGGCTGGCACGCCATGGCGTCGGGGACGGCCCGCCGGGCGACGTGCTGTGGAACTTCGAGAAGTTCCTGATCGCGCGCGACGGCAGCGTGGCCGGGCGGTTCGCGCCGGACATCACCGTCGAGGAGCCGCCGCTGCGCGAGGCCATCGAGCGCGAACTCGCGCGACCCGCCTGAACACCGATGGGAGACACGCCGATGAGCGTACTCGACACCCTGCTGACCCGCGTCTCGGTGTCGGCACTGCAGGAGCCGGCGCCGACCGGGACCGTGCTGGACCGGATCCTGGAAACCGGCCTGCGGGCACCTGACCATGGGCGGCTCGCGCCATGGCGCTTCGTGCTGATCAGGGGCGAGGCGCGGACGGCCCTGGCCAAGGTGGTGGCGCAGGCGCTGCGGCTACGCGACCCTGCGGCACCCGCCGAAGCGGTCGCGAAGCAGCGGGATAAGTTCCTCCGCGCGCCGCTGGTGATCGCGCTCGGCGCCCGGATCCGGCCCGACCACAAGATCCCGGAACAGGAGCAGCTTATGTCGGTGGCCGCCGCGACCATGAACCTCCTGAACGCCGTTCACGCCGAGGGCTTCGGCGCGATCTGGGTCACCGGCGCCAATGCCGCCGACGGCCACGTGCAGGCGGCGCTCGGCATCCACCCGCCGGACACGCTGGCTGGCTTCCTGTTCGTGGGCACGCCCACGGCCGCGCCGACGCCGGTGCGCCGCGCCGCGCTGGCCGATCACGTCGTGGAATGGACCGGAAGCTAGGCCGCCTCAGGACTGGACCAGGGTCCAGCTGCCGTTGACCTTCTTGAACTGCAGCTGGGCGGTGTTGGTGCCCTTCTTGGTCACCGCCGTGACGGCGCAGCTGTAGACGCCGTTGTCCTTGGACGTGCAGTCGGCGTTGGTCACGCTGAAATCGTTGACGTCGTACGGACCGCTGAACAGCCCGAGCGTGTTGGCGGAGGTTCGTTCGTTGGCGGCCTGCATCCGGGTCTGGATGACCTGCTGGATGTCGGCCTTGGTCGGCGCGCCGGCATTACCGCAGGCGGCCGCGAGCAGAGGCAGCGCCAGCAGGAGCCGGGACGCGAGGATGGACGATCGACGGACGGATACGGGCAACGGCACAGCCTCCGGGTGAACGGGACCACAGCCCGCAGCGCATCGCAACGCGGAACGATCGCACCGGTTCGCCGCCGGTCGCGGCTGCCCGGCCGCTCCCACCGCCCGGATCGGCGTCTGCTCGTCCGAGCTTGCGCAACGGCACGGCGCGGTCCCGCGTGTCGCCGACCTCGGACGTTCTTGCACTGCCGGACCATTGCGTTTCCGCGCGGATCGCGAGCAGGACCGGCTGTCCGGCGTTTCGCACCCCCAACCGTCGTTCCGCCGGAACGGCAGGACCATGGCCGCCAATCGGCGTGTGGCGTCTGCCAGGCGCCACTGCCACCCTGCGCAACGGGCGCGGAAAGGGCAGGCAGTCATGCGCAAGATCGCCATCGTCGGTGCGGGCAAGATCGGGTCGATGATCGCCGAGATGTTGTCCGCCTGCGGCAGCTACGCGGTGAGCGTGCTCGACCGCGACCCGGCACAGCTGGGTCGGCTGCACGTGTCCGGCCCGATCACGCGCACCGCGGTCGACATCGCCGACCCTTCGGCGCTGACCGAAGCGCTGTCTGGCATGTTCGCGGTGCTGAACGCGGGCCCGTTCCACCTGACCACGCGGATCGCCACCGCGGCCCGCGAGGCCGGCGCGCACTACCTGGACCTGACCGAGGACGTCGCCAGCACCCGCACCGTCCGGGCGCTGGCGGACGGCGCCCCCACCGCCTTCATCCCGCAATGCGGCCTGGCGCCGGGCTTCATCACGGTCGTCGCGCATGACCTGACCAGCCGCTTCGACAGCCTCCTCGACGTGCGGATGCGGGTCGGCGCGCTGCCGCAATTCCCGGTCGGGCCGCTCGGCTACAACCTCACCTGGAGCACCGACGGCGTCATCAACGAGTACTGCGAGCCGTGCGAGGCGATCGTCGACGGCCAGCTCCGCCACACCCTGCCGCTGGAGGAGGTGGAGGCCTTCGCCCTCGACGGCGTGCAGTACGAGGCGTTCAACACCTCCGGCGGCCTCGGCTCGCTGTGCGACACCTTGGCCGGTCGGGTGCGCAACCTGAACTATCGCACCATCCGCTATCCCGGCCATGCCGCGATCATGCGCGTGCTGCTGCACGACCTCGGCCTGCGCGACCGCCGCCCGCTGCTCAAGGACATCCTGGAGACCGCGATCCCGGCCACCACCCAGGACGTGGTGATCGTGTTCGTGTCCGTGACCGGCCAGTCCGGCGGCCGGCTGATGCAGCACTCCTATGCCCGGCACATCCGCGCCGCGGAGATGGGCGGGACGATGCGCAGCGCGATCCAGATCACCACCGCGTCCGGCATCTGCGCCGTGCTCGACCTGCTGGCCGAGGGCCGCCTGCCGCAGCACGGCTTCGTGCGACAGGAGCAGGTGGCGCTGCCCGATTTCCTGGCCAACCGGTTCGGCCGCAACTATGCCGATCCCGCTGCGGACCCGGCGCCGCAAGCCGCCCGACACGCCGCCTGACCAGGGACATGACGCCATGAACCAGATGAACATCCCTCCCGTGGCCGCGGAAGCGGCCGAGATCCTGTCGCGGCTCGGTGTCGACCGGGCCCTTCTGTCCGGCGGCACCCTCCTCGCGCGCTCGCCGCTGACCGGCGAGGAAACCGCGCGCCTTCCCGAGGACGACGCCGGGCGGGTGGCGGACAAGATCCGGCTGGCGCACGCCGCCTTTCTCGCCTGGCGCACCGTGCCCGCTCCCAGGCGCGGCGAGCTCGTGCGCCTGCTCGGCGAGGAGCTGCGCCAGTCCAAAGCCGAGCTGGGACGGCTGGTGACCCTCGAGGCCGGCAAGATCGGCTCCGAAGGCCTCGGCGAGGTGCAGGAGATGATCGACATCTGCGACTTCGCGGTTGGTCTGTCGCGCCAGCTCTACGGCCTGACCATCGCCACCGAGCGTCCGTCTCACCGCATGATGGAGACCTGGCACCCGCTCGGGGTGGTCGGCGTGATCTCGGCGTTCAACTTCCCCGTCGCGGTGTGGGCCTGGAACGCGGCGCTGGCGCTGGTGTGCGGCAACAGCGTGGTGTGGAAGCCGTCGGAGAAGACGCCGCTGACGGCGCTCGCGGTGCAGGCGCTGGTCGGGCGGGCGATCGCGCGTTTCGGTAACGACGCGCCGGACGGGCTGTCCACCCTGCTGATCGGCGGCCGCGCCGTCGGCGAAGCGCTGGTCGCCGACCATTGGGTGGCGCTCCTGTCCGCCACCGGCTCGACCGCGATGGGACGCGCGGTGGCGCCGGTGCTGGCGAGGCGGTTCGCGCGCCAGATCCTGGAGCTCGGCGGCAACAACGCCGCGATCGTCGCCCCCAGCGCCGACCTCGACCTGGCGCTGCGTGGGGTGGCGTTCGCGGCCATGGGCACGGCCGGGCAGCGCTGCACCACGCTGCGCCGCTTGTTCGTGCACGACACCGTCTATGACCGCTTCGTGTCCCGGCTGAAGGTGGCCTACGGATCGGTGCGCGTGGGCGACCCCCGGGAACCCGGTGTGCTGGTCGGCCCGCTGATCGACGCGGCAGCCCATGCCGGCATGCGTGCGGCACTGGGCGAGGCGGAAGCGGCCGGCGGCCGCGTCACCGGCGGCGAGCGGATCGCGATCGGCGGCGAGGACGCCTTCTACGTGCGGCCGGCCCTGGTCGAGGTGCCCCTCCTCGGGACGACCGGCCAGCCGGAGGTGGTGAAGCGGGAAACCTTCGCGCCGATCCTGTACGTGATGCGCTACGCCGAGCTGGACGACGCGATCGCGGCGCAGAACGACGTCGGCGCCGGCCTGTCGTCCGCCATCTTCACCCTGGACCTGCGCGAGGCCGAACGCTTCGTGTCGGTCGAGGGCTCCGATTGCGGCATCGCCAACGTCAATATCGGCCCGTCCGGCGCCGAGATCGGCGGAGCGTTCGGCGGCGAGAAGGAGACCGGCGGCGGCCGGGAGTCCGGCTCCGATAGCTGGCGGGCCTACATGCGTCGCGCGACCAACACCATCAACCATGGCAACACCCTGCCGCTGGCCCAGGGGGTGGTGTTCGAGGTTTGACGGAAGGCCGGGCTCTGCCCATCGATCCGCTCCTGCCAAAGGCCCGGGCCTTTGGAAACCGGATTGTTGGTGGATCGACGGGCTTTACGGCGAGGGTCGAGCCGGCAGGCGGTCGCATCCATAAGGCGGCAGCCAGCACGGCCAGCCCAGCTCCAGCCGGCTGCGCCACCGGACCGGCGTGGCGCCGCCCGGATGAAGTCGCGGATCGCCCGACAGGATCGTCGGCGTGTCCGGGAATGGCAGCCCGAGCGCCAGCAGCCGCAGGCCCTGGTCATCGGGCATCAGGCGGAAATCGACGATGTTGCGGCCGATGCCCTGCCGGTCGCGTATCGTCATCTGGCTGAAATAGGCCTGGTCGAAGCCGGTGATCTCGCCCGGAAGCTGCACCATCCGGGCCGGCTGCGCGGCAGTGGCGCGAACCGGTGCCAGATGCAGGCCGAGCAGCACCAGAACCGCGGCGAAGCACCCGGCTGCCCGGCCGCGCCGGTCGCCGGTCGCCAGCTCCCGCACCGCCATGTAGGCGAACAGGGCGAAGCCCGGCAGCGTCCACTTGAAGTAGTGGATGTTCTGGTAGCGCCACAGCCCGGTCGGCAGCAGGTCGACATAGGACAGGAACAGCACGACGTAGGGGATCATCATCAGCGCCAGCAGTGTCAGTGCCGCTCTGGCCTCGCCGCGCAGCATCGGCAGCATCAGCATCCCCACGGCCGCCACCGCGAGCCAGGGCATCGCCTCGAGCACGCCGGCTCCATACGGGAACCAGGGCAGCGGATCGATCAGCAGCGTATAGGCCTTCCATCCCAGCCCATCGAGCCGGAACCCCAGGGTCCTCGATTGCAGCATGTAGGCGGTGGCGTGGAACCCGTAGATGCGGAGGTACAGCCGCGCGAACGGCAGCAGCACCAGGCCGGCACCGATCGCCAGCCAGAGCAGGTCGTCCCGCATCGCCCGGCGCCGCAGCAGCGAGATCGCGACCACGAACACGCCCCAGCCGCTGACGATCAGCAGGTCGGTCGGCCGCGTGACCGGGATCGCCGCCCCCACCATGCCGATCGCCGCCACGCCCAGGCGCCGGCGCACCAGGTAGCGGGCGGCGTCGGGGTGCAGCAGCTGTGCGGTCAGGGCGAGCAGCCACCAGATCAGCGCCGACGACAGGCTGGTGTTCCAAGGCTTCGCCCAGGCCGCGAGAACGTCGGGACAGCTGATCGTGCCGAGCAGGAACAGCAGCACCCGCACCGGTGCCGGAACGCCCACCCGCCGGGCGAAGATCAGGAAGCCGGCATAGCTGGCAAGCAGGCAGCCCAGATCGGCCACGAGATACAGATGCCCGGCCGGCAGGACCCATGCGAACGGCGCGCCGAGCAGGGCATAGCCGAGCGGATACCAGTGATGCCCGGGGTGAAGCTCGCCCGCAGCCAGCGACAAGGCGGAGTCGACGTATTTCGACTGGTCCCACGCGCCCCACCAGCCGAGCGGGAACCGGGGATTATTGCCGGGGGTCTCGAAGTTGCTGGCGTAGCCCCAGAGATAGGCGACCACCAGGATGAACACCCCGGTGAGATGCCATCGCGCCACTGCCGGAGCGCTGGAAGCACGCGATCCGGCAACCGTTGCCGGCAGAACGCCTGGACTCGTTGGAAGCGGAAGCCCTGGCATCGGGCCGCTATGCCAGAAGGCCCGGACCCGTGAAAGCCTGCCCGCCGTTGCCGATCGCGGTGGGTTGTGCCCATACCGCTGCGCGTGGGACCGCGGTGATCGGTGCGGGTTCGGGCGCCTTCCCAGGAGATCGAGCATGCAGACGGTGTGGTCGCAGCAGGAGTTCGACGCGACGATCGCGGCGCTCGGCGGCAGGCATCCCGACGCGGAACAGTACAAGAGCCTGACCACGGTGGTTCTCGACCATCCCAAGGCCCGCGCCCTGGCGAGGATGGACCCGTTCTCGGCCGGGTATCGCAGCTCCGTGCTGGACCTCTACGCCACCCTGCGGGCGCGCGAGGGCGATGCCGACTATCTCGCCGAGCGCGACGAGGCGTCGGAAAGCGAAGGACGCGTCCCGGCCGACCTGTCGACCGGGCTGGTCCCCTGGAGCTTCCGCGACCTCAAGCTGTCGGCCGAGTTCCTGTTCTCCTGGGCGCAGATCTTCCGGCTGCTGGAAGTGGGCCCGGGACAGAGCGTGCTGGAATACGGGCCCGGCAGCGGCCAGATCCTGCTGATGCTGGCCCGCATGGGCGTGCAGGCGCACGGTGTCGACATCGACCAGACCGCGCTGGACGGCATACGCGGCCAGGCCGAGGTGCTCGGCCTCCCGGTCGCCCTGGAGCGTGCGCAGTTCGGCGAGGGATTCGGTGACGACCGTTTCGACGCCATCCTGTTCTTCGAGGCGTTCCACCACGCCTTCGACTTCCCGGCGCTGCTGCAGCGGCTGCAGGCGCGGCTGAAGCCGGGCGGACGCCTGGTCCTGTGCGGCGAGCCGGTGGTCGACGAACCGATCCCGGCGATCCCGTTCCCCTGGGGACCCAGGCTGGACGCGCTGTCGGTGCTCTGCATGCGACGGTGGGGCTGGATGGAGCTGGGCTTCACCCAGCCCCTCCTGATCGAGGCGGCGCGCCGGGCTGGACCACCACCTGCCACCCGTTCCCCGGCTGCGGTCGTGCCAGCGCCTACGTGCTGGAGTCCGCCGCGTCCGGTGAGCTGCCGGCACCCTGGACGCCGATCGTGCCGCAGCTCGCCTCGGTCTCGGTGGTGACGGCGCTGATCGAGCAGCAGCAGCGCGAGCTGGACGCGATGCGGCGATCGACCTCGTGGCGCCTGACCGCGCCGCTCCGCGCGGCCGGCCGGTTCAGGCACTCCCTGACGAGACGTACCCGTCCGACGCCCTGAACCGCGACGCCGGCAACGCGCTTCCATCCGGCACCAGGAGCGCCTGCCCACAACCGGCCTGTCGACGCGGGAATTAAAGCCGGACCTGATCGTCCACTCGACCTCCCCGTTCAACGCCGAGCCGCTGCCCGATCGTTTCCTGCGGTCGTTCGTGACCGACACCCTGGACTTCTACGTCCGCAGCCACGGCAACATTCCCGAGCTGGACGGCCCCGCCCATCGGCTCGTCGTCGACGGGCAGGTGGCCGCGACATCCTCCCTGTCCGTCGCCGCACACGAGGTCGAGGCGGTGCTGCAACGCGCGGCAACCGCCATGCCGACCTGCAGCCGGTGCGTCCGACCACCGGCGACCCGTGGGGGGTGAGCGCGATCGGCAACGCCCGGTAGAGCGGGGTGCGCCTGGGCGACGTATTGGCGGCGGCAGGCCCGCCTGGAGCCTGGTCGCTCCCCCTGGAGCTGGACCTCGTGGCGGACCGGGATCGACCCGCCTCCAGCGGGCACGAGCTGGTGGTGCGTGCCTGGGACACTGCCGGTCGGACCCAGGCTTCGACGCCCGACAAGGTGTGGAACGTCAAGGGCTACCTCGGCTGCGCCTGGCACCGGATCCGCGTCACGACGGTCTGACCGTCCGGCTCCCCGGCGTGGCACGGATGAAGCGCATCCCCCCGCCGGGCGTTGTCGCCGGCAAGCCGCCCCGCGGCGTTCCAGGGAGATGTCGTCCATGCCGCCGGACCAGACCGACACGCCGACCCTGCACGACCTGCCGATCGGCATCGCCGCCTCGGGAACGCGCCGGGAAACCGATTCCATGGGCGAGATCGAGGTTCCGGCGGACCGCTACTGGGGCGCCCAGGCGCAGCGCTCGCTGGAGCATTTCTCCATCGGCCGGGACCGGATGCCGATCGAGGTGTCGCGCGCCTACGGCATCGTCAAGAAGGCGGCGATGCTGGTCAACGCCGCGGAAGGCAGGCTGCCGCCCTGGAAGGCGCAGGCCATGCTCCGCGCCGCCGACGAGGTGATCGACGGCCGGCTCGACGAGCACTTCCCGCTGTTCGTCTACCAGACCGGCTCCGGCACCCAGTCGAACATGAACGTCAACGAGGTGATCTCCAACCGGGCGATCCAGCTGCTCGGTGGCGGGGTCGGCTCCAAGGTGCCGGTGCATCCCAACGACGACGTCAACATGGGCCAGTCCAGCAACGACACCTTTCCCGCCGCCATGCACGTGGCGACGCTGGAGGCGCTGGAGGACCGGCTGCTGCCGGAGCTGGACGCGCTCGCCGCCTCGATCGAGGACAAGGCCGCCGAATGGCACGACGTGGTCAAGATCGGCCGCACCCACCTGCAGGACGCGGTGCCGCTCACCGTGGGCCAGGAATGGTTCGGCTACGCGCACCAGCTGCGCGACGCGATCGCCGCCCTGCGCCACGCGAGCCGCGGGCTGCTGGAGCTGGCCGCCGGCGGCACCGCGGTCGGCACCGGCATCGCCGCACCTCCGGGCTTCAGCGTCCGCATCGCCGAGCGCATCGCCGAGCTGACCCGCCGCCCGTTCGTGACCGCGCCGAACAAGTTCGCGGCACAGGGCTCGCTGGACGCGACCGTGCGCGTGTCGGCCGCGCTGCGTGGCCTGGCGGTGGCGCTGATCAAGATCGCCAACGACATGCGCTGGCTGGCCTCAGGCCCTCGCTGCGGTCTGGGCGAGCTGCACCTGCCGGAGAACGAGCCCGGCTCCTCCATCATGCCGGGCAAGGTCAACCCGACGCAGTGCGAGGCGATCGTGATGATCGGCATCCAGGTGATCGGCGACGACACGGCGGTGGCGTTCGCCGGCTCCCAGGGCAACTTCGAGCTCAACGCGATGCGGCCGGTGGTCATCAACGACGTGCTGCGCTCGATCAACAACCTTCATGACGGCGTGCGCAACTTCCGCCGGTACTCGGTCGAGGGCACCCGGCTCGACCGCGACCGGATCGCGCAGCACCTCGCCAACTCGGTGATGCTGGTCACGGCGCTTTCGCCGGTGATCGGCTACGACGCTTCCGCCCGGATCGCGCACGAGGCGATGGAGCACGGCCTGACCCTGAAGGAAGCGGCGCTGCGCTCCGGCCTGCTGTCGGAGGACGCGTTCGACCGGGCGGTGGACCCGGCCGGTCTGGTCGGCAACGGCCTGGCCGGCGCCTGAACGGCAGGGCTCATCCGGACCGGGCCCCGACCAGGGCCCGCAGCAGGCGCTGCGGCACCAGCAGGGCGGCGAGCGCCGAGGCCGCCAGGGGTGCGATCGTGTCGAGGGCCAGCAGCGCGCGGTGGTCCATCACCAGCATCAGGCCGCGCTCCAGCAGTCGCGGCAGCAGCGACGAGCGCAGCAGCAGCAGGTCGACCAGCGGCAGCAGGAAGGCGACCAGGAGCTTCGGCCACAGCCGGTCCGGGCTGCGCGCGGCGACGACGCCGATCAGCAGCCCGGCCGGCACCACCCCCTTCAGCAGGCCGAGCAGCCCGAACCCGAACAGCACCGGCACCAGCACCACCGTGAACAGCAGCCAGCGCAGCAGCTCCCAGGCGAACAGTGCGGTGATCGCCATCAGCGCCGCTGGCACCAGCAGCGTATAGAAGGCCGTGAACACCAGCGTGGCCAGCAGCAGCCGACCGACCGGCACGGCCGCCGGAGGCGACGCGCCGGACAGCAAAAGGCCGCCCGGCGGTGTGCCGGGCGGCTCGGTGCGGTCCAGGGCCGGCGGGGCGGTCAGCTGTGCGGCTGGGCCGAGAACAGCTCGGCCTTGCCGGGCTTGTCCTTCCACTCGTCCGCATCCGCCGGCGGCGTGCCCTTGCGCGTGATGTTGGGCCAGCTCTTGGAATAGTTGGCGTTGGCCTCGGCCCAGGTGCCGGCGCGGTCGTCGCTGTCGGGCAGGATCGCCTCGGCCGGGCATTCCGGCTCGCACACGCCGCAGTCGATGCATTCGTCCGGGTTGATGACCAGCATGTTCTCGCCGGCATAGAAGCAGTCCACGGGACACACCTCGACGCAGTCCATGTACTTGCAGCGGATGCAGTTCTCGGTGACCACATAGGTCATCGCCATCTCCGATCATGCGGCAGGACATCCGCCGGCCACGTGTGAATGCCGCAAAACCCGGCCCGGACGGGCCTTTGACGGGCGCGAGATATGGGAGGGTTTGGGAGGCAGCGCAAGCCGAGCGCGCTGCTCAGCCGGGCACGTCCTCGTAGAGCAGGCGCGCTTCCGCCGCCGGGCCGCGCCGCCCGGCCAGCGCCAGCACGCGGATCACCCGCACCCCGATCCGTGGGAGCGGCAGGGTCAGCACGTCGCCCGGCCGCAACCGGGCATGCGCCTTGTCGGTCGGCTGCCGGTTGATCCGCACCATCCCTTCGGCGATCAGGCGCTGGCAGTCGGAGCGCGCCTTGAGGAACCGGGCCGACCACAGCCAGACGTCGAGCCGCTGCCAGTCGCGATCCTCCTCGGGCATCAGCGCCCGAAGCGGAGGCCGGCCAGCACGGCGAACGGGCTGTCGGGATTGACCGGCCGTGGCGGCGGCCTCGCCGGCGTGCGCTGTGGCGGCTTCGGCAGGGGTCTGGCCGGCTTTGGACGGACCGGTGCCGGGGCCTCGACCAGGACCGGGGCAGCGGGCGGCACCGCCTGGACGGATGCGACCCTAGGCACCGGATCCGAAGCGGAAGCCGGGACAGGACGCCGCTCCCGACGTGGCTGGCGGGACTGGCTGCGTGCCCGCTGTCCCCGCGCCGCCAGCATCGTCGGCGCGGGCGGCCCGAACGCGCCCTCGGGCAGGGGAACCTCCGGCAGCAGCCGCACCTCCAGCGCCGGCAGCACCTGCGGCAGCATCTCAGCACGCACGGACAGCCGCGAGGCGAGGTCAGGCGGCAGCGCGATCGGATGCCGCCTGGTCAGCCAGCCGAGCTCGCCCGCCACCCGCTCGGCGATGTCGAGCCGCAGCAGCACCGGACCGCAGGACACCCAGCCCAGCCGTCCCAGAAACCCTGGCGGCATATCCTCCGGCAGCGTCGACGGGATCGAGATCCGTCCTTCCGCCGGCAGCGGCGGCAGCCTCGTGCCGGACCGGATCGCCAGCAGCGCCGCGCGCAGCCGCGCCGGCTTCGGCTTCAGCAGCGCCGGCATGAACAGCGCGAACCGGCCGGCGCGCACGCCGAGCGCCTTCAGCTTGGTGCGCAGCGGCGGCGGGATCGGCGCGCGCTGCGCGCCCTGCACCAGCCCCGCCTGTTCCAGCAGCCGGTGCACCACCCCGCGCAGCTCGGGGTCGTCCGCCGCCGCCCGCTCGGCACGGAACAGCGGCTCCAGCCCGTGCGCCACCAGCGCGTCGAGGAACTCCTGCAGCCGCGCTCGCACCTGCTCGCGCTGCGTCCCGTCGAGGAACTCGCTGTCGCGCACCTCCACCATCGGCTTCAGCAGGGTGGCCCCCGGGCGCAGCCGTCCGACCGGCGCGTCCTCCCAGCACACCGAGCGCCCGTCCTCGGCCAGGCCGAACCGCTCGTCCGCCGCTGCCGCCAGCGCCTGCACCCGGCGCGGGATCTCCTCGCGCAGCGCCCGGCGCGCGGCACGCAGCACCAGCTGCTTTTCCGGCCCCTCCGCCTGCGGATCGGGGATCAGCATGAAGCCCGACACGTGGCCGACCGAATGGCCCTCCACCACCACCTCGCCGCGCGCGGTGACCGCAGACAGCAGGTCGCGTCCGTCGCCGCGCTCGGCCTCGTCCAGGCTGCGTATCAGCGACGCCGCGCGCCGGTCGACGAAGCGCGCGGTCAGCCGCTCGTGCAGCGCGTCGGACAGCAGGTCCTCGATCTCGCGCGCCCGCGCCTGCCAGGATGCGGCGTCGGCGAGCCAGTCACGGCGCGCGGCGATATAGGCGCAGACGCGCATCCCGGACAGCCGCTGCATCAGCGTGTCGATGTCGCCGTCCGCCCGGTTCAGGGTGTTCAGCAGCTGCTCCAGCCAGACCTCCGACAAACGGCCGCTGCGCACGATGTCAAAGAACACGCGCGCGCACAGGCGCGTGTGGCTGTCGTCGCCGATCTTGCGGAAGTCCGGGATCTGGCACGCTTCCCACAGCAGCCTCGTGGCGGAACGGCCCGTGGCCAGCGCCCTGATCTCCGGATCGAGCGACAGCGCCTGCAGCGTCTGCAGGTCGGCGGCCTCGTTCCCGGTCACCAGCCCGCGCAGCGGCGGCGCAAGCAGCAGGCTGTCGAGCAGCGCGTCCGGCCCGGACAGGTCGAGCGCGCTGTTGCGCCATGAAAGCTGCTCCAGCGGATCGAACCGATGCGCCTCGACCGCCTCCACGATGTCCTCGGGCATCGGCGGGCAGGTGCCGGTGGTGCCGAACGTCCCGTCGCGCATGCCGCGCCCGGCCCGGCCGGCGATCTGCGCCACCTCGGCGGCACTCAGGCGTCGCGGCCGGGCGCCGTCGAACTTGGACAGCCCGGCGAAGCCGACATGGTTCACGTCCATGTTCAGCCCCATGCCGATCGCGTCGGTGGCGACCAGGTAGTCCACCTCCTTGTCCTGGTACAGCGCCACCTGCGCGTTGCGCGTTCGCGGGCTCAGCCGCCCCATCACCACCGCGCAGCCGCCGCGCCGCCTCCTTATCAGCTCGGCGATGGCGTAGACCTCGGCGGCCGAGAACGCGACCACCGCCGAGCGCGGCTGCAGCTTGGTCAGCTTGACCGGTCCGACATGCTGCAGCTGCGACAGCCGGGGCCTGGTCTCGACCTCGGCCGTGGGCACCAGCCGATGCAGCAGCGGCCGGATCGTCTCGGCGCCCAGGAACATGGTCTCGACCAGACCGCGCGCGTGCAGCAGCCGGTCGGTGAACACGTGCCCGCGATCGGGATCGGCGCAGAGCTGGATCTCGTCCACCGCCACGAACTCCGGACGGGGGATGTCGCCGCCTTCCGCCCGGTTGATCGGGTCGAGCGGCATCGCCTCGACGGTGCAGGAGAACCAGCGGGCACCGGGCGGGACGATCTTCTCCTCGCCGGTGATCAGCCCGACCCGCGCCGCGCCCTTCTCTGCCACCATGCGGTCGTAGTTCTCGCGTGCCAGCAGGCGCAGCGGGAAGCCGATGATGCCGGAACCGTGGCCGAGCAGCCGTTCCATCGCCAGATGGGTCTTGCCGGTGTTGGTGGGTCCCAGCACCGCCTTCACACGTGGCGCGAACGCGCCGGAGCGCGGCTCGGCCGGGCGGGACGAGTCGTGGGGGCCTTGCGGCCGGTAGGATGCACCCGTCATGGACGGATGGTCGGTCCGGGCACCACGGTTTGCAAGCCGGCGCCACCCATCACAGCATCGGCAGCCGTTCCTCGTGACCGAAGGCCGCCCGATGCACGACCGCCCGCTCGACTGCCTGATCGACCAAGCCGACGCCGGGGGCGCGCCGGTCCGGATCGTGCGCTGCGTGCGTCCCGAGGGGCTGGCGTCCTGGTCGGACGCGCTGCCGGCGGCGGACCGCGCCTGGCTGCGGGCGCAGGGCTTCGCCGCCAAGGCGGGCGAGCTGCGGCACCTTCCGGGGCCGGACGGGATCGCCTCCGCGGTGCTGGGCCTGGGCGAGGCGCCGGCACCCGGTCGCACCCAGGGCCCGCACGCGTTCGGCGGCCTCGCGACCGGCCTGGCCGAACCGTCCGGCGGCGGCGCCTGGACGCTGGACCTGCCCGCGGACGTGACCGCGGACGAGGCGGTGCTGGGTTTCTGCCTCGGTGCCTACCGGTTCGACCGCCTGCGCACGACCGCATCCCCGGCCGCGACCCCGGCCCGGCTGCTCCGCCCGGCTGGTGCCGGGGAGGGCGAGGCCCTGGCCCGCGCGACCTGGCTGGCGCGGGACCTGATCAACACCCCGGCCAACCTGCTGGGCCCGGTCGAGCTGGCGGAAGCGGCCCGGGACGCGGTGACGGCGGCGGGCGGGCGGGCAGCCATCGTCGGAGGCGCCGAGCTCGCGGAACGCTACCCGACGGTCGCGTCGGTCGGCGCCGGATCGTCGCGTCCGGCGCAGGTGCTGGTCGCGCACTGGCGCGGCTCCGCCGCCGGCGACGACGCGCCGCTGCTGTCCCTGGTCGGCAAGGGCGTGTGCTTCGACACCGGCGGCTACGACCTCAAGCCTTCGGCGGCGATGCTGCGCATGAAGAAGGACATGGGCGGTGCCGCGATCGTGCTGGCGCTGGCGCGTGCGGTGATGGCCCGCGACCTGCCGGTGCGCCTGTCGCTGCGGATCGGCTGCGTCGAGAACAGCGTGTCCGGCCACGCGATGCGTCCGTCGGACGTGCTGCGCACGCGGCGCGGGCTCACCGTCGAGGTCGGCAACACCGATGCTGAGGGCCGCCTGGTGCTGTGCGACCTTCTGGCGGAAGCCTCGGACGAGCGGCCCGACCTGTTGCTCGACGCGGCCACCCTGACCGGCGCCGCACGGACCGCGCTGGGACCCGACCTGCCTGCCCTGTTCTGCAACGACGACGTGCTGGCCGGGCATCTTCTGCACGCCGGGGCTGCATCGCACGACCCGCTTTGGCGTCTTCCGCTGTGGGGCGGCTACGACGACTGGCTGTCCAGCACGGTCGCGGACCTGAACAACGTGTCGTCGAAGCCGATGGCGGGCGCACTCACCGCAGCGCTTTTCCTTCAACGTTTCGTGAGCGGATCAGTGCGCTGGGCTCATCTCGACACCTACGCCTGGAACGATCAGCCCCGCCCGGGCCGCCCGGAAGGCGGAGAAGCGCTCGGCCTGCGTGCGTTGTTCCACGGATCATTGCGGATTCTTAACCTGTGTGACGAACCGGAACACTCTGGTAACGTAATTGGGAACGAACGAAGTCATTTCCGTGCATTATGATCTCCAGTTGTCACTGCTGCTGGACGCGTATCGGTTACGCGTCCAAAATCCCTGGATCGGGAAGTGGCCTCATCAAGGCGTGGTGATCTGGCGAAGCGGCCATTGCCGGTTCGACTCGATCGGGAAAGGATTTTCTGGATGGCTCAGGCCTCGACGACCGACCATCTCGTAGCGACCCTGCGGGACACCGTTGTTTCCATGGTTCGCCGCGACGGACCGGACCTTTCGGCTCGGCAGCTCGGGGTGTTCCTGACTTGCTACCTCCAGGAAGGCGCCCACACGGTGCGTGGCCTCGCGTCCGACCTCAACGTGTCCAAGCCGGCGATCACCCGAGCCCTGGACCGGCTCGGCGAGCTCGATCTCGCCCGGCGCAAGGTGGACCCGATGGACCGCCGCTCGATCCTGGTGCAGCGGACCTTGAAGGGCGCTGCCTATCTGCGCGAGTTGCGCTCGATCATGTCCGAGGCCTCCGGCGTCGCCCGCCGGTCGAGCGCCAGCGAGGAACGTGCGAGCCGTCGCGCCAGCTGATCCGGCGCCTGCCGGCCTCGCAACCGGATCGTCACCTGGACGCTATGTCAGGCGGCCGGGCCTCCGCCATGCGGCCCCGGCTCCCTCATGTCGATCAAGGAACAATCTGATGCGGATGGCCGCCTTCACCACGAGCCTTGCCCTTGCCACCGCGGGTCTCGCCCTTCCCGTCATGGCGGCCCAGGATCCCGGCGTATCGGGTCGTCCCGACGCGACCGTTACCATCGTGTCCAAGGCCGCCGACATCGGCATCGGCGCCACTTGGGGCAACGGCGTCCTGCGCTATGCCGGTCATCGTTACACCTTCAGCGTGAAGGGCGTCGACGTCGCTGCCGTCGGCTTCTCCAAGATCGTCGGACACGGCCGCGTCTACAACCTGAAGCACCTGCACGACTTCGACGGCACCTACGCAGCCGCCGACGGCGAGGCTACTGTCGGCAAGGGCCTCGGCGGCAACGTCCTGAAGAACGGCAACGGCGTCGAGTTGCGGATCGACGACATCACCAAGGGGGCGCGTCTCGCCGGTGCGGCGCAGGGCATCGAGCTCACCCTCGCCGACGGCCACTAGGCCTTTCCATCAGGCGGAGCTTAGCCGGCTCCGCCTGACGTCGCGCCTCACGACCAGCGACCGAGCCCGGTGCGCGCCGCCCGGCGCCGTATGATCCCGGTCCAGCCCAGCTGCGGCAGCACCGCCAGCACGCCGGCCAGGACCGGGTGTCGCGGCAGCAGCGCCAGTGCCAGCATCCCACCCCAGGTCGCGAACCACCAGTGGATCACCGTGACGCGTGCCGCCGGCACGCCGGTGCGCGCCGCCACCTGGTAAAGGTGGCCACGATGCGCCTGTGTCAGCCGCTCTCCCGCCAGCAGGCGCCGGCCCAGGGTGAACAGCACGTCCCACAGGATGCCCGCCAGGATCAGCGGCACGGCCAGCCCGGTCAGGGTCCAGACCGGGCCGTGGAGCAGCAGCGCCAGCGTGCCAGCCAATAGGCCGCACACCTGGCTGCCGACGTCGCCCAGGAAGATGCGCGCCTTCGGATAGTTGAACGGCAGGAACCCGACCAGCCCCGACGCCAGCATCAGTCCGGACGCCACCGCCACCGGCGCGTCGGTCCGCCAGCCGAGCACGGCAGCGAACAGCCCGCACACCGCGACGCTGCCGGCGGCCAGGCCGTTGATCCCGTCGATGAAGTTGACCGCGTTGGTGACCACCATCAGCCAGCAGAACGCCGCGACGGTTCCCGGCCACAGCAGGAAGGGCGGCGGCAGAACCGGAAGCCCGGCCAGCACGGCGCCGACCGCCAGGGCCGCCGCGGCGAGCTGGGCCGACAGCTTGGCGCGGTATCCGAGCTGCCGCAGGTCGTCGAGCCAGGACACCGTCGCCAGCAGCGCGACCGCCGCCTCGAGCAGCACGATCGTGGCGACCGGAGCCCGGCCGCCGGCCAGCGGCACGACCATCGCCGGCACGCCGAACAGCACCACCAGCACGGTGCCGGCACCGCCGCCGCGCGGCACCGGCCGGTCATGCGCGCTGCGTCCGCCCGGCACGTCCATCACCGCCAGCCGGATCATCCCGCGTACCACCAGGGCCGACAGCAGCGCGGCCAGGAGGCACGCGACCGGGAGCCACACGGGTGTCCAGCCGTTCATCGGCACCGACGCGTTCTCCGACATGATGGTGTTCCGGTCCGGCGCAGCCGGGTCGGGGGGAACGCGGCCGGGGGAGGCGACGGGCCGCCTTCTAGCGCACGGGACGCTGGGCTATACGGGCGCGGAGATGCTCCCGCAACGTGTCCCATCCGGCGGCCCGACCGGCGCCTCGCCCGACGCGCCGGCTCCCGGCAGCGGGGACCGGTCGGACGGCGCCCGCGCCCGGCTGCGGCCGCTGAACCGGATCCTGGTCAACGTCCTGCTGGACGGGGCGCTGGCGGCGGTGGCGGCGCCGATCGCGCGCTGGCTGGCCGATCCGCAAGGCGGCCTGATCCATCCGCTCTGGTTCCTGGCCGGCGGCGCCATCACCCTGCTAGTCGGCGGCGTGCCGTTCCGCATGCCACAGCAGTACTGGCGCTTCTCCGGCGTCGCCGACCTGCTGGGCATCGCCGGCGCCTCGGTGGCGAGCGCCCTGCTGTTCGCCGCCCTGCTGCTGGCTACCGGCTTCCGGCTGCCCAGCATCACCTTTCCCATCATCCACGCCCTGACCCTGCTGGTGATGCTGGGATCCTTGCGCATCGTCTACCGGCTGTCGCAGGGCCGCCCGATCGGCGGCAGCGCGGTCCAGACACAGCGCGTGCTGCTGGTCGGCGCCGACGAGGCGGCGGACCTGTTCATCCGCGCGGTGCGCCGCGAGCGCGGGACGCCGCTGCGCGTGGTCGGCCTGCTGGCGCGCGGCCGGCACCAGCCGGGCCGGCGCATCCACGGCGTGCCGATCCTGGGCACGCTGCGCGACGCCGATACGGTGCTGGACCGGCTCGACCGGCAGCAGCGCCGCCCGGACGGGCTGATCGTCACCGACCCGGAGCTGCGCGGCGCCGACCTCGCCGCGGTGATCCGCGCGGCCGAGCGGCTCGGCGTCCCGGTCGGCCGGGTGCCGGACCCGACCGCGCTGTCGCCGGCCAGTCGGGTCGAGCTGCGCCCGGTGGCGATCGAGGACCTGCTGAACCGGCCGCTCGTGTCGCTCGACCGCGCCGCGATGGCGCGCCTGGTCGCCGGGCGACGGGTGCTGGTGACCGGCGCCGGCGGCACCATCGGCGCGGAGCTGGCCCGGCAGGTGGCGGCCTTGTCGCCCGGACTGCTGGTGCTGCTCGACCACGGCGAGTTCGCGCTGTGGCAGGTCGACCTGGAGCTGGCCGAGCTGGCCCCCGCCGTGCCCCGGCAAAGCGTGGTGGCCGACATACGCGACCGGGCTCGTTTGCGAACAGTGTTCACGGAACACCGCCCGGAGATCGTGTTCCATGCCGCGGCGCTGAAGCACGTGCCGATCGTGGAAGCCAACCCGTCCGAAGGGATGCTGACCAACATCGTCGGCACCCGCGAGGTCGCCGATGCGGCACGGGGCGCCGGCACCGCGGAGATGGTGCTGATCTCCACCGACAAGGCGGTCAACCCGAGCAGCCTGATGGGCGCCTCCAAGCGCGCGGCCGAGATGTATTGCCAGTCGCTCGACATCGCCGCCCGTCGCGGCGGCAGCGGACAGGAGGGCGGGGGCCTGCGCTGCGTGACCGTGCGGTTCGGCAACGTACTCGGCAGCACCGGTTCCGTGGTGCCGCTGTTCCGCCGCCAGCTCGAGCGCGGCGGCCCGCTCACCGTCACCCATCCCGACATGCAGCGCTACTTCATGACCGTGTCCGAAGCGGTCGGGCTGGTGTTGCAGGCGAGTGCGGTCGGCTCTGCCACCGCCGACGGGCAGACCGAGGCGCTGCTCCGAAACGGCGGC
Organism: uncultured Acetobacteraceae bacterium; assembly: GCA_964249735.1. GTDB lineage: Bacteria > Pseudomonadota > Alphaproteobacteria > Acetobacterales > Acetobacteraceae > Lichenicola. The sequence goes on along the minus strand of CAXUDP010000022.1, from coordinate 1,006 downwards.
ATCTTCGTGCTCGACATGGGCGAGCCGGTGAAGATCGTCGACCTGGCGCGGCAGATGATCCGCCTGGCCGGCCTGCGTCCGGACCAGGACGTGCCGATCCGCTACACCGGGCTGAGGCCGGGTGAGAAGCTGTTCGAGGAGCTGTTCCACGGCCACGAGCCGCCGGTACCGACCGGCCATCCCGGCCTGCTGATGGCGACCCCGCGTACCGACGATGCGCGCGATCTCGGGCAGGCGCTGGACGCGATCGGCAACGCGTGTCGCGCCGGCCATCCGGACGAGGCGCTGGCCCTGCTCAAGCGGCTGGTGCCGGAGTTCGCGCACAACCCGGACGGCCAGGTGCCGGCGGTCCGTGCCGGCCACACGGTGGTTGCCGAGAAGGACCCGATCCCATGAGTCATCCCTCGCGGCCGGTCCCGTTCCTCGACCTGAGGGCGCAGCAGGCGCGGATCGCGCCGGCTCTGCGGGCGCGGCTGGAAACGGTGCTGGGACACTGCCAGTTCGTGCTCGGCCCGGAGGTGGGCGAGCTGGAAGCCCGGCTCGGGGCGTTCTGCGGCGCCGCGCACTGCGTGGGCCTGAGTTCCGGCACCGACGCGCTGCAGATCGCCATGATGGCGGAGGGCATCGGGCCCGGCTGCGCCGTGTTCCTGCCCGCCTTCACCTACACCGCGACCGCCGAGGTGCCGCTGGTGCTGGGAGCGACGCCGGTGTTCGTGGACGTCCACCCGCGCACCTTCCAGATCGACCCGCTGCATCTGCAGGCACGGATCGACCAGGTTCGTGCCGAGGGCCGGTTGCGCCCGGCGGCGATCGTCGGCGTGGACCTGTTCGGCCAGCCGGCGCCCTGGCCGGAGCTGCGCCGGATCGCCGGCGACCATGGCTTGTTCCTGCTCGACGACTGCGCGCAAAGCTTCGGCGGCAGCCTCGGGGGGGCGAGGCTCGGCCGCGAAGCGGACGCCACCGCGATCAGCTTCTTCCCGTCCAAGCCGCTCGGCGGCTACGGCGA
>CAXUDP010000021.1:0-45972 GCA_964249735.1 uncultured Acetobacteraceae bacterium | reverse complement strand
TCCCTCACCCGGCATACCTTGTCGCCAAGGGGCTGATCTTCCCGGAACGCAGATCTGCTGGCTTTCTGCGGTGGTCCTGAGCACACCGATCATGGCGACGATCCACATAAGCCAACCCCGGGAGGATCCGCGAACGGCGTCCTCTGCGTCCGCAAGAAGATCCCATCGCGCTTCCGGGCTGTTTCTGGGCAGTCGTCCGACATCATCGAAATCACCCTCGGGATCTCCGAACGGAAGCGCATGGCGCAGGCTTTGGCGAACGCGTTCACGCGTTGGGCGGGACTAGGAGCGGAATGGGAACGGCGCCTTGATGTGGTCGCTGCGACACCCTCCAAGGCACAGGAAATGGCAGCGCGGTGGGCGGCATGGATCGTTGCCGACTCCGATCGCCTGGATCGAGCTGATGAAGGCAGGTCCATTTTCGATGACAGCGACGTTGGACGACCCTTTGGAGACATCGTCGCGGCGCTCAGCAGGTCCGACTCCCGAACGGCGACTCCGGAGATGCAAGAATTGTTCGGCGGCATGGGTGCACGTGCACCCTCATTTCGTGGCCGCTCCAGGCTATCAAGCGCACCGAGAAGCGGCGCCTCGGGGCGTGGCTTTCTCGCAAGCTGACTTGGGGCCCTATAGCCCTCCGCCTTGATGTCGCGCCTTCGGGCTGCGGCCCAGAGTGAAGCTCGGCCCCAATCCGGAATGACCTCTACGAGCGCGCGGGGCGCAGCAGGCTCGTTGTCAAAAAGGCGAAGTGGATCGAGCTTGGCGCTTCGACCAAGGCAGCATCCATTGCCATCTCCACCTTCCGTTCGGGAGTCGCATCCAGAAAAGTCTTCACCGCTTCGGCGCCTTGTGCAGAATTCAACTCCGCGTCCCTCCAGGTGATCTTCACGAGGCGTCTCAGAGTAAAGACGGATCTCAGACTGGAGCTGCCAGAACATAACCAGGACCAGAGGCGGCCGTGCGAGCGACTTGACGAGACAACGTCCACCGTCTTCCAGTCCATTAGGTGGCTCCCGGTGGTTCCTGGGGCGACAGCTCGGTGGCGTGGTCCAGTGCGGTCAGTCCGACACGGCCTAGACCCGCTCCGCCCAACGCTCGCTCAACGCCACCTGCGGCTGCGAGGCGCGGATCATCAGGAATGTGCCGGACCAGCTCCCCGGTATCGTCCATCGCCCCCATATCTCCTCGCCCTCCGGGTCTATTTCGCCCTCATAATGGACAGCGTCGTAGCGGCGGATTTGCCGGTCATAGGTCTTCAGGAACGTGACGTGCTGCCCGTCCACCCTGCCCATCACCGTCGCTGTCATGACAGAGCCTGCCGGCACCCTGACCGTAAGGGCTTCATCAGTGCTGCCCGTCAGCCATTCCTCAGCATGGTGAAGCTGAGCCGTGAAGGACACTGGATCATAAGCTCTGGGGTAGCTGTAGAGGCCCTGCCATGTGCCGCTTATATTTCGCATGGGGTGGAGGCCACTTCAGCGGAGGAGGAAGGCACATCCTGCCGCCACGGCATCGTCCATCGTCATGCGCGCCGGGCCTCCATTACCGCGTCAATATCGGAGCACCTTCAAAGCTGGGGCTGGACCATTTGACGGCACAGTTCCGGGCATCCACCACGCAGACCTGTGTCTGGCTGCCGGAACTGGTCGTGGCGTAGAACAGGTGGCCCTGCGCCAAGCCCAGCGGCTTCTCCACGATCGCCACATCCTCGCCGACTGTGCAGCCGGTCTTCCCATCGCTGGCGATCCGGATGGGCTCCTGCCACGCGCGAGGTGCCTTGGGATCATCGAGGTCCCCGAGGTCGAGATGACAGCTTCCGACCTCTGCCGAGGAGCCGCGCGGGATGATCTGAATCATTGCTGGTCCGGTTCCTGACGCCAGGTCGGTCCCTGCGACCGCAAGACTTCCAAGGACGCCCCAGGCTCGGAACCGTTTCTCGCGAAATGTTGCACGTTCGCCAGGTCGGCGCGCTTCCAGGCGCAGCTGAGCTCCTTGGTCTTGAACCCGACGCCATCCAACCGCCCCCAATAGCCCATGGCGGTCTCATGCGGCCCTTCGCCCGGCACGATGGCCACGACGTGGCGATGTCCAGCTTCCTTCTTACCGGCGACCATAAGGTAGCCCCGTGCCGCCACCCGGCCCACCTTGGCGGGATCGTTGCCGAGTTTCGTCCAGCCCGGGTCGGTGTTCCGGTTGTCCGCCATGGCGTTCGCAAAGCCGCTGCAATCGTTCCTATGGGTGTCCCACTTGGATCCGGCAATCCCGACGATTGGAAATCCGCTTTATGGGTTGGCGGCGGAGCCTCATGAAGTCGTTGCGGTCGAGGATGCGCCGCATCCACAGCGGCGACAGCCGGTTCTCAGGCTGTGGTCGGAGCGCCAAGCCGGGTGCATCGAAAGGCCCGCAGCGACCCCCTTAGGCTTCTTCTTCCTCCTGAGGTCTGGAGGTGGACGTGGCGGGGATCTTCGGGCGGTTCGTTTCGACGCCTAGCGCGGCAGGGTCGCCAAGTCACTTGTGGTCCGACCAACTGGCGACAATCCGATCAACCACCTCCTCGTAAGCCTCGGGGAGCGTCACCACGCTCTCGTCCCGCAGGGTCAGCAGAGTGGAGTCGGTTTCATCGTCATCGGCGGAGATGCAGAAGATGTCGGCGACCGGCACCATGACCCAGATCCCGGCCGCGTTGCGCGCCTTGATGGCATCGTGGGGCTGGGCGGTCATCGGTCAGCCTTCAGCAGCAGAGCCGCCCCCGTGTTCACCCGCCTCAGTGCGACCTCGTGATCCTCCCGCCTGAAGCAGAACTGTACGCTGTCGGCGGTCAGACGAGCTATCAGCCCCAGGAGGTCGTTCACGGTGCCCCCAGCCTCCCGAACGTCCATCAACAGGTCGCAGAGGAGTCTTTGACCAATGCCGCCGGCGATGACGGTCATCCTGTGATCCAGGGCGGGATCGTGGGACACCGGTTGTGCGCGATGCTGACGGAACACCTCCAGGCTGTCGGGCATCGCAAGGTCCTCCTCTCGTTCAAGGTGTGAGCCTCGCCCAATCAGGTTGAGAAACCGTGAAGGACCGCCGACCAAAGAGGCCGGATCCATGGATCAATCGAAATGACTTCCTGGTATCTTCTTCATCTTGTCGGGAGGTGGTCGTGGCAGGGTCTTTGCGCGGTCCTCCTATGGAACCCGCCCAGGAATTGCGAGGAGGTATTCCACGTCGTTCGGGGTCTTGTAGGAGGTGGGATCACGTTGGGCCGCCGGGATCTCCAGGCGCAGAAGTGCAGGGTCCTCTGCCCTGGGCAGCTGGCGGCTCTGCTCCGGGTTCTGCAAAGCGTCACAATGATGAACGATCATCACGACACCGTTTCGTCTTGCAGCGACCGTATTGTCATCACCACCACGATGCCAGGCTGCACCGGCTCCAGCAGGATGGTGGGAGGCATTATCAAAATGGGCGTCAGGTGGTCACAGCATCGAGCGGGCCGGTCCAGCTGACGGACGACCATCGTTGCAATCGACCGCACCATCATCCAACCATGCGCCATCCTGACGATATGTCGTCATCATGTGTCATCCATCGTCTTGACGTGTTGCTGCGGTGAAGCGGCGCGCGAGATGTTTCGCTCGGCGCGTTTGTAGCCCGCTAGCGACCCTCTGCTAGACGGTCTCAGAAAGACGTATCGAAACCACAGGTGTGGCCGGACGCCGCAAGGTGGACCCGCCCCGCATCTTTCGCTCCGAGATCGGGAGGAATGCCAGAGGGTTCCTGCCAGCCTTTCTTCTCTCATGATCCATTATAAGTGATGCAAGAGAAGCGAGATTGGGCCGAACAAGTCGTTGTTTTCGCCTCGGTTGAGTTGATCGTCCTCGTGTCCCTCACCCTGCGTCGGTTATCGGCGGCGCATCGAGTTCTCACACCCGACCGATGATCCTGCGCTGCCGTGGTCACCGCATCTCCAGGCCCTCCCATGCCCCCTTCGGTCCTCGAAACGCCCCGCCTGATCCTGCGTCCGCCCGTCGAGTCCGACCTCGCCCGCTGGATGGAGTGCAGCGCCGATCCCGAGGCCATGCGCTTCATCGGAGGCGCACAACCCCCCTTCGCCGCCTGGCGTTCCATGACCTCGACCGCCGGCAGCTGGGCGCTGCACGGCTTCGGCATGTTCTCCGTCGTCGAGCGCAGCACGGGCTGCTGGATCGGCCGCGTCGGACCCTGGTGGCCCGCGGGCTGGCCAGGGCCGGAGGTCGGCTGGGGGCTGCATCGGGACGCCTGGGGGCGCGGCTATGCCACGGAAGCGGCCATGGCGGCCATGCAATGGGCCTTCGGAGCGCTGGGCTGGCCCGAGGTGATCCACCTCATCGACCCCGAGAACGCGGCGTCGGTCGCCGTGGCCGGGAAGCTCGGCTCGACGCGGCAAGGACCGGTCCAGCTGCCAGCGCCGTTCGATGACCGGCCAACCGACCTTTATGCCCAGACGGCGGCGCAGTGGCAGGCGAGGCGGCAATCGTGACGCCCACCCCACGGAGAACACCGCGGATGCCGGTCAACGACATCTCGGACAAGGCTGCCGTCAAGCCGCAGGTGTCACCGACAGACGGACCGGCCGCCGCCCTCCGTTCGCGCAACGGTGCGCCCCGGATCGGCAGGCGGCCACCGCCGGTCGTGCAACCGGAGCGAGACATGAGACCGCTCCTGTTCGATCTCGACTGGTATCTTCGGCAACACGAGGACGTCGCGAGGGCGCGGCTCGATCCGGTCCAGCACTACCTCGACCACGGCGCAGGGGAGGGCCGGAACCCGAACGCCTTCTTCGACACCAGGCGCTACCTCGCCGCGAACGCTGACGTGCGCACCTCGCCCCTGAACCCGTTCCTGCACTTCATCCTCTACGGCTTCCGCGAGGGCCGTGATCCATGTCCTTCGACCGGGGCGCCGGCCGACGGGACACCCGACCCGGTCCCGCCCGGGACCATGGCCGATACGGTACCCGCGGAAGCGCCCGCTGAGGAGAAGCTGCGCCGGACGCTTCTCGCCGCCATGTTCGCCGCGGCGGCCGAGGCCGAGGCCGTCGACAACCCGAGCGACGCGACGCCTGTGGCGCCCGACAAGGCTTCCGCAAGACCGACCGGAAGATCCGGGCCGGGGGCCAGGAAGAAGCCGCGACCTGTCTGACACCGCCGCTGCGGACGGCATCCGGAAGCGCCCGCCCTCCATCGATCGCGCACCCCACGGTGGACACCCGCGCGGTCCCGGGGCCCGGAACCCCATCTCCTGGACCGGCATCGGGATCACGACGGGATCGTCGCGGCCGTGATGCGCTCCATCCCGTCATGCCACGCCATGCCGGAACCGCAGCAACCGTATCCACGCCGGCCAGGATGCCGTCGGCAGCCAAGGCGGCACGCACCGGAGCCCCCGCGCCACCATTCCCCGGGATGACCACGCCGTCGCGCACCGGTTGCCGGCCCGCGCCTCAGCGCCGGATCGACACCACGTAGCCGGCCGAGATCAACGCTTCCGCGAGCAGCTCCGCCACCACCCCGTTCAGCGCGTTCGTCATCGCATCCCGTGCCAGGCCGGTCCGGCGCAGCGCGAGCGCGTGCTGCAGCGCCTCGGCGGTGTCGCGAAGGCCGAGCGGCAGCAGGGGAGACGGACAGGCTTCGTCTGGCATCCCTGACCTCCGGCCCGTCCACCCGCCCGACGGGGCATCCTGTTCAGCTCCCATACAAGAACATAACGGGAACAAAAGCAAGCGCTGCGACGAGGTCCACCCGGACCCCTCTGCTCCCCTGTCGCCATGTCCGCCCGAACCGGCCATGATCCGCCCGGCCTGGCGGAAGGGATGATGGCGTGTCTGGGCAGCGCACGCGCGAGGCGACGCGTTCTCCGATCCTGATCACGGTGCTTCTGGCGCTGCTGACCGCGGTCGGTCCGATCTCGACCGACATGTACCTCCCGGCTTTTCCTGCCATCAAGGCGACGCTCGAAGCACGGCCTGGCGAGGTCCAGCTGACGCTCGCCGCCTGGTTCCTCGGCCTGTCGTTCGGCCAGATCACCCACGGCCCGCTCGCCGACAGCTACGGGCGCCGCCTGCCGCTGCTGATCGGCACCGCCATCTACACCCTGGCCTCGATCGGCTGCGCGCTCGCCGACACCATGACCCACCTGTCCTGGTGGCGGCTCTGGGCCGCGGTGGGCGCCGCCGCCAGCCTGGTGATCCCGCGCGCGGTGATCGCCGACGTGGTCAAGGACGGCGCCGAGGCGGCCCGGATGGTGGGCCGGATGGTCATGGTCATGGGCGTGGTGCCGGTGCTGGCGCCGACGCTCGGCGCCTTGATCGCCCAGCACTGGAACTGGCGCGGCATCTTCTGGATCGCCGCCGTCTACGGCCTGCTGTGCTCGGTGCTGATCTACCGCTACCTGCCGGAAACCCTGCGCCCGCACCAGCACGGGCGGCTGCGGGTCGGCAACACCGTGGTCGGCTACATCATCGCCTGGCGCGGCCGTTCCTTCCGCACCCACGCACTGGAAGGCGGCTTCGGCACCTTCAGCCTGTTCTCCTTCCTGGCCGGGGCGCCGCCGGTGTTCCTGGGCCACTACCGGCTCAGCCCCACCACCTTCGGCGCGGTGTTCATCCTGAACGCCGTCGGCTACATCGCCGGCACCCAGGGTAACGCCCGCCTGGTCGCCCGGATCGGGCTCGACCGCGCCCTGACCTGCGGCAGCCTGGGCCTGGTCGCCGCCACCACCGCGATGCTGGGCATGGCGATCACCGGCGGCGGCGGCGCGCTCGGCATGACGCTGGGCATGATGGCCTGCATGGCCTTCCTCGGCCTGCTGCTGCCGGGTGCCGCACTCGGCTCGGTGCTGGGCCATGGCGGCGCCGCGGGAGCCGCCTCGGCCCTGTACGGCACCACGGTGTTCTTCATCGGCGCGCTGAGCACCGTGCTGGTCGGCTGGGCCACGCCCGGCCCGGTGACCATGACCGCGCTGATGCTGGCCGGCGCCATGGCCGCCCTGGTCTGCGATCGGCAGCGGCCGCGCTGACCGGCCTGGCAACGGACGCGGCAGAATCTGCCGGCCTGCAGTTCTCGCCAGGTATATATTGCCCAGCGCAGCAGTCTATATTTGGCTGGACTTGAAAGTCCTGCCGAGTTATTGTTCCGGCATCAAGCAGAACCAGGAGGCAACCATGTCGAGTTCGGCCGTGTCCGGGGGTAGCAATCACGCCCGCTGGCAGCAGTTGCAGGAGATGCAGGCCCAGACCCAGAAGACGAAGGCCCCCGCGGGATCGAGCGCGCCGTCCTCGGACCTGACCGACATGCTGTCCGGCGCCGATCCCTCCCAGGCGAGCGCGCCGCCGCTGCCCTCCACCGGCTGGCCGTCGCACGGCAAGTCGAACAGCATTCCGGCCGGCAGCACGCAGACGGCCACCACCCAGACCGCGAGCACCCAGGCCGGAAGCACCCAGGCCGGCAGCTCCCCGATCGGCACCGCCGCCTCCGCCCTGGTCTCGGGCGTGCAGTCCATGCTCACCGGCCTCCAGTCCGAACTGTCCGGCAGCGGCACCGCAACCACCCCTGCCGGCACCGCGTCCGGCACCTCGACCGGGACCGCGTCCGGCACCGCGTCCGGCACCGCCGCTTCGGGCAGCGCCACCACCGACGCGGCCAGCACGCTCAGCCAGATCATGCAGATGCTGCAGGCCTACGGCGCGCAGTCGAGCGTCACCTCCGCCTCGACCAGCATGAGCTCCGTCCTGACCGCCTGACCGCCTGACCGCCTGACCGCCTGACCGGGTCGCCGTCCGGGCGCGGCGCATGGCCGCCGCCCGCCGCCGCGCCCTGGACGCCCGCCGCGTCGTCCCCATGTCCGGGTGGCTGGCCACGACCGCGCCACCGCGTCCGGCGTGCCCACTCGGGACCGCTCTGCGCAGCCGGGCCGGCGTCCCGCGAGTCCGGAGGTTCCGATGGACCAGGCCCTGACAGCCGAAGCGACGGGCGTGCTGCGCTTTCCCGTCGACGGGATGCACTGTGCGTCCTGCGTGCGCCGCGTCGAGCAGGCCATCCTCGCCGTGCCCGGGATCGCGTCCGCCCGCATCGACCTCCTGTCCGGACGCGCCGAGGCATCGGTCGCGGCCCCGGCGCCACCCGGCCTGGCCGCCGCCGTCGCCGACGCGGTGGCGGCCACCGGCTTCACCGTCCGCGACGAGGTCCTCCGGCTCGAGGTCGAGGGCATGCACTGCGCTTCCTGCGTGCGCCGCATCGAGACCGCGGTCGCCGCGGTGCCCGGCGTGCGCAACGCCGCGGTCAACCTCGCCACCGGCCAGCTGACCGTCCGACTCGCCGCCCGCCTCGCCACCAGCCCGGACGCCCCCGCCGGCGTCACCACCGAGTCCGCGATCGAACGCGCCATCCGCGACACCGGCTTCGCGCCTCGCCCGCTCCCCGACGACGCCGGGCGCGCAGGCCCGGACCCGCAGAAGCCGGACCCCGCCGCCGTCGCGCTGCGACGCGACCTCCTCCTGTCCGTCCTGCTCACCGTGCCGCTGGTCGTGCTCGCCATGGCCGGCCCCCTGCTCGGCCTGCCGGACCGGCTCCCCGCCGCCCTGCTCTCGTTCGCGCTCGCGACCGCGGTGCTGTTCGGACCGGGCCGGCGCTTCGTGCGCGGCGGCCTGCGCACCCTGCGGCAACGCGCGCCCGACATGGACGCGCTGGTGCTGCTCGGCACCGGCGCTGCCTGGGCCTTCTCGACCGTCGCCGTGCTGCGCCGCCTGCTGCTCCCGCAGGCCCCGCCCGGCCCGTCCTACTTCGAGGCCACCGCCGTCATCGTGACCCTGATCCTGCTCGGCCGTGTCATCGAGGCCCGCGCACGCGGCCGCGCCGGCAACGCCGTGCGCGCCCTGCTCGACCTGCAGCCGCGCACCGCCCGCATCCTCCGCGACGGCGTCACGCAGGAGCTGCCGGCTGCCGCCCTCCGTCCCGGCGACCTGATCCTGGTCCGCCCCGGCGAGCGCCTGCCCGCCGACGGGCTGGTGACCGACGGCGCCTCCCACGTCGACCAGTCCATGCTCACCGGCGAGCCGCTGCCGGTGTCCCGCGCCCCGGGCGATCCGGTGGTCGGCGGCACCGTCAACGGCGCCGGCAGCCTGACGGTCCGCGCCACCGCGGTCGGCCAGCGCACCACCCTGGCCGGGATCGTGCGCATGGTGGAAGCGGCGCAGGCCGGCCGCCTGCCGATCCAGGCGCTGCTCGACCGGGTGACGCAATGGTTCGTGCCGGCGATCATCGCCTGCGCCCTCCTCACCCTGACCGCCTGGCTGCTGGCCGGCGCCGGGCCCGGGGTATCGCTCGGCTACGCGGTGTCGGTGCTGATCGTCGCCTGTCCCTGCGCCATGGGGCTGGCTACCCCGGTCTCGATCACCGTCGGCACCGCACGCGCCGCCGGTCTCGGCGTGCTGTTCCGTCGCCCCCTGTCGCTGCAGCGCCTGGCCGAGGCGACCGCCGTGGCGCTGGACAAGACCGGCACCCTGACCCTCGGCCGCCCCACCCTGGCCCCCCTCGTGCTCCCGGACGACGCCCGGTTCGACGAGCCCACCCTGCTCGGCCTCGCCGCCGCCCTCGAAGCCCGCTCGGAACACCCGCTGGCCCGCGCGGTGGTGCAGGCGGCCGAGGCGCGCGGCCTCGCCCTGCCGCCGGTGCAGCGTTTCGAGTCCCGCCCCGGCCTGGGCGTGGTCGGCGAGGCCGGCGGGCACGCGATCGCGGTCGGCTCTCCACGGCTGATGCAGACCCTCGGCCTCGACCCCGCCTTCGCGCCGGCGATCCACCATCTGGCCGGGGAGGGCGGCTCGCCGATCCTGCTGGCGGTGGACGGACGGGTGTCCGCCCTGCTGCCGGTGACCGACGCGCTGCGCCCCTCCGCCGCCGCCACGGTCGCCGCCCTGCACGCGCGTGGCCTCGACGTCGCCATGCTGACCGGCGACGACCCGCGCACTGCGGGCGTCGTCGCCGCCCGCCTCGGCATCCGCACCGTGCGCGCCGGCCTGCTTCCCGCCGACAAGCCGGCTGCCCTGCACGCGCTGCGCCGCCCCGGCGCCACGACCGTGTTCGTCGGCGACGGCATCAACGACGCCCCGGTGCTGGCCGCGGCCGATGTCGGGGTCGCCATGGGCACAGGCACCGACATCGCCATCGAGACCGCCGACGTGGTGCTGGTGCACGGCGACCCGGCCGCCCTGCTCGCCGCCCTGCACCTGTCGCGCGCCATCATGCGCAACATCCGGCAGAACCTGTTTTGGGCGTTCGGCTACAACGTGCTGCTGATCCCGGTCGCCGCCGGCGTGCTGCATCCGCTCACCGGCCTGTCGCTGTCGCCGATGCTGGCCGCTGGCGCGATGGCGCTGTCCAGCCTGTTCGTGCTCGGCAACGCCCTGCGCCTGCGCCGGACCACCGTGCCCCGTTCCTGACGGATTGCGCATCCGCATCGCGGCTTCCCGCACAAGCGGCCGGGCACAGGGATCAGCGGCTCGGTCTGGTCGTCGGATCGGCCTGCGTCGGGTTGGCCCGGCAGTCCCGCAGCACGGTTTCGGACAACGCCTGCGACCAGACGGCATCGAAAGGCTGGCCGAGCAGCAGGCGCAGGTAGACCGCCCACACCGCCGCGTCGAGGACACCGGCACATTGACGTCCGCCCGGAGCCGGCCCTCCCTGATCCCGCGATCCAGAAGCCTGGAACTCTTGTGACGCAGCGGCATCGAAAAGGTCTTGCCCGAACATCTGCCACGTTTCGGCATCGGTCTGCGCCTGTGCCACCGCCGAGGCCGCGATCCGGCCTGCCGCTCCGCTCAGCGCCCGAACCAGCGAATCCGGCAACTCCCGGAAGTCCGCAACGGCATCGTTGCTTTCCGCGCAGGCGAGATGCGGCGTGGACGCGTTGAGGAAGCTCTCGATCGCAAGCGGGCCCTTGCTTGGCCATTGGCGATGGATGGTGCTGCGCGCCACGCCGGAGCCCGGAGCCCGGAGCCCGGAGCCCGGAGCCCGGAGCCCAGAGCCCGGGGCGCCGGGCCACCGCTTCGGTCGAGAACCTGCCGAGGTCGGTTCCATCAGGATCGCCCAGGCCGCATCCGGCACCGCCTGCCGGGCCGCCTTGCTGCGCGGGCGCCCGGCCAGCCGCCCAGCCGGCAGCGACGTCCTCGCGGCCGCCCTCGTATCCGACGTCGTGTTCTGCAGTGGCCGCTCCGTTCGACGCCCGGTTCGGCCTGGCCCTCGACACGCTCCAAGTGGTGAACGCGTCCGGCACGGCTCGCCCGCCCCATGACGCCCAGGCGGAACCGTGTCCACCACCGGACGGCCGCCGGCCGACGACGCGTCCTCCACCCGGAATGTTAACCACCCTGCTCCAGACTGCCGTCCGTTTCCCGCCGCGGCCTCGCAACCCTTGCGCCCCGCATCTTTCGACGGAAGGCTGACCATGCTCGACGACACCGCGCCCGATCGCGGCACGCCCATCGACCTCGGCTCCGAGAACCTGGGTCTCGACGCGGTCTGGAACGTCGCGCACCGGCACGCGACGGTCTGCGTCGGCCCTGCCGCACGCGCCCGCATGGCGGGAGCCAACGACTGCCTGGCGCGCATGGTCGCCGAGCGCCGCCGCATCTACGGCGTGACCACCGGCTACGGGCCGCTGGCCTGCCACTACGTGCTGCCCGAGCACGCCGCCGAGCTGCAGCGCAACCTGCTCTACCACCTGGCGACCGGCGTCGGCCGGCCGCTCAGCGGGCCGCAGACACGTGCGGTGATGGCGGCGCGCGCCAGCAGCCTGGCGCGCGGCTTCTCCGCGATCGAGGGCGAAACCTTCGACCTGCTGCTGGCCTGCCTCGATCGCGACGTGGTGCCCGTGGTGCCGGAGATGGGCACCGTCGGCGCGAGCGGCGACCTGACGCCCCTGGCCCACGTCGCCCTGGTCCTGGTCGGCGAGGGCGAGGCGGTGGTGGCGGGGCAGCGCATGCCGGGCGCCGCGGCACTGGCGGCCGTGGGCCTGCGCCCGGTGTCGCTCGGCCTCAAGGACGGGCTGGCGCTGGTGAACGGCACCTCCGCCATGACCGGCATCTCCTGCCTGAACGGCGTCGGCGCGCGACGGGCGGCAGCCTTCGGGCTGCGCCTGGGCCTGCTCTACGCCGAGATCCTCGGCGCCCCCGCCGAAGCCTTCGACCCGCGGCTCGGCGTCGCCCGGCCGCATCCGGGCCAGCAGGAGGTGCACCGCCTGCTGGCCGGCCTCGCCCGCGGCGGCACCCGCCTGGGCGCCATGGTGCAGCCGCCGCCGCGGCTCCAGGCGGAGGAGGAAGCGCAGGACGGGGTGCTGGTCGGCCGCGCGCTGCCGCAGGCGCCCTACACCGCGCGCTGCCTGCCGCAGGTGTTCGGGGCGATCTGGGACCTGATCGACTTCCACGACCGGGTGATCGCGACCGAGCTGAACAGCGCCACTGACAACCCCCTGGTGTTCGCCGACGACGAGGCGGTGCTGCACGGCGGCAACTTCTACGGCCAGCACGCCGCCTTCGCCGCCGACACGCTGGCGCTCGCGATCGGCAAGCTGGCGCTGCACGCCGAGCGCAGCCTGGCGCGCTTGTGCGACCCGCTGCTGAACAACGGCCTGCCCCCGTTCCTGCAATCCGGCCCGGTCGGCCGCAACAGCGGCTTCATGGGCGCGCAGGTGACCGCTTCCGCCCTGGTGGCGGAGCTGCGGGCGAAGGCGCATCCCGCCTCCATCCAGTCGATCCCGACCAACAACAACAACCAGGACGTGGTGACGATGGGCACCATCGCCGCCCGCAAGGCGGCCGAGCTGCTCGATCTCGCCTGGCACGTGCTGGCGATCCACGCCATGGCGCTGGCGCAGGCCTGCGAGATGCAGGGCGGCCCGGACGCCGCCGGCTTCGCCCCGGCCAGCCGGCGCCTGTGCGCCTGGGTGCGGGCGCGCGTGCCGTTCCTCCACCGCGACCGCCCGCTGTCGCCGGAGATCATTGCCCTGGCCGCGTCGCTGCAGGGAGAGGACTGGCGGGAAGGCTGGGGCGAGGACGACCTGTCGTCGGGCCGGGATTAACCGGCTGGCAACTATTGCAGTGCACAATTCCTCCGTGCCGCCCACCAGGCACCGTGCGGCACGGGCCCTGGGCGGCGTAACTGAGGACGGAGCAGGAAACATGGACGGCGGCATGGCCCTGGTTGGGTTCGGCAAGGACGACATCGCGAATACGCTGTCGAACATGAAGGCCGGGGAGATCGACAAGCTCGCTTTCGGTGCGGTGCAGCTCGACGCGTCGGGCAGGATCCTGGCCTACAACGCCGCCGAGGGCGCGATCACCGGTCGCGACCCGAAGGCGGTGATCGGCAAGAGCTTCTTCACCGAGGTCGCACCCTGCACCAACACCCCGGTGTTCAGGGGCGCGTTTGACAAGGGCGTGAAGGACGGGGACCTGAACGCGATGTTCGAGTACACTTTCGACTACAACATGAAGCCGACGAAGGTGAAGGTCCACATGAAGAAGGCTCTGGTCGGCGACACCTTCTGGGTGTTCGTCAAGCGCCTGTAGTCGCGCCGGAGACGCAGTTTTTGGATCCCGCGCGCATGAGCTGGTGGCAGGGCGGCGACGCCCTGCACCGCTTCCTGGTGGACCTGATCGGCGCCGAGGCCAAGCGCCTGCGCCCGGGCGGCATCGTGCCGCCCGGGCCGTGGGCGCCCGACACCCGGCTCGACGAGGCCGGCCTCGGCTTCGACAGCCTGGAGCGGCTGCAGCTTGGCGCAGCGCTGTGCGAGGCGCTGCACCTGCACGAGAGCGGGCTGGAGGACTACCTGCTGGCGCAGCCTGGCCTTGACGGCTGGTGCGCGCTGTCGGCCGAGGCGCTGCGCCGCTTCTCCGCCACCCTGACCTTCCGGACCTCCGGCAGCACCGGCGTGCCGAAATCCTGTCCGCACCCGCTGGCGGAGCTGGAACGGGAAGTGGACGCGCTGGCGGCACTGCTGGCCCCGCTGCAGGCCGGCGGCTCCCGCGTGCTGGCGGCCGTGCCCTGCCACCACATCTACGGCTTCCTGTTCACCGTGCTGCTGCCCCGTCGGCTCGGCGGCCTGCCGGTGCTCGACCTGCGTCGGCACGCGCCCGGCGCCGTTCCCGGCCTGGCGCGGCGCGGCGACGTCGTGGTCGGCCACCCCGCCTTCTGGGCCGCGACGGCGCGCGCCGCCCCCGGGGGCTGGCCGTCCGGCGTGACCGGCGTGACCTCCACCGCGCCGTGCCCGGCGGACACCGCGACCGCGCTGCGCGCCGCGGGGCTGCACCGCCTGCTGCAGATCCACGGCTCCTCCGAGACCGCAGGCCTCGGCTGGCGGGATGCCCCCGACGCCCCCTACACGCTGCTGCCGCACTGGCAACGCGACAACGGCGACGGGGTGCAGCACCTGCCCGCCGCCGGCGGCCCGCCCCCCGCCGTCGACATCCCGGACCGGCTGGACTGGCTGGACCGGCGCCGCTACCGCGTGTGCGGCCGGCAGGACGGCGCGGTGCAGGTCGGCGGCACCAACGTGTTCCCGGCCCGTGTCCGTGAGGTGCTGCGCGCCCACGCCGACGTCGCCGACGCCGCGGTGCGGCTGATGCACCCCGCCGAGGGCACGCGGTTGAAGGCGTTCATCGTCCCCCGGGATGCCGATGCCGACCCCGACGCGCTGCGTGCCTCGCTCGACACCTTCGCCACCCTGCACCTTTCGGTGCCCGAGCGTCCGCGCAGCTACAGCTTCGGATCCCTTCTGCCGGCCGGACCGATGGGCAAGGCCGCGGACTGGCAGCTGCTGCCCGCCTAGCCGTCCGCCTGCCAGGCTCCTACGCCCCGATCCATTCCGCCGACAGGCCGGACCCGTCGAAGCGGCCCGCGGCCCGCGTCTGCGCGCCCTCCGGCCCGAGCCGCAGCACGTCGACGCTGTCCGGCGACAGGAGGATCACCGCGAAGCACCGGAACTGCTCGTCCTCGGGCAGGTGCGTCCGGTCTTCCGGATCCTCGATCCGCCGGCCCGGATCGCTGCGCAGCCCATAGGCGTTCCGCCCGTTGGGCGACAGCGCGTCCCAGCGCCCGCGCGCGACCTCGTCGTCCCGGTGCAGCCGGGCAATACCGTCGAAGCGCAGCTGCAGCTGCTCGTCCGCCGACCACGCCAGCACGCTGACCCGCCCGTCGCCGGCAACGTCGCGCGCCTTGCCCGCCCGCGCGTCGGTGTGCATCTCCAGGCAGGCCGGCGCCCGCTCGAAGCCGCGCAGCACCACGGTGCGAAGCCCGGGCCGCCCGTCGGGCGACAGCGTCGCCAGCTGCACGTTGCGCAGCTCCGACCCGCGCTCGTGCAGCGCCTGCTGCAGCGCCGACAGCGCGCTTCCGACGAACGACAAGGCTGAATCTTCCATGCGATGCTCAAGTCGCTTGCCGGCGCCCCGGTTGCCTCCGACCACGACGCTTCATCGCCACAGCCCCGCCAGCAGCGCCGCCGCCACCGCCAGCCCCACCTCGCGGTTGCCCCGGAACAGCCGCAGGCAGGTCGCCGGCTCGCCGATCTCCAGCGCCCGCACCTGCAACCCGAGCAACACCGCCGCCGGGAGCAACGCCGGCCAGAACCACCGCCCGACCCCGGCCAGCGCTCCCGCCAGCACGAGTGCTGCCAGCATCAGCGCGTAGCAGCCGCCGACGAACCGGCGCGGCCGCGCCGCCACCAGCCGGGAGGTCGACTTCACCCCCACCAGCGCGTCGTCTTCCATGTCCTGGAACCCGTAAACGGTGTCGAAACCGAGGTCCCACAGGATCGCGCTTGCATAAAGTGATAGCGCAATCCCGTCGATTCGCCCGGTCGCCGCCGCGTAACCCATTGGCGCCCCGAAGCCGAAGGTGAACCCCATCACCAGCTGCGGCCACCACGTCACCCGCTTCGCCAACGGATACACCCCCACCAGCACCAGCGACCCAGCCCCCATCGCCCAGCACAGCCGGTTCAGTGACAACAGCACCCCGAGCCCGAGCAGCAGCAGCACGCCCAGGAACCACGCCGCCTGCCGCATCCGGAGCGCCCCTGACGCCAGCGGCCGGCCGCGCGTGCGCGCCACCTGCCGGTCCAGGTCGCGGTCCCACATGTCGTTGACCACGCAGCCCGCCGACCGCATCACCACGCTGCCGACCGCGAACAGCGCCAGCAGCCGCAGCCGCTGCCCCGTTGCCACGCCGCCTGGCAGCAGGATGCCCCATGCCCCTGGCAGGAACAGCAGCCAGGTGCCGATCGGCCGGTCCAGCCGCGCCAGCAGCGCATAGGCCCGCCACCTTGCCGGCAGGTGCCGGATCCAGCCGGTGGCGACGATGTCGGTATGGGCCATGAACTCCTGCTATGGCCGGTCCATCCCCCGGTCAACGGAGCGCTCCGGTGCAGGACCTGCCCAGACTTCACGCCGAACCCTTGTCCGCCGACCTCCTCCTGCCGATGACCGAAGGCCAGGCGCACTACCTCGGCGCCGTGCTGCGCCGCCAGCCGGGCGACGGGGTGCGTTTGTTCAACGCCAGGGATGGCGAATGGACCGCCACCGTCGAGTCGCTGCGCAAGGAGCGCGGCCGGTTCCGCCTCCGGCAGCTTCTGCGTCCGCCGGCCCCCGAGCCCGGGCCGATCCTTCTGTTCGCGCCGCTCAAGCGCGACGCCACCGACCTCGTGGTGCGCATGGCGACCGAGCTCGGCGCGGAGGCGCTGCACCCGGTCATCACCGAGCGCACGATCTCCGCCCGGATCAACGCCGGGCGCTGGACCACGATCGCGACGGAAGCGACGGAACAATGCGAGCGGCTGAGCGTGCCGGCGATCGCGGATCCGGTCCGGCTGCCCGAACTGCTCGGCGCCTGGAACCCCGATCGGCCGCTGCTGGTGGCGCTGGAGCGGGCGACGACGGAGGACCGGGCCGACAGCCTCGCCGCCTGGCGCGCCCGCACCCCCAGGATGCCCGACCTCCAGCCCGGCCTGCTGGTCGGGCCCGAAGGCGGTTTCTCTCCCACCGAGCGGGCGCTGCTGCGCAGCCGACCGTTCGTGGTCGCAGCCACCCTGGGCCCGCTGATCCTGCGCGCCGAGACCGCTGCCCTGGCCGGGCTGGCAGCGCTCGCCGGCTGACCTGCGAGGTTGCTCCGAGCCGGCGGCAGCGCCATAGACACTGCCGAACCACCGGCGGCCCGTCCGGAACGGTTGCCGTCCTTCCAGGAATGCGTGCCCCCTCTATGTCGAACCCCGGCGACCAAGACGACACCCCGATCGACTCGGTGGACCAGCTCGCGGCGCATCTCGCGGCTGGCGCCAAGCCGCGCGCGGCCTGGCGGATCGGCACCGAGCACGAGAAGTTCGGCTTCCGCTGGCCGGGTGCAGCGGGCGCCGCCTGGTCGGCACCGGCCTACGGGCCCCTCGGAATCGCCGACCTGCTCGCCGCCTACGCCGCCGACCCGGCCTCCTGGGAGCCGATCACCGATGCCGGCCACCTGATCGGGCTGAAGGGGCAGGGACCGAACAAGGGCGGCTCGCTGTCGCTGGAACCGGCCGGCCAGTTCGAGCTGTCCGGGGCGCCGCTGGCTACCCTGCACGACACCGAGACCGAGCTGCTGGCCCACGCCGCAGGCCTCCGTCCGCATTCGGACGCGCTCGGGCTCGGCTTCGCCCCGCTCGGCTACCACCCGGTCGCGACCCGCGCCGACATGCCGTTCATGCCGAAAAGCCGCTACGCCATCATGCGCCGCTACATGCCGCTGGTTGGGCGGTACGGCCTCGACATGATGCTGCGCACCTGCACCGTGCAGGTGAACCTCGACTACGGCTCCGAGGCCGACATGGCCGCCAAGCTGCGCGTGTCGCTGGCGCTGCAGCCGGTGGCGACCGCCCTGTTCGCCAACTCGCCGTTCGAGGAGGGCCGTCCGAACGGGCTGCTGTCCACCCGAGCCCGCGTCTGGACCGACACCGACAACGCCCGCAGCGGCATGCCCTCCCTGTTCTTCGAGCCCGGCTTCGGCTTCGGCCGCTATGTCGAGTGGGCGCTCGACGTGCCGATGTACTTCGTCAACCGCGACGGCACGATGATCGACGTGGCGGGCGGCTCGTTCCGCGCCTGGATGGAAAACCGCCAGCCCGGGCTCGAGCACCTGCGCCCGACGCTCGGCGACTTCGACGACCACCTCACCACCGTATTCACGGACGTGCGGATCAAGCGCTTCCTGGAGATGCGCGGCTCGGACGCCGGCTCGATCCCGATGATGCTGGCGCAGTCGGCATTCTGGACCGGGCTGCTCTACGACGACGCGGCCCTGGCGGCCGCGGACGCGCTGGTACGCGAGCAGCCATGGGAGGCCTACGCGGCGTTGCGCGCCGCCGTGCCGATGCAGGGCCTCGACGCCCCGTGGCCGGAGGGCGCTTCGGCAGGCACCGTACGCTCCCTCGCCGCACGCCTGGTGTCGATCGCCGAGGGCGGCCTCGCCGCGCGCGCCCTGCACGACGACCGGGGCCGCGACGAGCGGCGCCACCTCGATCCGCTGCTGCCGATCGTCGCCGGCGCGCCGACACAGGCCGAGCACTGGCTTTCGCGCTATGCTGGCGCGTGGAACGGCGACGTGACGCGGATCTTCGCCGAGGCCGCGATCTGACGGTCAGGACCGACCGGATCTTGCGACGCAGGGTCATCCTGGAGATGGACACAAGGCTTCCGATGCCGATCAACGCGACGACGCGGGCAAGGGCGGGACGCCATGGCGTTTCGGCCGCCGCCGGCGCGACAGCGCGGCGGAGCCACCCATGACCGACGCAGCATCCCTCGTGAAGCTGCGGCTGCTCGAAACCTCCGACCTGCACATGTTCGTCTATGACTACGACTACTACCAGGGCCGTCAGGACAACACGGTGGGGCTCGCCCGGGTCGCGACCCTGGTGGCGCAGGCGCGCGCCGAGGCGTCCAACACGCTGCTGTTCGACAACGGCGACATCATCCAGGGCAACCCGCTCGGCGACTACATGGCGCTGTCGGGCAAGCTGACCGATCAGGACGGCCACCCGATGGTCCGCGCGATGAACCTGCTCGGCTACGACGCCGCCACCGTCGGCAACCACGAGTTCAACTACGGGCTCGACTTCCTGCACCGCGCCCTGCACGGCGCGCGCTTCCCGTTCGTCTGCGCCAACATCGAGACCTCGGACGGCGGCACGCTGCTGCCGCCCACGGTCGTGCTCCACCGAATCGTCACCGACGAGGCCGGCACGTCGCATCCCCTGCGGATCGGCGTGATCGGGCTGGTGACGCCGCAGATCACGGTCTGGGACAAGGCGCGCCTCGACGAGCACGTTGGCACGATCGACATCGTCGACGCGGCAGCCCGACACGTCCCGGTCCTGCGTGCGCGGTGCGACCTGGTGGTCGCGTTGTGCCATTCCGGAATCTCGGCGCAGCCCCGCCAAGGCGGCGAGGAGAACGCGTCGCTGCATCTTGCCGCGGTGCCCGGCATCGACGTGATCCTGTGCGGCCACGCGCACCGGGTCTTTCCGGGTCCAGACTATGCCGGCCTCCCCGGCGTGGACGCCGTGCGCGGCACGCTCGGTGGCATCCCGGCGGTGATGCCCGGCTACTGGGGCAGCCATCTCGGCCTGGTCGACCTCCTGCTGCAGCGCGACGCCACCGGATCCTGGAAGGTCACGGCGTTCCGCACCGAGGTGCGGCCGATCTGCCGTCGCGAGGGGCGGCAGGCGGTGCCGCTGGTTCCAGACGACGCATCCGTGCTCGACGCTGCGGCCCCCGAGCACCAGGCGACCCTGCGCTGGATGGAACAGCCGGTCGGCAGCACCGCGGTGCCGATCAACACCTACTTCTCGCTGCTCGGCAACGACGCCGCGCTGACGCTGGTGAACGACGCACAGCTCTGGTACGCGCGCCCGCTGCTCGCCGTGACCCCGCACGCGCACCTGCCGCTGCTGTCGGCGGCCTCGCCGTTCAAGGCAGGCGGCGCCGGCCCGGACTCCTTCGTGGACATCCCCGCCGGCCCGCTGGACATGAAGGCGGTCGCCAACCTCTACATGTTCGCCAACACGGTCTGCGTGGTGAAGCTGGACGGGGCCGAGCTGCGCGAGTGGCTCGAACGCTCCTGCGCGATCTTCAACCGCATCGAGCCGACGCTCGGCTCCGCGCAGCCGCTGGTGGCCCCGCGCGCGGCCAGCTACCTGTTCGACACCATCGCCGGCCTGTCCTACGAGATCGACCTGTCGCAGCCCCAACGCTACGACGGCAAGGGCCGGCTGGTGCGCGCCGACGCCAGGCGGATCGTGTCGCTGATGCACGAGGGCAGGGCGGTGACGCCCGCCGACAGCTTCCTGGTGGTGACCAACAACTACCGAGCCGATGGCGGCGGCGGCTTTCCCGGCACCGGGGACAAACATCTGGTGCTGCAGGCGCCCGACCTGAACCGCGACGTGATCGTGCGCTATGTGCTCCAGCACCGGCAGGTCGCCCCCGTGGCGCTACCGGTCTGGCGCTTCCGGTCGTTCGCCGCGCCGGTCCTGCTGAGCTTCGACGGCAACGCGGAGACCGCACGCCATCTGTCCGGCCAACCGGCCGTCACCCGCCTCGGCGACGGCAACGGCGGCTTCGTGCGCTACGGCTTGACGCTGGGTTGATGCGGCGGGGCTAGAGCATTTTCCGTTCACTTGGGTTCATTTCAAATACTCTAGCTTGTTGTTTTGACGAGCATCTTCACCCTGTCAGGTGATCCACCTGATCGGGATCTGCTCTAACCGATCGCCTTCGGCTCGCGGATCGGGCAGCCGTTGTGCTCGGACCGGAACCTGGCCGAGCTGGTATAGGTCGTGTTCCGCGCCCGCATCACCGAGCCAAGCGGACGATGCGCCGCGAGTCCGTGCCAGGGACTGAACGCGGCCCCCTCGTCGATCGCCGCCACCCCCTCCGCGCTCCACGAGTCCTGAGGCGCCACGGTCAGCCGCGCCACCGGCACGTACGGGCTCTGGTCCTCCGGCCAGATCACGCTGGCATCTTCGATCGGCATGGCATCGAGATCGGTGCAGAGCTGCACGCAGAAGTTCCATTCGCCGCCGTGGCTGGCGAAGTGCTGCGATACCGCCGTACGCAGGGCGTTCGGATCGCTGGCATCGATCGGAGCCCCGGTGAGCAGCGACAGGTCGAACACCGGCGTCGCGCTGAACTTGGCGACGTACTCCCCGTACAGGATCGGCACCTGCGAATAGAAGGTCTCGCCCAGGATGTGGGTCTGCTTCTGGCCGCCCATGGTGGTCAGCGTCGGGCTCTTGCCGCCGAACGCTTCCAGCACGGACTCGGTGGCGCGGTTGACCGCCGAGACCGCCTTCTTCAGCCCTTCCACCTTGTTGGTGGTGGCGGCCAGCATCTTGAGGTTGCCGAGGAACTTGGCCGCGTCCGGTGCACTGAACGCCGGCGCGTTGACCATGACGAAGTCCTGGGTGGTGTCGTCCTCGCTGCCCGGCAGGCGGGCGCCCTCGACACCGACCACCTTCACCGCCAAGCCGCGCGGCGTGGACACGCTGTCGTCCAGGATGTCGCCGGGAACGGTGGAGAAGCGCAACGCGGCGCGATAGCTGGCCGGCTTGGCGAACAGCCCTTGCGCGTACTGCGGCGGCAGGCGGTCCAGCACCTCGAACGTTCCGCGTACGACTCCATGCGCCTTGGCGTGCACCGAGCGGATGGCGTGGCCGGAATGCTCGAACGTGGTCTGGCTGATCCTGTTCAGCGCGTCGATCAGTCCCTGATTGGTTTCAGCCTCGTTCGCGTCCGGGGTTTCCATGGACGGGGTGAAGCGCAGCGGCGAGGTGACGAAGGGGGTGGCGGCCGACATGTCGACTCCGATCGGGAAGTGGAAGCATGATGCTGCCAACGCCTGGAGCCGTGTCTCCTTTGCCTCGGTCGCGCCGGATCTGGACGATCGGCGGCTCAATCTGGACGTCCGGCCTCCGGCACCTCGTCCAGGCTGCCTGGCTCGCGCGGGTCGTCGACACCCGCCCGGCGATAGCCGACCGGATCGATGCCGTAGGACAGCCGGAACGCCCGTGCCAGCGCGGCCGGACCGCCATAGCCGACGCCCTGCGCGATCACCTTGACCGGAAGCCTCGTCGTCGCCAGCAGGCGGGCCGCCGTCCGGAGACGCACCGTCTGGACGAAGTCCATCGGACCATGCTGGAAAGCCCGCGAGAAGTGGTCTGCGAACGAGGCCCGGCTCATCCCGGCCGCCGCCGCGAGGCTCGCCACGCTGTGCCGCCCGGCCGGGTTCTCCAGCACGGCCAGCACCGCACGCGCGAGGCGCGGATGGTGCAGCGCCGCGGCCAGCCCGGGTCCGGCACCCTCCTCCAGATGCCGGCGCAGCAGGGCCACGAGGCACTGCTTCATCAGCAGCTCCGTCATCGCCTGCGTGCCCAGGCCCGGCCGTGCCAGCTCGGCGCGCATGAGCGCGAAGGCCTGGCTGGTGACGGGATCGGTCGACACCTCCTTGACCAGGGGTTCGCGCAGCAGGTCGAACAGCCCGAGCGCCGACGCATAGGAGGCCGAGATCGCCCCGCACAGCAGCAGGACGTCGCGGCTCCCGTCCCCGGCGGTGAACGTGACCAGCCCGTCGCCCAGCAGCGAGCAGCGGTCCTCGGCCCGCACCGACCCCGCGACCGGCCCGGTTCCGCCGATCTGGTGCGCCTGGCGCGGCGGCACCACCAGGATGCTTCCCGAAGCGAAAGGCAGCCACGGCCCGTTGCCGACGCTCAGGGCCCCGGCGCCGTCCAGGACGTAGTGCACCGTGATCGCCTCGAAGCCCGGGAACTCGAGACGCCAGTGTTTCTGCAGCGCGCACACGGAGAACGCGTGCAGCCGGACCGACAGGGCTGCCAGGAGTCGATCGAGGACGTCCGTTGCCACACCGTTGATCCCTGCCTGGCTGCCACGGGAGGGTAGCCCGGTTCTTCGCCACGACGTTACGAACCCGGCCGGCGCGGCTCGTGTTGTGGGCAGCCCTGCCTCCATGCCAGTCTGACGGCGGCAACGCCTGGTCGGGTGGACGCGAAGGGTTTTGACGCTGGACACCCTGCCTATCCTCGTCGACCGCCCGATCCAGCACCATGCGGACGGGATGCACCTGCGTATCCCCGGCCGGGCGCCGATCCCGCTGACGAGCGGCGCCGACCCGATCCGCAGCTTCAACCCGGGCTGGCAGGCGGAAACGCTGTTCACCCTGCTCGATCCGGCCTGGGTGCTGGTGCTGCGTCACGAGGACGGCAGCGTCGCCTGCTGGCACGTGGAGAACACCGGCCGGCTCTGCGCGCCGCCGCACGCCCGTCCCGAGCGCGAGCGCCTCCTATTCGCCGGCCGCCTCGAGGGGATCGGCCTGTGGCTGCGCCATGCGCCGGGCCGGCTGATCCGGGTCGCGGTGCCGGATGCGGTGCGCGCCTGGCTCGCCCTCCCCGTCGCGGTGCAGCGCGAGCTCGACGCCCTGCCCGGGACCGATCCGCTGGTCCCGGTCCTGCCCGACCCGCTCCTCCTGCGTCACAGCCTGCAGGACCCGCCGCCGCTCCGGTTCGCCCCGGTTCCCGACACCAACGGCAGCCTGATCGGCAACCCCGGCGAGATGGTGCCGCTGGTGGTCGGGGAAGCGCTGGCG
Source organism: uncultured Acetobacteraceae bacterium (assembly GCA_964249735.1). Taxonomy (GTDB): domain Bacteria; phylum Pseudomonadota; class Alphaproteobacteria; order Acetobacterales; family Acetobacteraceae; genus Lichenicola. The sequence continues at coordinate 22,273 of CAXUDP010000021.1, read as the reverse complement.
GAGCTGCTTCCCGGCTGGGCGGTCGCCGCCGTCGAGACGGCGTTCACGCCGCTCCTGGCGGTGATCCTGCGTCACCGGGACGGGCACGAGGCCACCTGGTTCGTTGACCTGGACGGGCGCCTGGTGAGCCACGCCACCTCCCTGCTGCCGATGCACTGGCAGCGCCACCTGGCACGCCTGGCCGACCCGCTGCTGTCGGCGCTCTGGACCGGCCTGGCGCTCGGGATGCCGGACGTGCGGCTGCCGGAGGACGGGGTGGCGCGGCTGCCTTCGGCGGACCTGGTCGCACTGGTGCCGCTGCATCTGGAGCAGGCCGGCCATCCCGTCGACACCCGGGTCTGGACCCTCGACGCGCCGCCGCCAGCAGGGATGGCCTACGTGGTCATGGCCGCGCATGGCCTGCTCGCGCTTGATGCGGTGGCGGTCGCCCGCGCGCTGGGACACAGCCTCCACGCCGAGATGGACCGGCTGCTGCGCGAAGGCCGTATGGTCTGGCCGTCACCTGTGGACGGCACCCCGGTGGAAAGCGATGGCTTCGCGTTCCTGCTCGACCAGAACTGCTTCGCCTACCGGTTCCGCCACGACCCCACCGGCCTGGTGTTCCACGTCGTCTGCACCGGCACGTATTTCTACAACCACGCGCTCTACTTCCCCACCGCCGACCTGCTGGTGGCGCGCACGCCCGAGCTCGCCTCCGCCTGCGGGCATCTCGCCAGGGGACGGGCAGCCCTGCTCGGCCACCTCCTGGCCCATCGCGCAGCGCTCGGCGCCGGCGCCCGGCTGCCGCCTGATCCGGTGGTGCAGCACTTCTTCGGCGCCTGCGCGATCCATATCGGCCATTACGTCTGGCAGGACCTGGCCGGGCTCGCCTTCCTGCTGCGGCACGCCGGGCGAGGCCGCCTGCCGCAGCTGCAGATGTTCAGCAGCGGCGTGATCCAGGCCTTCTTCGGCCCGGAGGAGCGGATCTTCCCGGCACTCGACGGTCGCATCACCCGGCACGCGCACGGCTTCGACACCCACATCCCCGCCTTCTACCGGTCCGGCCAGCGCGTGATCCGCTACAACGCCATCAGCATCCCGGCCGAGCTCGGCCCGGCGGTGGTGGCGGCCGGCAACGCTGCGTCCTCGCTCAGGGACGATTGCGCCGCCGCCGACGCGGCGCGGGCGGCAGGCCCGGTGATCCTGTTCGGACTGCGGGTCGGCAACCGCACCCTGGACGACATCGCCGACTTCGCCGCCGAGCTCCTGCGCCATCTCGGCCGCACCGTGCCGGGCTGCACCGTGGTGCTGGACGGGCTGAACGACCAGCACGACCGCGGCGGCGCCATCCGCGACGACGTCGAGCCCACCGGCGACCTGGCACAGGAGTTCGCGCTGGCGGCCGCGATCGCCGCGGCGGGCCGCGAGGCCGGGGTGTCCGTTGTCGACCTCGTCAACCGCTCGGCGCTGTGCAGCGTGGTCTGGTGCGCGCGCGCCGACTGCTTCGTCGCCCCGCTCGGCGCGGCGCTCGCGAAGTACCGCTGGATCTGCAACACCCCCGGCCTGGTGCTGTCGAGCCGCTGGAACCTCGAGCATCGCGCCGACCTACACATCTACGACGCGCCGGCCGCTCTCGAAGGCAGCTCTGAGATGCTGTTCAACCGCACAGATGAGGTGCGTGACTGCACCCCGGACCGCGACGCGGGCGGCGTGGACGGACGCGGCAACTTCGTCGTGTCGCGTCCGGCGATCTTCGACCGCCTCGTCGACCTCGTCCACCGCCACGCAGACGCCCGTTCCCGCAAATCATAGAACGGCGGCACACGCGCGATCCGCCTTATGCCGAACGGCAGATCCATCCGCGGCAACTGGCACGCGGATGCAATTCCTTTCGGCTACGTATTGAGCCAACGTATCATGTCGCCACAGCCGGTCAATCCCGGTCGCCAAAGTGGAGATCCCATGACGCGTTTGCCAGTCGTACTCGCATTCGTTTCGATGTCAACCGTTGTGCTGCCCGTTGCCGCGAAGGCCCAGCCGATCTTCAACCGCGCCGGCGATGTGTCCGCACGCAACCTCAGCATACAAAGCCTCAACGGCGCGGCCACCGTCGGCGGCACCAGCCTGTCCTCGATCGCCTCTCAGGCCGCCGCCGCCCTGCCGGCGTCGCAGCTCGCCGCGGCGACGCCGCTACCCTCGCTGGCGCTCGCGTCGCGCTCGCTCGCCACCCGCTTCTCCGACAGCCTGAACGTGCGCGACTACGGCGCCAAGTGCGACGGCAGCACCGACGACACCGCAGCCTTCAAGGCCGCAATCGCCGTCGCCACCGGCCAGCTGCCGAGCGGCGGCACCGCCAGCCAGTTCGCCGGCACCGTCGGCATCGGCGTCAACCGGAACGGCAGCGTCAGGATCGTGGTGCCGTCGGGCGCCTGCATGCTCAGCGCGACGCTGACCGCGACCATGCTGACCAACTCCGGCTTCGCCATGGTTGGCGAGGGCACCTCGCACACCGAGCTGGTGTGGAACTCCGCCGGCGACGGGCTCGACGTCACCTTCGCCGCCAACCCCAACGGCAACGACATCGTCCACAACGGCGGCACCTATTCGGGCCAGGCGCTGTACATCAAGGGGATCAAGTTCTCCACCGCCTATTCCGGTGCGAGCAACACCGGCGTGGCCCTCAACATCAAGGCCATCCCGCTGGTGCTGTCCAACGTGGCGCCGACCCAGGTGATCGAGGACGTGGCCTTCACCAACCGCGCCGGCTGGAGCGGCAGCACCCAGGCCTGGGCCGTCGGCCTGCGCTTCACCGATCCCGACTTCCTCTACATCAACCGCGCGATCGCGGTCGACCTGCGCGAAAGCAAGACTGCCGGCTTCCAGATCGTCAGCGACACGCCCGCCGCCGGCACCGGCCACGGCAACATCATCTGCCAGGACTGCACCTCCTACGGCGGCAGCGCCTTCTTCGACATCAGCGGACGCGCGATCCAGGCGGTCTGGCTGGAGCGCCCGTTCTGGGTCGAGGTGGCGACCGGCATCACCTGGCTGTCCGGCCTGCAGCAGGTGAACGGTTCCTTGTCGATCCATGCCGCATCCGGCGGCGCCTCGGTCGCCAACGTGCACGTGTCCAACATCGGCACCGTGTTCAGCCAGGGCAACTTCTACTACCCGAACAACAACGTTGCCGGCACCAACTGGTATGGCGAATGGCTGGACGGCGTCGACTGGGTGAACGTCAGCGGCGACACCATCACCGCTCCCGCCGCCGGCTATCAGGGCAGCGGCGCCACCACCTACAATTCCTACGGCCTGGTGCTGAACCAGGGCGCCAACGGCTCCAGCGTCTATGACGGCCTGCCCTCCATCGTCGGCAACGTATCTGTCGCAGGCTCCGACTACGGATTCTCCGCCCAGGGCCCCAACGTGCTGGTCGACAACGACGAGTGCGCGCCCAACACCAGCAACAGCCGCAGCACCAGCTGCTTCCAGAACACCTATACCGGCAGCGACGCGCGCTTCAATCCGCACTTCGAGAACATCGTCACCACCGACAACATGATCTACGCCGATGCCGGTCACGACACCGTCGTGCACGGCTCCTACGGCCAGTACTTCGCCGCCGGCTTCGAGCTCGGCATGCCGGGCGTCACCATCCCCGGCGTCGGCCCCGGCTTTGCCGGCACCATCGACTTCCACAGCACCGCCTCCGCCACCGGCACCTTTCTCGGCCTGACCGACTACGACTGCCGCCTCGGCAGCTCCGGCGGCACGCTGGGCGTGATGGGCCAGGGCACCCTGAACCTGACCTGCAAGGGCGGCCTGGTGACCAATGGCGGCATCGTCGACAGCTCGCCGGTTCCGATCGGCGCCACCGCCGGCGCCACGATCACCGGTACCGACAACACCGGCGGCCAGATCCTGGTCTGCGCCTCGACCTCCACCACGCTGGCGACCCTCACCGAGGTGCTGCCGGCCAACCCGCGCCCCAAGCAGACCTTCCACCTCGCCGCCGAATGCGCCATCACCGCGCTCACCGTGAACGGCGGCACCTCGACCTCCGGCACGACCGCCACCGTGCTGGGCGCCCCCGCCGGCATCACGCCCACCACGCCGGTCACCTTCGTCTACGACAACGACCGCAGCCTCTGGACCCGCTGGTAGGCAGCCGGGCCGGGTCCGGGGGATCAGCTCCCGGACCCGGCTGGCGACCGGGCGAACGACAAGCGGCGGATGGCGTTGGGGACGCGGCGAGACCGCACAGGACCCCCCGATGACCATCCCCGACCAGGACTTCCAGGACGTCTCCGGGCTGGGGGCGAGGATCGCCAACCTCCGCATCGACGACAACACCGCGCTCGGCCTGGAAACCCCGGACGGTATGCTCGACGTCGGCGCCACCGCCCGCGGCCTCGGTCTGCCGGCGCCGCGCGACGTCGACGACCTGCTGCAGAACGGGCTCGGCCCGCAGCTCCGCGCCCTGCGCGACGCCGTCCTCGGCAACCCGGCCCGCGCGGTGCTGATCCCCCCCGCGGAGATCCGCTTCGCGCCGCTGGTGACCCGCCCCGGCAAGATCATCTGCGTCGGCTTCAACTACCGCGAGCACGCGGCCGAAACAGGCACCCCGGTGCCGAAGCAGCCGCCGCTGTTCGCCAAGTTCCCCAACGCGCTGAACCACCACGACGGCACCGTCACCCTTCCCACCGCGATCGACGACCGGTTCGACTTCGAGACCGAGCTGGTGGTGCTGATCGGCCGCCGGTGCCGGGACGTGCCGGAGGCGGACGCGCTCGACTGCGTCGCCGGCTACGCCACCGGCAACGACATCAGCGCGCGCGGCATGCAGATGGCGACCACGCAGTTCCTCGCCGGCAAGACCTCGGACGGGTTCGCGCCGGTCGGGCCCTGGCTGGTCACCCGCGACCGCGTCCCGGATCCGAACGACCTGCGCCTGCAGACCCGCGTCAACGGCGTGCTCCGTCAGGACTGGACCACACGCGACATGATCTTCGACTGCCGCTTCCTGATCGCCTTCTGCAGCCGCATCATGACCCTCCAGCCGGGCGACATCCTGTTCACCGGCACGCCGCAGGGGGTGATCCTCGGCGAGAAGGCGCCGCCCGAGCAGCGACGCTGGCTGAGGGCAGGCGACGAGGTCGTTTCCAGCCTCGAAGGGCTGGGCGAGCTTCGCGTCCGGCTGGTCTGAGCCGGCCTCGGATCGCCTCCGCACACGGCGACGTGCACCCTCGCCGGTGGGCCGCCGGGCACTTCCGGCGCAGTCCGGACGTTGCACCCCGTCACCCGCGGAAACGCGCCGACAGTTCATGGTGGCTGAGCAGGAGCTTGTTCATGACCGCATCGAAGCACCCGAAGACCCCGCCGGCGGGTCCGGACGATCTCGGCGCCGACGTCCCGCGTCCGCCGGACGACCTCGAGCGCAACCCTGGGATCGGCGCCTCCAAGGGCGCCTTCGCCGCCACCGGCGAGGATCCCGAAACGATCGAAGGCGACAACACGATCGAAGGCGACGTGGCGAACGACGTCGACAGGAGCGGCGGCCTCAACCCGGACAGGCTTGGCCGCACCAACAAGTAGCCTGCCCGTCTTGAACCCCCGACGCCGACGCCTCGGTCCGTCACTGACGCGGCGGCGGGTTCCCCGGCTCGCCGAGCGGTCCACCGACCGTTCGGCTGCTCGTCCGCATCGCTCCGGTGGCCGCGTTTCCGACCCTGCCGCGGCCTGCGGACGTCGGCAGCGACGCGGCGGCGAGGCGACGGGATGCCTGCGGTCGTCGGACGTGACCGTCGCCGCGCCGTTCGCCGCGACGCCCTCGCTGCCCCGTCGCCAACCACAAGCCGGCCGTCACCGACACCGCACGATGCGAAGCCACCAGCACGCCCGTCCGGTCGGGGACCACCGCGTCCCCGCCGTCCGACCTGCGCAGGACCGGTGGCGACGGGCACTCCCGGCCGCACGCGGATGAGCGACCCCGCCATCCTGGCCGTCGACGCCGCACGAGGCCTGCCGCGCTGGCTGACCCTGCTGCTGGCGACCGCATGCGGCCTGATCGTCGCCAACATCTACTACGCCCAGCCTCTGGTCGGCCCGATCGCCGCCGCGATCGGCCTGCCACCCGGCTCGGCCGGACTGATCGTGACCATGAGCCAGCTCGGCTACGGCGCCGGCCTGCTGCTGGTGGTGCCGCTGGGCGACCTCCTCGAGACCCGGCGCCTGGTGCTGGCAAGCCTGTCCCTAGCCGTCCTGGCCCTGCTGGTGGCGGCGGTCTCCACCGCGGCGACGCCATTCCTTCTGGCCTCGCTGTTCATCGGCCTGGGCTCGGTCGCGGTACAGGTGCTGGTGCCGTATGCGGCCCACCTGGCCCCGGAAGCGAGCCGCGGCCGCGTGGTCGGCAACGTCATGAGCGGGCTGATGCTGGGCATCATGCTGTCCCGCCCGGTGTCCAGTGTGCTCGACGACCTGCTCGGCTGGCACGCGGTGTTCGCGATCTCGGCCGCGGTCATGGTCGTGCTCGGCCTGGTGCTGCGCCTCGCCCTGCCGCGCCTGCAGCCGCCGCCCGGCCTGTCCTACCCCGCCCTGCTGGCTTCCATGGCCGCCCTGGTCCGGCACACGCCGCTGCTGCGCCGACGCGCCACCTACCACGCCTTCCTGTTCGCCGCCTTCAGCGTGTTCTGGACCACCGTGCCGCTGCTCCTGGCCCGCTCCTTCCACCTGTCGCAGACCGGCATCGCCGTGTTCGCCGCCGTCGGCGTTGGCGGCGCGGTATCCGCTCCCCTGGCCGGCCACGCCGCCGACCGCGGTTGGCTCCGGTCCGGCACCGTGCTCGCCATGGCGGGCGTCGCTCTCGCCTTTCTCGCCATGCTGACGGAACGCCGGTTCGAACCCAGCCTGGCCCTGGTCCTGCTCGGTGCCTGCGCCGTGCTGCTCGACTTCGCCGTCACTGCTCACCTGGTGTTCAGCCAGCGCGCGCTGTTCGCCCTGGGTTCCGCCACGCGCAGCCGCCTCAACGGTCTTTTCATGGCCACCTTCTTCTGTGGCGGCGCCGCCGGTTCCGCCGCGGGCGCCTGGGCCTTCGCCCATGGCGGCTGGACCTCCTCCTGCCGGCTCGGCCTCACCCTGCCGATCCTGGCGCTGTGCTGCGTCCTGACCGAGCGCCGGGATCAGGTTGCCCCGGCAATATCGTCCGCTGGCCCTCGCTCCGGCTGAACGCCAGCCTGGATGGGCAGTCTGTCATGGCCGATCCGGTCGACCATGGGGCGAGCGCTCGGCAACCTCCCGTGTCGGCGCGCGGACGATTTGGAATGGCAAGGATGGTTCACGATGCAACCAGCCACCGGATCACGTTGATCGACCGGGCCGGAAAAACCATGGGAGGCTTGCAGTCCTTCAACAACGTAGATCGGCATGCCACGCTGACGCATCTGCCGAATGCGACTTTCTCCTTCGTTGACACCATTCGTCCGCATCCACACCCCGCCAGTCCGAGTGGACCCTATGGATCGCATGGCATCCTGCGGTTCAACATACCCGGTCACCGCGGCATCGGCGTCCACTCCGGCAGGACGAACGCAGCCAACCTGCCGGGGCCGCCGCATCCCACGGAGGAATGTATCCGTAGGACCGACGATGCGACGCTCAGCATAAGCGGCGCGATCAAGAACGACCCGCTCTCGACGATCGACGCGATCCGGAACGATCCGGTCGTTGCAGGCAAGCCAGGTCTCCAGGAAGCGTCTCATGCGCAGCATCGGTAACGCCGTCCTGGCGCTCCTGCTGTCGATGCCGTGCCTGGACCGGGCGATGGCCGCCGGACAAGCCTGCTCGCCAGCGCAGGCGGATGCCGCCGAGGCAACGGCGGATCATTTGACAGACTGGGCCAAGGTTTCGGCCTACGTGCAGCGGTTCCAGGCTTGTGATGACGGCGGAATCGCCGAAGCCTCGTCCGAGGCGGTTGCACGACTTCTGGTCGACAGATGGAAGACGCTGCCAGAGCTGGCTGCCCGCATCCATCGGCAACCGGCGCTGCGGAGCTTTGTTCTCGCGCACATCAACTCGACGCTGGATACTGCGGACCTGCGAAGGATCCAGGCCCTGGCGAGGACATCATGTTCACCGTCCGAGGCGGAACTCTGCCGGTCGATCCGGGCTGCGACAATCGAAGCGCTTCGTTGAACGCGGACGTCGCATCCGCCGGGCTTAGGGAAACATCGACCGGGTCGCCGCATGGCTCCGCAACCGGTCCAGCCAGAAACCAGGCACGTCTCCCGCCGGATCGGCAGGCGGCACGATCTGCGTCCACTCCCGGCAATCCACCATCACCCAGCTCGCCGTCGCGGACGGTGCGCCGAGCTCCGGCTCGCACCGATCCGATGCCGCCAGATCCGCGCCCTGCTGCCGGTCGCGCGCCCGGTCACGCACCGACAGGTTCTGCCAGCGCTCCCAGCGCGTGTAGCCGAGCTCGCGGGTGAAGTACATGCGCTCCAGATGCTCGGCGCCGTCCACGTCCCGGCCGCCGAAATGCTCCGACACCAGGGTCGACAGCGTGACCTGCCCGGTCCTGCCATCCAGGCTGTCCCGGTACTCCAGCGGCTGGACATGCCAGCGCGTGAAGGCACGGCCCAGCCCCTGCGGACACCGGGCCGCGTTCCGCGTGATCCGCGCCAGCGTCTGCCCCGCCGGCCGCTCGGCGAAGCTCCGGTCGACGATCACCCAGCCGTCCTCCGGCGCGCAGCCCGGCCCGAGAAAGAACTGCAGCCCGGCCCCGCCATCCTCGGTGATGCCGAACGACGCGGTGTCGGAACTGAGAAAGGCGACCTGTCCGCCATCGCCGTCGTCGAACTGTCCGAACGCCCGCTTGTCGTCGCCGAAATCGTAGCTCTGCACCACCGCCGGCCCGAGCGTGCTCAGCACCGGAAACGAGTCGCTCCGCTGGTAGCCATCCGGGTGCGCCTCACGGTCCGCATCCCCCGGCCAATCCTGCTTGTGGTAAGGCAGGCGCTCGCCCACACGCAGCTTGCGCGGTCGGGAACACGCGCCGCCGTCGAGCGGACTCGCCCCCGCGACCGGATGGTCGCTGCCATCCGTGCACACGTCCTCGACCAGGAAGTCCCACGCGTTGCGCCAGGCCGACGGCACCACCTGTGCCCGTGACGGCAGCGTGGACAGGAGAACCCCGAGCAGGATGGCGACCGAGGCGGAAAAGCCGAGGCGGCCCGTCATCCCTGGTGGCCTCGTTCCATGGGTCCCGCTCTCGATGAAGGAAAAGCCGGTCCTGCCGCGAACCCATGTCGGGATCGCGCAGCTTGCGTCCCGCCATCCCCCCTGTTTTGCTGGCCGCCGCAGACGGGAGAACTCATCATGGCGGCGGGAACGGCATCCGGACGACCGGACAGCTACACGGCGACCGCGATGTGGTTCCACTGGATCACCGCCCTGCTGATGGCCTCGATCCTGCCGATCGCCTGGGTGATGACCAACATGGGCGACAACAACGCCTGGAGGGGCCTGCTCTACACCCTGCACAAGTCGATCGGCCTGACGATCATCGCCATCGTCGTGCTGCGCCTGTCCTGGCGCGCGGCCCATCCGGCACCGCCGCTCGCCGGCCGATCCGGCAACGCGGTCGCCCTTCTTGCCAGGACGAACCATTGGCTGCTCTACGCGGTGCTGCTGGCGATGCCGGCCAGCGGCTACCTGCTCAGCGCCACCGGCCGCTTCCCGACCAGCTATTTCGGCCTGTTCACGGTGCCTGGCCTCGGCCCCCACCCGGCGCTGCACCAGGCCGCCACGACCGTGCACCTGGTCGGCCAGTGGCTCGTCTACGCCCTGGTCGTGCTGCACCTGCTCGGCACCAGCTACCACGTCGTGGTCGCCCGGGACGGCATCCTCGAGCGGATGCTGCCGAAGCAGACCTAGCGGCCCGGGCTGAAGCCCGCGCGGACGCACGTCCCGCCGCCTCCGCCACGCGGCGGCGGAAGGGCGTGCCGGGCCCTCCGGCTCCCGCCCGACCTGGCCGCCGGCGATCAGGGCGTCGTCGCGGGCGTGCCCCCCATCCCGTGGAACAGCAGATACAGCACCACGATGATCAGCAGGATCGGCACCAGCCCCAGCCCGTTGAACCCGGTGCCGCGCGAGCCGCCGTACCAGCCGGACCGGTAGCCGTAGCCGCCGCCGCCGAGCGCCAGCACGATCAGCACGACGATGAGAATGGTCAGCATGGAGCGGCTCCCGTTGAATGCCCGCACCCAACGCGCGAGCCGCCCAAACGTTCGCCTGCGCAACGGTCATCCCGTCCTGCTTCCCGTGCGACGCGCCGGAACCGTTCCCCCGCGCCGGCATGCACGGCGCTGCCGGCAGCCGGGCGTCCTGCCGGTGGACCGTATCGAGGACCCGCGCCGCCGGGCGCCCGGCTACGACTTGAGGATGATCTCGACGCGGCGGTTCTGAGGCTCGCGCACGTCCGGGCCGGTCCGGACCAGGAGGTTGCTGTCGCCGAAGGCATGGGTCTCGATGCTGCCCGCCGGCACGCCGTCACGGACCAGCTCCGCCTGAACAACCGTCGCCCGCCGCCTCGACAGGGCAAGGTTGTAATCATGGCCGCGGACGCCTGGCAGGGCATGCGACGTGTCCGCATAGCCGCCGACCTCGATCCGCGTCGCCGCCACGTGCGCGGCGTTGCCCGCGGCCTCTGCCACGATCTGCCGCGCCCTCGCGCTCAGCGCCGAGCTGTCCCAGTCGAAGAACACGAGATAGGTGCGCGCCGCTTCCGGAGCCGCCGCCGCCGGAACCGCCATCGCGGGCGGCGGGACGGCCGGCGCCGGATGGTCGAACGCGTAGGCCAGGCTGAACGCGACCTGGTCGAGAAACGCCGGCGACAGCCTGACCGTGCCGTGCGCGGCGCCGGCCGGCGAGAAGGAGTTGCCGACGGCGCCCGAACGAACGTCGATGCCGATGAAGCGGTAGTCGACCAGGAACTTCAAGCCGGGAACCGCCTTGATCGGGAAGCCGAGCCCGACCACCGCCTGGTAGGCGAAGTTCTCGCCTGTGCCGCCGAGGCGGAACACGCTGTCGTTGCCCACGCTGGTCAGCGGCGAGAAGTGCGTCCAGAGCACGCCGGCTCCCACCCCGACATAAGGCTGGAACGCCGTCACACCCAGTCCGACCTTCGTCAGGTCCACGTCGTAGAAGGCGTTGGCCAGCACGCCATAGGTTCCCTGGTTGCCCGTGGTCGACTCCGCGACCGGCGTATGCACCCGGTTGATGACGTTGTTGTAGTCGAACGCCCCCTCGACCTCGAGACGCAACCCGTTTCCCAGCCCATAGCCCACGCTGCCGGCGCCCACGAAGCCGGGCCCGAAGCGATAGTTGGTCCGGACCTGATCGAGGCTCGGGTCGCCCGCATGCGCGTGGATGTCGACGAGTGCGTTGTAGCCGCCGCCGAGGCCCACATACGGGCCGATCACCGGCTGCGCCCGAGCAGGATGAACGGTTGCGGAGAACGCCATACCCAGGACGAGTGCGAGCGAACGGCGGGTCATGCTGGCTCCAGTCTCAATAACTAGACACCGCACCGTCGACGGCGCCGGCTCTTGCGCCAACACACGTTGCCGTTCCGGGCCGCACCGCAGGATTTCCCTTCGCCGGGAGTGTCTTTGTTGCAACACGCCCGATCCCGCTAGGCCCCCCGCGATCCGGGGGCCGGCAGCAACGCATGACCGTGCCAGTTTCCTTGCCGGCTGAAGAACGGTCCACGTCGTCCTCCTGCGTCCCGACCCGTGCGGCAGTGGCAGCTCCGGACGACCTCCGACACCCGTGTGCTGCCCATCCCGTCAAGGAGACCAGCGTCCTCCGGCCCCTGAAGTCCGAAGCAAACCGGATCCGGAACACCGCAGTCCGGCCGCCTGATCGCGCTCCGCCTCGTCCCGCCTGAGGGCAGCCCGCGCCGGCTGCGCCAGGTAAATGCATCCCACCGCCTTGCCTCCGTGCGTCGAGGCGTGCCAGCCACGGCCAGGCGGGCCGATCCGCAGCCTGAGCGGCGGCCCCAGGCTGCGCGAGCGACGCGTGCGGATCAGCTCCGATGCCCGAGATGCGCTCCGATCGCCGCCAGCGCACGGACGATGTCGGTCTCGTCGATCGCGCCGATGCAGCCGATCCGGAAGCTCGGCGCCCGCGTCAGCTTGCCCGGATACAGCACGATGCCTTCCGCAGCGAGCGCGTCGTACAGGGCATCGAAATCGAACGGCGGCCCCGGATCGCGGAACGTGACGATGATCGGCGCCTGCAGGGCAGGGGGGAGATACGTTCCGAACCCCAGCGCCGCCATCCCGTCCACCAGCATGGCGTGCAGCCGGCGATACCGCGCGCCCCGCGCCGCCACGCCCCCCTCCGCGTCGAGCTGGTCCAGCGCCGCGTCGAGCGCCGCCGCCACCTGCACCGGCGGCGTGAAGCGCCATTGCCCGTTGCGCCGGAATCCTTCTGCCTGTGCCCACAGGTCGAGGCTCAGGCTGCTCGCGTTCCCGGCGCAACGCCCCAGGTGCCCCCGCTCCGCCACCACGAACGCGATCCCCGGCACCCCTTCCAGCGCCTTGTTCGACGACGCCATCACCGCCGTGAGCCCGAGCCGCGCCGCCTCCACCGGCAGCGCCCCGAAGCTGCTCATCGCGTCCACCAGCAGCCGCCGCCGATGCCGGCCCACCACCGACGCCACCGCTTCCAGGGGGTTCAGCAGCCCGCTGGTGGTCTCGCAATGCACCACCGCCACGTCGGTGATCCCCCCATCGGCCGCCAGCATGGCGTCCACCACCGCCGGATCGACCGCCTCGTCCTCCGCCCATTCCCTGACCAGGTGGTCGCGGCCGAGCCGCAGGAGCATCTCCCCCATCCGCCGCCCGTATGCTCCGTTCACCAGCACCAGCACCCGCCCGTCGCGCGGCACCAGGCTTTGCAGCGCCGCCTCGACCGCGAACGTGCCGCTGCCGGCCAGCAGCACCGCCTCGTGCGTGTCCGCACCCCCCGCCAGGGCCGCCAGCCGGGCGCGCAGCCGGCCGGTGAGGGCGACGAAGTCCGCGCCCCGCGAGCCCCAGTCGCGGCCGAGTGCCGCCCGCGTGGCCTCGCTGGTGGTCAGCGGCCCCGGCGTCAGCAGGAGCGGGCGCGTCGGGTTCGTGGTTCTCAAGGCGGGGCAGGTCCGTTACATGGGGGCCGACACGGCATCCCTGCCCGAATGCCGGCCGCACCGCCAGAGCCCGCCACCCGCTCCGGCGGCGACGGCCTTTCGTCCGACTGGATCCCCTTCCATGAAGCTGCTCACCCTGATCGGCGGCACCCTCGGCGCCGGCCTCGCGATCTGGCTGCTGGCGCGCTTCGGCTTCGGCCACGTGCTGTCGCTGCTGGAACAGGCCGGCTGGGGCATCGTGCTGGTGATGGGGTTCCACCTCCTGCAGATCCTGTTCTCTGCACTCGGCTGGCGCGCCATCGCCGGCAGCGCCCCGCCGCGCCCGTCGCTGCTCGACTTCATGCTGCTGCGCTGGGTACGCGAAGGGGTGAACAACCTGCTGCCGGTGGCCCAGGTCGGCGGCGAGTTCGCGGCCGTGGGCCTGCTGCGCCGCCGCGGCGTGCCCCTGGTGCGCGCCACCGCCGGCACCGTATGCGACCTGACGCTGGAGATGCTGACCCAGATCCTGTTCACCGTCGCCGGCCTGCTGCTGCTGCTTCACCTGCTCGGCCGCAGCCGCGTCACCGACGAGGTGGCGGGCGGCCTCGGTGCGGCCATGCTGGTCGGCGTGCTGTTCCTGGGCGGCCAGTGGCTCGGCCTCGCCCGCCTGCTCGAGACCGGGCTGATGCGGCTCGCCTCCCGGTTCGGCTGGCAGGGCATGGGCGAGATCCAGGGGCTGCACGCCGCCCTGCTGTCGTCCTACCGGCGGCCCGGCGCCGTGGCGGCCGCCACGTTCCACCAGTCGGTGTCCTGGCTGCTGGGCGCCGTGGAGGTGTGCCTGGCGCTGCACGTCCTCGGCCACGACCGCGGCCTGGGAGCCGGGCTGGTGATCGAGAGCCTGGGCCAGGCGGTGAAGGCGGCCGGCTTCGTGGTGCCCGGCGCGCTGGGCGTGTCGGAAGGCGGCTTCGTCGTGGTCGGCAGCCTGTTCGGCCTGCCGCCGGCGGTGTCGATCGCGCTGGCGCTGATCAAGCGGCTGCGCGAGCTCGCCTTCGGCCTGCCAGCACTCGGGGCCTGGCAATGGCTGGACCGGTCCTGGCGCCCGCCCGGGCGCGACCGCGTCCAGGCCGGCGCCGGACCATCGCGAGGCACCAGGCAGGAAGCCGCCCTCGACTACGGAGACGCGTCTTGAACGACACCTGGACCCACGCCTTGGCCCGCATGGCGGTCCGCCCCCTGCTCGGCACCGGCGTCACCCCCAACCACCTGACCACGCTGCGCCTGCTCACCGGCCTCCTCGCCTGCGCCTGCCTGGCGCTGATGCCCGACCAGCCGCACCCCGGCACCCTTGCGGTCTGGGGCGGCTCGTTCTGGGTGCTGTCCGCGTTCCTGGACCGCGCCGACGGCGAGCTGGCCCGGATCGGGAACATGATGAGCCCGGGCGGCCACCGATACGACTACCTGGTCGACAACGGCATCAACTGCCTGTTCTTCGCCGCCATCGGTGTCGGCCTGACGGACGCCACCCTGTTCGGCCACCGCCTCGGGGGCTGGTCGGTCGCCCTCGGGCTGTTCGCCGCCACCGCGCTGTTCGCCTGCAACTGGATGTCCGAGCGCTACGAGAAGCAGGTGCCGGGCGAGCGCATCATCTCCGGCGCCTGGGGCTTCCACGCCGACGACGCGCTCTACCTGCTTGGCCCGGCCGCCTGGGCCGGGCTGCTGCTGCCGATCCTGCTGGGTGCCGCACTCGGCACCGGGATCATGGCCGTGGTGATCCTGGTGCGGCTGCTCCGCCTGCCGTCCCGCACGCTCCCCCGCCTGGCCGCCTGAACCGTGCTGTCCGGACCGCTCGGCCGCCTCGCCGCCTTCTGCTCGCGCCGCGCCCCGGCCGTGGTGCTGCTGGCGCTGCTGCTGGCGGTCGGCGCCGTCGTCGCCACCCGGGCGCGGCTGAGCGTCACCACCGACACCGGCGGCCTGTTCTCCTCCCACCTGCCCTGGAAGAAGCGGCAGGCCGAGTTCCAGCGCGACTTCCCCCAGAACGAGGACCAGCTGGTGGCGGTGGTGCAGGGCGACGTGCCGGAGGAGGCGCAGGTCACCGCGGCAGGGCTCGCCGCCGTGCTGCGCGCCGACACCCGCCACTTCAAGATGGTGCGCACCCCGGACCAGGTGCCCTACCTGCTGCGCAACAGCCTGCTGTTCCTCGACACGGACAAGCTGTCCGACCTGCTGGAGAAGACCATCGACGCGCAGCCCTTCCTGGGCCAGCTCGCGTCCGACCCGTCGGCCCGCGGCCTGTTCGGCGCCTTGTCCCTGATCGGCGAGGGGGTGCAGCGCGGCCAGGCCAACCTGCGCTCCTTCGGCCCGGCCCTCGACAGCTTCGCCGCCAACCTCGGCGCCGCCGCCTCCGGCCACCCGACGCCGCTGTCCTGGCAGCGCCTGCTGTCCGGCTCGCTCAGCGACCTCGGCGGCCACTACCAGTTCGTGGTCACCCAGCCGCGTCTCGACTACGGCTCGTTCCAGCCCGGGGGTGCTGCCACCACGGCGATGCGCGACGCGATCGCGCGGCTGGAGTTCGTGCGCTCCGGCCACGCCCACGTCTTCCTCACCGGCCAGGTGGCGCTGGACGACGAGGAGTTTGCCAGCGTCGCCCAGGGCATGGTGGTCGGCCTGATCGGCTCCCTGGTGCTGGTCTCGCTGTGGCTGATCCTGGCGGTGCGCACCTGGCGGGTGATCGTGCCCATCCTCCTCACGCTGGTGCTTGGCCTGCTGTTCACCACCGGCTTCGCGGCCCTTGCGGTCGGCACCCTGAACCTGATCTCGGTGGCGTTCGCGGTGCTGTTCGTCGGCATCGCCGTCGACTTCGCGATCCAGTTCTCCGTCCGCTACCGCGCCCAGGTCATGCCCGACGGCAACCGTCCCGACCACCAGGCCGCCCTCGCCATGACCGGCCGCGAGACCGGAGTGCAGATCCTGATCGCGGCCCTTGCCACCGCCGCCGGCTTCCTCGCCTTCACCCCCACCGCCTTTGTCGGCGTGGCCCAGCTCGGGCTGATCGCCGGCGTCGGCATGCTGATCGCCTTTGCCTGCACGCTGACCGTGCTGCCGGCGCTGCTCACCCTGTTCCGCCCGCGCCCGCTCGCCGGCGAGATGGGCTTCCGTTCCGCCCGCCCGCTCGACGCCGCGATCCGTCGCCAGCGCGTGCCGATCCTGTCCGGCTTCACCGTGCTGGCGCTTGCCGGGATCGCCTGCATCCCGCTGCTGCGCTTCGACGGCGACCCGCTGCACACCAAGAACCCGCACTCGGAATCGCTGCGCACCCTGTCGCTCCTGATGAAGGACCCGGTGACCTCGCCCTACAGCGCCGAGCTGCTGGTGCCGGACATGGCCACCGCCCGCGCCCTCCTGCCCCGGCTGCAGCGCCTGCCTCTGGTGCACGACGTGCTGTTCCTCGACAGCTACGTCCCCGACCACCAGCCCGACAAGCTCGCCCTGATCGCCGACGCGGCCCAGATCCTGCTGCCGACCCTGGTGGTGCCGGCGCCGCTGCCCCCGCCCGACGCCGCGGCGATCCGCGCCGCCGCCCTCCGAACGGTGGCCGCCCTGGCACCCGTGGTACGCAGCCTGCCCGCGACCGACCCCCTGGTGCGGATCGAGACCGCGCTCCGCACCCTGTCCACCGCCCCGGACGCCGCCCTGCTGGTCGCCAACGCCGATCTGGTGCGCTTCCTGCCGATGGAGCTGGACCAGCTCCGCACCGTGCTGTCGGTGACCAGGCCGGCGGTGGAAGCCGACATCCCGGAGGAGATACGCGAGAACTACAGGCTGCCGGACGGGCAGGCGCACATGGAGGTGCACCCACGTGGCGCGCTGAACGACAACACCGTCCTGCGCGCCTTCGTCAGCCAGGTGCGCTCGGTCTGGCCGGACGCCGCAGGTGCCGCCATCACCATCGTCGCCAGCGCCGACACCATCGTGCACGCCTTCGCCATCGCCGCGGTCAGCGCGCTCGGCGCGATCGCCCTGATCCTGCTGGTGGCGCTGCGCCGGCTGTTCCTGGTCGGGCTGGTGCTGGCGCCGCTCATGCTGTCGGCGCTGCTCACGGTGCTGCTGGTGGTGCTGATCCCCGAGCCGCTGAACTTCGCCAACATCATCGCCCTGCCGCTGCTGCTGGGCGTCGGCGTGTCGTTCAACATCTACTTCGTGATGAACTGGCGCGCCGGCATCACCGGTCCGCTCGCCTCGCCGACCGCGCGCGCGGTGCTGTTCTCCGCCCTGACCACCGGCACCGCCTTCGGCTCGCTCGCCGCCTCGCACCATCCCGGCACCGCTTCCATGGGCCGGCTGCTGCTGATCAGCCTGTTCTGCACCCTGGTCGCGACCATGGTGTTCGAGCCGGCGCTGCTGCCGCGGCGGCGCCGGCCCTGAGCCGCCTCATCCCGCTTCCAGCAGGCTGGCGAACCGGTCCGGCGACATCGGCCGGTGCAGCAGGAAGCCTTGCGCTTCCCGCACGCCGTGCCGACGCAGCGCCGCCAGCTGCGGCTCGGTCTCGATGCCCTCGGCGCAGACGCCGATCCCGAGCCCGTTGCCGATCGTCAGGATCGCCGCCACGATGACGCTCGACGCCGCCTCCGTATCGATGGTGCGTATGAACGCCTGGTCGATCTTGATCTTCTGGATCGCGAAGTTGCGTATGTAGCTCAGCGACGAGTAGCCGGTGCCGAAATCATCCATCGCGATCGAGATGCCGCGCCGTCGCAGCGCGCCCAGCACCGTCTGCGTGCGCAGGTTGTCCTGCAGCAGCACCGTTTCCGTCACCTCCAGCTCCAGGCGCTGCGGCGGCAGGGCGGTCCGGGCCAGCACCGCGGACACGGTGTCGACCAGGTCCAGGCTGGCGAACTGCGCCGAGGACAGGTTGACCGACAGGCAGAGCGGCTGGCTCCAGCGCACGGCGTCCGCGCAGGCCGCCTGCAGCACCCAGTCGCCGATGGCGACGATCAGGCCGCTTTGCTCCGCCAGCGGGATGAAGCTCGCCGGCTGCAGCAGCCCGTGCCTGGGATGGTGCCAGCGCACCAGCGCCTCGGCGCCGACGATGCGCCCGTCGGCCAGGCGCACGATCGGCTGGTAGTCCAGCGCCAGCTCGTGTCGCGACACGGCCTCCCGGAGGTCGGTCTCCAGCAGGCGGCGGCGCTGGAACTCCTCCTCCATCCTCGGCTGGAAATGCCGGTGGTGGCCGCGGCCCTGCGCCTTCGCGTCGTACAGCGCGATGTCGGCGGCCCGGGTCAGCGCGTCGACGTCCATCCCCGGCACCGACGACGCGATCCCGATGCTGACGCCGACCTGCACGCCATTGTCCTCGATCTCGACCGGTGCCGCGACCGCCGCCAGGATCGCCTCCGCCAGCACCGAAAGCCGGGCCACCGGGACCGGCCCGGCCAGCACCACGGCGAACTCGTCCCCGCCCAGGCGGCAGGCCAGCGCGCCGGGCGGGATGCAGCCGCTCAGCCGGTCCGCCACGCGTTGCAGCAGCACGTCGCCGACCCGGTGGCCGAACGTGTCGTTGACGCCCTTGAACCGGTCGAGGTCGAGATACAGCAGGTTGACCGCGCCCGCCTCTGCCCCGGACCGCGACAGGTCCTGCTCGATCACGGCATGGAACATGGCGCGGTTCGGCAGTCCGGTCAGCTGGTCGTGGTGGGCCATGAACCGGATCTGGTCTTCGGCGCGCTTGCGTGCCGTGATGTCGACAAAGGTCAGCACCACCCCGACCGGTTCCCCGTCCGCGCGGCGGTTCGGCCCCATGCGCAACAGGAAGATGCGCGGATCGGCCTCGGCGTCCCGCACCTCCCGCTCGACCAGCCGCGACCCGTCCAGCACCTGCCGCACGTCGGACTGCAGCGCCGGATAGTCGATCTGGCTGCTCAGGTCGGTGATGGGACGGCCCACGTCGAGCCCGCGCAGCGCGAACAGCTCGGTCATGTTGCTGGTGAAGCTGCGTATCCGCAGCTCGCGGTCCAGCACCATGGTGCCGATCCGGGTGCTGTCGAGCAGGGTCCTGAAGCTTTCGTTGGCGCGGCTCAGGCGCTCGTTGGCATCGGTCAGCTCGGCGTTCAGGTAGCGCAGCTCCTCGACCACCGCGTGCATCTCCCGCTGCGGCCGGTCGAGCGTGCGCGCCGATCCGCCTTTCCGCTCGCCCGCGATCCCGTCGGCCGGATGGGGATGCAGCCCGATGACCAGCAGGGGCGGGTCCTCGTGCTCCGCGCCGTCACGGCGCCACCGCGGCAGCGGCTCGACCCGGATCGTCAGCTCGTCCATGTCGACGGCGACCCGACGGGACGCCGGCAGCCGGGTGTCCGCGACCTGCACCAGCGCCTGTCGCAGCGGGCCGTGCAGGTCGTCGCGCAACAGGCCGAACAGCGCCAGCGTGGCCGGCCCAGCCGATGGCGACAGGTAGGCCCCGACCAGCCCGTCGAAGAACCGGACCAGGCCGGTATCCGCCCTCACCACCAGGTAGGCCGGCGCATAGCGGGCCTTGAGCGGCGCCAGGCGGCCGCCCGTCTCGTCCGGGACAGGACCGCGTTCCGGTTCCGCTGGCATGGACGCACTCCCTGCTGGATCTCGGACCAAGGCGATGGCCTGCAGGGTTCCTGAGGCGTGCCGGCCCGCAGCCGGACCACGCCGGTCCCGGCCTTGCGTCGGATCCTTGTCAGTCCCGCATGAAGACTCGTTATATTGACGACAATTTATTACAGGTGCCAAGACTCTTCGTGACTGGCGCCCCGCGGTGCGTGGCTATCCACAGGGTTTCGGTGATAACCTGTTGTTTCACAAGGCGCACGATCCGGAAGCGGATCGGGACGCCCGATCAGGGGCTTCCGTGCGGAACACGACATGAGGACCCGATCGGAACGCAAATCGTGAACGATCCCAGCGAGGCCGCCGTCTGGCCCGATGCCGGCCCCGACGGC
Organism: uncultured Acetobacteraceae bacterium; assembly: GCA_964249735.1. Taxonomy (GTDB): domain Bacteria; phylum Pseudomonadota; class Alphaproteobacteria; order Acetobacterales; family Acetobacteraceae; genus Lichenicola. Next base: position 2,164 of record CAXUDP010000021.1, on the reverse strand, counting down.
TCGCCCGACCCCGACTCTCCCGCACGCCCGCCCATTCATCTGGTGATCGGGCTGGGCGCGTCGGCGGGCGGGCTGGAAGCGTACAAGGAGTTCTTCTCCAGCATGCCGCCGGACCTCGGCATGAGCTGCGTCCTGGTGCAGCACCTCGACCCCCGCTACGAGAGCGCGCTTGCGTCGCTCGTCGCCACCTACACCACCATGCCGGTCGAGACCGCGGCCGACGGCACGCGGGTGGAGCCGAACCGCGTCTACGTGATCCCGCCGGACGCGATCCTGACCATCCGGAACAACACCCTGCGCGTGGCCCAGCCGGCGTCGTCAGCCTCCCGCCGCACCTCGATCAACACCTTCCTGGTCTCGCTGGCGGAGGACAAGGGCGAGAACGCGATCGGCATCATCCTGTCCGGCTTCGGCAGCGACGGCGCGCTCGGCATCGCCGCGATCAAGGAGCATGGCGGCCTGACCCTGAGCCAGGCCGAGTACGACCACCACGCCAAGAGCGGCATGCCGCAGAGCGCCGCCTCGGGCGGATCGGTGGACTACGTGCTGCCGGCCTCCGGCATGCCGGAGGCCCTGGTCGAATACCGCAGGAACCGCCTGGCCTCCGACGCCGCCCGCGGGCCGGACGGCCTGCGCGACGACCTGCACAGCCATCTTCCGGCGGTCTGCGCCGTGCTGAACGACAGGCTGGGCCGCGACTTCAGCCAGTACAAGCCCGGCACCCTGATGCGGCGCATCCAGCGCCGGATGCACGTGCGCCAGACCGAGGAGGTGCCGGACTACCTGGAGCAGCTGCGCACGCGTCCCGACGAGGCCGAGCTGCTGTTCCACGAGCTGCTGATCGGCGTCACCCGCTTCTTCCGCGACGGCGACACCTTCGAGGCGGTGGAGAACAGGATCCTGCCGAGGCTGCTGGCCGACCTGCCGGGCGACGAGCCGGTCCGCGTCTGGGTGGCGGGATGCGCCACCGGCGAGGAGGCCTACACCATGGCCATCCTGCTCAAGGAGGCGGTCGCCGCGTCGGGCCGGCCGCGAACCGTGCAGGTCTTCGCCACCGACATCGACGCCCGCGTCATCGAGATCGCCCGCGCCGGGCTGTACGACGCCCCGATCGTCGCGGACCTGTCGCCCGGGCGCCTGGAGCGCAACTTCCTCAAGGAGGACGGGCGCTACCGGATCGCCAAGGACCTGCGCGAGATGTGCCTGTTCTCGGTGCACGACCTGGTCAAGGACCCGCCCTTCTCCAGGCTCGACCTCGTGACCTGCCGCAACCTCATGATCTACTTCGATCCCGAGCTGCAGGGCCGCGTCCTCACCACCTTCCATTATGCGCTGCGTCCGGACCGTTTCCTGCTGCTCGGCTCATCCGAAAGTGCTGGGGCCGGCCAGCACCTGTTCGAGCCGCTCGACCGCCGGCGCCGGATCTTCGTCCGGCGGGACGCGCCCGCCAGCCTGCCCGGCATGTCGTCCGCCCCCTGGGTCCATGCGAGGAGCCCGGCCAGGCCCCCGTCGCGCCACTCCCCCGACGACATCGACCGCCGCGCCGCGCGGGCCATGGCCCGCTACGCGCCGGCCTTTCTCGTGGTCGACCGCAAGGCCGACATCCTCCGCTTCTCCGGCCACACCGCCAAGTATCTCGAGCCCGCGACCGGGGTCGCCAGCCTCAACCTGTTCGGCCTGCTGCACGCCGCCCTGCGCCGGCTGGCACGCGGTGCCCTGGAGCAGGCCGCCGTCACCGGCAGGCGGGCCGTGCACGAGGCGATCTCCATCGACGTCGGGCCGCATTGCGAGCTGGTCACGCTGATCGTCGAGCCGCTGCCGCCGGCCGGCGGCGACGAGCTGTTCCTGGTCGCCTTCCAGGAGGCGGGACCGGCCGTCCAGGATGGCGGCCCCGAGGCGGAGGGCCCTGCGTCGACCTCGGCCAGGGACGACGCGGCGGTCGAGGCCCTGGAGCGCGAGCTTCGCGGCACGCGCGAGCGGCTTCGCGACGCCAACGAGATGCTGGAAACGGTCACCGCGGAGCTGCAGTCCGCCAACGAGGAGTACCTGTCGGTCAACGAGGAGCTGCAATCGGCGAACGAGGAGCTGGAAACCTCCAAGGAGGAGCTCCAGTCCCTCAACGAGGAGCTGCAGACCATCAACGCCGAGCTGACCCAGCGCAACG
>CAXUDP010000020.1:0-46600 GCA_964249735.1 uncultured Acetobacteraceae bacterium | reverse complement strand
GCAGGTCGACCTCCAGGCGCTGTTCCTGGTGGAGGAGGTCAGGATCTACAACCGGCAACATTGTGCCCACCGGCTGAGCTTCTTCAGCCTCCTGTTCTCCGTCGACGGGATCGATTGGCATGTCGCCTTCAGGAAGCGCGATGACAGCGTGTTCGGCGAGACTGGCCGAACGCCCTTCGTCGTGAGGCTCGACGGCGGCGAGCCGGTCCGGTTCGTGCGCGTCAGGCTCGACGGCAACCAGCCGCTCCATTTCGTGGAATGCGAGGTCCTCGGCACCGATCTGGCTCCGGGCCTGTCGAAGGCCGCCCCGGGCCGTTCGGACGGTCGTCGCTACCGCCAGGCCTTCGCCCGGTTCCTCGACCTGGCGAAGGATGCTGCCATCGACGATGGGGAAGCGGAGATCATGAAGATGGCCTGCGTCGCCGTTCTTGACGGGACGGACCGGTTGAGGGACATCGTCAGGACGGCGAACAGGACCTCCGACGTCGTGCAGGACGCCGTCAGGCTCGCCTACGGACAGGATCGCATACTGGGTCCGCATGGCGTGACCCGGGGCCTGAAGGCGATGTCCAGCAGGGAGAAGGTGTCGGTGCTCGAGCAGATCGAGCAGGTCTTCGACATGCTGCGCCGCGACCTGCGGCTGGACCTGTTCTTCGTGGCGGGAAGCCTGCTCGGGTTCATACGGGAGGGCGCGTTCCTCGCGCATGACGACGACTACGACACCGCCTACGTTTCAAACGAGCGGATCCCGGTGAACATCATCATGGAGCGCTGGGACATCTACCGGCATGTCCGCTCGTTCGACCGGCTGGAGATCAACGAGTGCACCGGCGGGCACTTCCACATCAAGGCGAAGGGCCAGTTCGAGTTCACGTTCGACCTGTTCACCGGCTGGGAACAGGACGGGCTGTTCTCGCAGTTTCCCACCACGCCGAAGCAGATCCCCGTGACCGACATGCTGCCGGCGAGGACGATCCCCGTGTACGGCGTCTCGGTGACGGTACCGAGGGTGCCGGAGCGCCTGCTGGCCGTGAACTACGGGGAGAACTGGAGGACGCCGGACCCCACCTTCACCTTCGACTGGAGCAAGGTGTCGCGATCCTACGACTTCCTCCTGTGCAACAAGCTCGACAGGAACCTTGGCGAGCTGCTGTCCAGGCTTGAGCTGGTGCTCGACGGCCTCCAGCCTCTGGATCCGGGCGAGGTCGCGGCGCTTCTGGCGGCAGGCGCGCACGAGCAGTCCGGCTACGCCCCGTGGCGCGACGTGCCCGGGATCGTCGTTCTCGACGCCGCCCGACCGGAACGCTACCTCCAGCAGGTCGGCGAGCTGGCGCGCATCGTCGAGGATCAAGACGCCAGCCTGCGCTTCGTCGGTCAGACGCCGGACGGTCAGATCCTGGCGCGCCTGTCCCCGTCACCACGGGTGGCGAGTGCAGACGGCCCCCGGCGCGGCGGTGACGCGTGAGCCACATCCTCGTGGTCGGCGTGTTCGACCTGTTCCATTCCGGCCACGTCGAGCTGCTGCGCCGCTCGCGCGAGCTCGGCAGCCGGCTGACGGTGCTGCTCAACGGCGACCGGATCACCGAGCGCTACAAGCGCCGCCCGATCATGACCGAACAGCAGAGGCTCGCGGTGGTGCAGGCGTGCCGCCACGTCGACCATGCGGTGCTGGTTCACGGCCTCGACATCAGGCAGCACGTCGTGGAGCTGAAGATCGACCGCATCGTCCACGGTGACGACTGGGAGCGCCGGTCCTACCTGGAACAGATCAGGTGCGACGACGCGTTCCTGGCCGAGCACGGCGTCGAACTGCTGATGCTTCCCTACACCGGGGGGATCAGCACCTCGATGATCATCGACCGGTGCCGGAAGATCGGGCAGGCGACGGCCGCGCAGGAGGCGGAGCTTCGGCATCCGGCATGATGCGGCCTGCTACCGTTCCGGATCCACCCTGACGCTGCGTCCGGTACGATGGCTTTCCGCCGCGGCGTCGGCGAGGCGGAGCGCTTCCAGCCCGTCGGAAAAGCCGGGACGGGGTGCCGTGCGCGCCTGCACTGCCGACACGAAGTGCGCGATCTCGGCGGCGTAGGCGTCGCGGTAGCGCTCCATGAAGAAGTGTAGGACCGGGTCGCGGGCGGCGGTGCGGTCGGCAAGGTGCGCCTCCACCGTGGTATCGCGCCGGTTGCCCGCCAGCAGCATGCCGCGCTCCCCGAACACCTCCAGGCGCTGGTCGTAGCCGTAGGCGCAGCGGCGGCTGTTGTTAACGTGCACCAGCGCGCCCGACGCGGCACGCAGCGTCACCATGGCGCTGTCGACGTCGCCGGCAGCCCCGATCGCCGGATCCACCAGCACCGCGCCGGTCGCCGACACCTCCACGATGTCGCCGACCAGGAACCGGGCCATGTCGAGGTCGTGGATCATCATGTCGCGGAACAGGCCGCCAGAGCCCTCGATGTAGGACGCCGGCGGCGGCGCCGGATCGCGGCTGGTGATCACCACCTGCTCGACCCGGCCGATCTCGCCCGCCTCCACCCGGCGCCTGAGCGCTGCGAAGGACGGGTCGAAGCGGCGGTTGAAGCCGATCATCACCACCGGATCGAGGACGGCGATCTCGTCGCGGCAGCGCAGCACGCGGCCGATGTCGAGGTCGATCGGCTTCTCGCACAGGATCGCCTTGCCTGCCCGGGCGGCCTCGACGATGAGCGGGACGTGGGTGGCGGTGGGGGTCGCGATCAGCACCGCCTCCACTTCCGGGTCCGCCAGCGCCTCGGCCGCGGAGGCGGCGCGACGCACGCCGAGTGCCGCGGCGGTCGCCGCGGCCGCGTCCTCCATCACGTCGAACACCGACACCAGCGCCGCATCCGGATGGGCGACGAGGTTGGCTGCGTGCATGCGGCCGATCCGGCCGCAGCCGAGCACGGTGAAACGGAGCATGGTGCGGTCGTCCTCAGTGGTGGATCACGGGCCGACGGGTCCGGCTTGCGTCGCGGGCGGCAGCGGACCTATCGCTGGGACCAGCCGGTCGGGCGCGCCGACCGGTCCCGATGCGACGAACAGCGGCTTGAACGGAACGGATCCAGGAGAACGGCTTGTTGATGGAACCAGCATTCCGTTCCGGTGGAGGATTGTCAATGGTGCGGCCCCATGGATGACGAGGCGAAGCCGGCGGCGGATCAGGGTACGCCCGAAACGCCGCGCGACTTCAAGAGCCTGCGCGCCCTGATCATGGCGCGTCGCGACAGGCTGCCGAAACGGCTGGTGCAGGCCGGCGACTTCGCGGTCGACCATCCGCAGGAGATCGCCTTCGGCCGTGTGGCGGATCTCGCCGCGCAGGCCGGGGTGCAGCCCTCGACGCTGGTGCGGTTCGCCCAGACGCTGGGCTATTCCGGCTTCTCCGACCTGCAGGCGGTGTTCCGCGCCCATGCGCGGCAGCGCTGGCCGGACTACCGCGAGCGGCTGCAGACGCTGGCGGCCGACGCGCCGGCGGAAGCCGCCGACCCGGTCTCGCTGCTGCACGGCTTCGTGCATGCCGCACGGGTGTCGCTCGACCACCTGGAACAGACGGTGGATCCCGACGCGCTCGACGAGGCGGTGCGACGGTTGTCGGCAGCGCGCTCGATCAGCCTGGTCGGCACCAGGCGGGTTTATCCGGTGGCGCTCTACCTGAGCTACGCGCTGCGCAAGCTGGGTGCGCGCTGCGAGCTGGTCGACAACGCCGGCGGCCTCGGCCACCGCCAGGTCGAGCTGCTGGGGCCCGAGGACGTGGTGCTGGCGGTCAGCTTCACCCCCTATGCCGCGGAAACCCTGGCGCTGTGCGCGACCGCGTCCCGTGCCGGCGCTGGCGTGATCGCCATCACCGACAGCCCGTTCTCGCCGCTGACCGAGGTCGCCGGGACCTGGCTGGAGGTGGCCGAAACCGACCATGCCGGCTTCCGCTCGCTGTCGGCCACCTTTGCGCTCGCGACCACGCTGTCGGTGGCGCTGGCGGAACGGCAGGCGCGGTCCTCAAGGGACGCCGCCGCGTGCCAGAACGAGAACGCAGGTTCCACTTCAACCCGCTGATGGAATGGCCTACGCCTCCTGATCGGATCATCCGGGGAAAAAGGACCATCATGCGCGAGCTCGAACAGGCGCCACAGGTCGGGATCGGGCTGGTCGGCAGCGGCTTCATGGGCCGCGCGCACGCGCTCGCCTTCCGCAACGTGGGGGGCGTGTTCCCGCTCGCGCGGCAGCCGCGCCTGGAGCTGCTGGCGGATCATCCGGAGGAACGCGCGGTGGCTGCCGCCGCGTCGCTCGGCTTCCGCCGCGCGACCGGCGACTGGGCAGCACTGGTGCGCGACCCCGCGGTGGACGTCGTGGCGATCGCCACCCCCAACCGCCTGCACGCACCGATCGCGCTGGCGGCGATCGAAGCGGGCAAGCACGTGTACTGCGAGAAGCCGCTGGCGACCACGCTGCACGACGCCATCGCCATGACCCGCGCCGCCACCGCTGCCGGCATCGTCACGACCGTCGGCTTCAACTACCTGAAGAACCCGATGATCGCGACCGCACGCGAGATCGTGCAGAGCGGCGAGATCGGCGGGATCACCGGGTTCCGCGGCATACATGCCGAGGACTTCATGGCCGATCCGGAGGCGCCGTTCTCGTGGCGCTGCGAGCCGGAAGAAGCGGGCGGCGCGCTGGCCGACATCGGCAGCCATATCTTGTCTATGGCGCGCTTCCTGCTGGGCGAGGTGGACAGCGTGTGCGGCCGGCTGGACACGATCCATGCCGAGCGTCCGGTGGCGGGCGGCGGCACGCGGGCGGTATCGGTCGACGACCAGGCCAGCATGCTGGTGCGCTTCGCCGGCCACCCTTTCACCGCCAGCCTGAGTGCTGGCTGGCTGAGCCGCGGCCGCGACATGCAGCTCGCCTTCGAGCTGACCGGCACGCGCGGCGCTCTCTGCTTCACCCAGGAGCGCTTCAACGAGCTGCGTTTGTATCGGGCGGGTCAGGAGGCCGGGCGAGGCGGGTTCACGACGATCAACGCCGGCCCCGCGCACCGGGACTATGCGGCGTTCTGCCCGGCACCCGGGCACCAGCTCGGCTTCAACGACCTCAAGACGATCGAGGTGAAGCGCCTGCTCGACGCGGTGGCGGGCAGGGTGCCGAGCGACATGGACTTCCGCGACGCCCTGGCGATCACGCGTGCGATCGAGGCGATCCGCCTGTCCTCGGCGCAGGGGTGCTGGGTCGCGCTGGACGAGATCGACGACGCGTGACGCAGGGCGAGCGGAGCCGGCGCGAAGGCCTGCTCCGCTCGCCGCGAACGCTAGCGGATCGACTGGCTCGACAGGGCGATCACCTGGCCGGCCTGGTCCTTGCGGATCAGGCTGGGCCCGGTCGCGATGTCGCCGGCTGGCATCAGGCCGTACTGCGCCTTCTGCGCCAGGGCCACCACCGGCAGGTAGCCCTGCAGGTAGGGCTGCTGGTCGACCACGAACAGGGCGGTGCCGTCCTGCACGTCCTTGAGCATGCCGGGCGACAGGTCGAACGAGGCGATCCGGACCTTGCCGGTGCGACCGAGCTCGCGCACCGCGTCCACCGCCGTCTCGCCCACCACGGTCGCGTTCAGGCCGATCACGGTGTCGATGCTCGGATCCGAGCGCAGCGTCGCCTCGATCTTGGACTTCGCGGTGCCGGGATCGAGCTCGGTCGGCAGCACCTTGGACGAGCCCCCAGAACCCATGGCGAAGCCCTTGGCGAAGCCGGCGCAGCGCTGGTCGAGTGCCAGGTTGCCGACCTCGTGGTTGACGCAGATCGCCTTCCTGCCGCCGGCCGCGGCCATTGCCCGCCCCGCGGTCTCGCCGGCGCTTTCCTCGTCCTGGCCGACATTGATCGCGATGCCGACCTTGTGCGCGGTGGCGGGCGCGCCGTTGGTGGCGATCATCGGGATGCCCTGCGCCAGGGCTGCGTGGATCGGGCCGGACAGCGCGTCGGCGTCCGGCACGGTGGTGACGATGCCGTCCGGGCGTTGGTTGGCTGCGGCGGTGATGAGGTTCGCCATCTGCGTCATGTCGAAGTTCTGCGGCTGCCGGACCTCGAGGTGGATGCCCATCTGCTTCGCCGCGTCCTGCGCGCCGCGCTTGATCACGTTGTGGAACGGATCCGCCGCCTGGCCATGGTCGATCAGGATGATGGTGACCTCCTTGTCGGCCGCCCGGGCCGCAGGGGCGGGCGCCGTCGCCGCCATCGCCAGGGCGAGTGCCGGTGCGGCCAGCGCGACCGTCTTGGAACGCTTCATTTCCCGTGATCCTTGTTGCTTGTTGAGATGTATCGCGATGGGCGTTGCCGCACCTAGACGGTGCCGCCCAGGTCGGCGGACAGTTCCTGCAGCTCCTTGCCGCCGGCCATCAGGGTCTGCAGGGCGTCCATCCCGATCTCGTCCTTGCGCCACACGCCCAGCGTGCGGCCGCGGTTCAGCACGGTGAAGCTGTCGCCCACCGCATAGGCGTGGCGCACGTTGTGGGTGATGAAGATCACGCCGAGCCCGCGCGCCTTCACCTGGGCGACGTAGCGCAGCACCATGGAGGTCTGCGCCACGCCCAGCGCCGAGGTGGGCTCGTCCAGGATCAGCACCCGGGCGCCGAAATACACCGCGCGCGCGATCGCCACGCATTGCCGCTCGCCGCCGGACAGGGTGCCGACCGCCTGGTCCGGGTCGCGCACGTCGATGCCGATGCGTCGCATCTCGGCGTGGGTGACGTCCCGGCACTGCGCGAAGTCGACGCGCCGGAACGGGAACACCCCGCGTGTGGGCTCCCGGCCCATGAAGAAGTTCCGCGTCACCGACATCAGCGGGATCATCGCCAGGTCCTGAAACACGGTGGCGATGCCGGCATTCAGCGCGTCGCGCGGACCGGAAAAGCGCGCCGGCTCCCCGTTCACCAGGAACCGGCCGCCGGACGGCTGGTGCACCCCGGACAGGGTCTTGATCAGGGTGGACTTGCCGGCGCCGTTGTCGCCCAGCAGGCACAGCACCTCGCCGGCGCGCACGGTGAGCGACACGCCGGCCAGCGCGATCACGTGGCCGAACTCCTTGCGCACGTCCAGGATCTCGATCAACGGGGTGCCAGCCGGGGCGACCGGGTGGACGGGCTGGTCCATGGTTCAGCGCTCCCCCGTCATGCGTCGGCGCAGCCCGTTGTTGAAGATCACCGCGATCAGCAGCATCACGCCCAGGAACACCTGGAACCAGTCGCTGTCGAAGTCGGTGTAGGTGAGCCCGATCGACACGACGCCGAAGATGACGGCGCCGAAGAAGGCGCCGATCGCCGAGCCGTAGCCGCCGTTGAGCAGGCAGCCGCCGATCACGGCGGCGATCACCGCCTGGAACTCCTTCTGCGTGCCGCGGGTGGCGTCGGTGGAGCCGGCATCCATCACCGTCAGCACCGCGACCAGGGCGGCCGAGCAGGCGGTCAGCACGAACAGGACCGTCTTCACCCGGTCCACCGGCACGCCGGAGTTGCGCGCGGCGTTGCTGTCGCCGCCGCTGGCGAAGATCCAGTTGCCGAACCGGGTGCGCAGCAGGCACCAGGTGGCCAGCACCGTGATCGCCACGAACCACACCACCGCGATCGGCACGCCCGGTGCGGCCGGCGAGCCGTCGGGCAGCCGCTCGATCAGGCGGTGCGCGGCTGCCCAACGGAACGCGCTGCCGAACGCGTTGCCGGAGAACAGCGGCGTCAGCAGGCTGCCGTCGGCCGCCTCGCGGAAGCCCCGCATCTGCGTGCTGCCGCCGGTGGCGAGCTTCAGCCCGACCAGCGACAGCCCCCGCAGGATGAACAGGAACGCCAGGGTGACGATGAAGGAGGGCAGCCGGGTGCGTATCACCAGCTGCCCGTTCAGCGCCCCGAACAGCCCGGCCACCAGCAGCGTCAGCAGGATGGCGAGCCCGAGCGGCAGGTGCAGGAGCAGCAGTGCCACGCCGAACAGGAGGCCGGCGAACGCGACCATGGAGCCGATCGACAGGTCGAACTCGCCGCCGATCATCAGCAGGGCGGCGGCGATCGCCATGATGCCGAGCTGGGCGGACGGGTTCAGCACCGTCATCAGGCCGTTCAGCGTGAACATGGTCCCGCTGGCGGTCGCCGCGAAGAAGGCGACCACCAGCACCAGCCCGCCGATGGCCCCGAGCTCCGGCCGTCGCAGCAGCTTCACCGCCAGCGAGCTCTGCCGCAGCCGCTCGTCCTTCGCCTCCGTGGCAAAGGCCGGAGGCGGCTCGGGATCGGTTTGTGCCGTGCTCATCCCCGCCCCCGGCACAGCCGGGACGTTCGCGCGCTGCGGCGGCACGATCCTAGGGCGGACATCGGTTCCTCCTGCCGGGCGCGCCGTGCGGCGTCGCCTCGTTTTGGAATGAAATTTCCGTATCTGGCTATTTTTGTCAATTATTGTCGAGCGCGTGCCGCAAATAGCGCCGGCTCCCACTCCTGCGCCGAACATGGAAAACCAGTCTGGAAACTTCCTTCCAACTTGACCGATCCATGGAACAAGATCATGGATTTATCGAACAGGAAGGCGGTGTCCATGAACCCGATGACGCTTGATGTCGTGACGATCGGCCGCTCCTCGGTCGACCTGTACGGCCAGCAGGTCGGGTGCCGGCTCGAGGACATGGGCAGCTTCAGCAAGGCGGTCGGCGGCTGCCCTGCCAACATCGCCATCGGCACGGCGCGGCTCGGCCTGCGTTCCGCCATCATCACCCGGGTCGGCGACGAGCATTTCGGCCGGTTCATCCGCGAACAGATGGCACGCGAAGGGGTCGCCGTCGACGGCATCCATGTCGACCCAGAACGGCTGACCGCGCTGGCGATCCTGGGCGTGCGCGACAGCACGAGCTTTCCGCTGATTTTCTACCGCACCGACTGCGCCGATGCCGCCCTCGACGAGAGCGATATCGACGAGGCGCTGCTGGCCCGGACCGGCGCGGTGGTGGTTACCGGCACCCACTTCTCCCGCCCGCGCAGCGCCGCAGCGCAGCGCCTGGCGATGCGTATCGTGCGGGCCAGGGGTGGCCGCGTGGTGTTCGACATCGACTACCGGCCCAACCTGTGGGGACTGGCCGGTCACGGCGCTGGCGAGCAGCGCTACGTCCGCTCCGACGCCGTGACCGCCCGGCTGGGGGAGATCCTGCCCGAGTGCGACCTGGTGGTCGGCACCGAGGAGGAGCTGCACATCGCCGGCGGATCCGAGGACACGCTGCTCGCGATTCGCGCCATACGCGCGCTGACGGCGGCCACGATCGTGTGCAAGCGCGGGCCGATGGGCTGTGTGGTGTTCGACGGCCCCATCCCGGATCGGCTCGACGACGGCGTCGCCGGGCCCGGCTTCCCGGTGGAGGTGTACAACACGCTGGGCGCCGGCGACGCCTTCATGTCCGGCTTCCTGCGCGGCTGGCTGCGTGGCGAGCCGCTGCCGACCTGCTGCGCCTACGCCAACGCCTGCGGCGCCTTCGCGGTGTCGCGCCTGCTGTGCTCGCCGGAAAGCCCGACCTTTCCCGAGCTGCAGCACTTCCTCCGGCAGGGCAGCCCGCACCATGGCCTGCGCCACGACGGCACCCTCAACCACCTCCATTGGGCAACCACGCGCCGCGCGCAGCCGACGCCGATCCTGGCTCTGGCCTGCGACCACCGGATGCAGCTGGAGCAGGTGGCCGACTCCGTGGGCGCGCCGCGCGCGCGGATCGCGGCGTTCAAGGTGCTGGCGGTGCAGGCGGCGGCCCGTGTCGCCGCCGGACGCCCCGGCTACGGCATGTTCCTGGACGGGCGCTACGGCCGCGAGGCCCTGTTCGCGGCGTCGCATGCCGGGCTCTGGGTGGCGCGGCCAATCGAGCGCACCGGCTCGCGGCCGCTGGAGTTCGAGGGCAGCACGCCGGGCGAGGACGGCAGCCTCGGCGCGCAGCTGGTGGAATGGCCGCTCGACCAGGTGGTGAAGTGCCTGTGCTTCTATCATCCCGACGACGACGAGGCGCTGCGCCTGCGCCAGGAGCGCGAGCTGCTGCGCGCCCAGGACGCCTGCCGCCGGCAGAACCGCGACCTGCTGGTCGAGATCATCGCCGGCAGGCACGGCGTGCTCGCCGACGACACGGTCGCCCGCGTGCTGACCCGGCTCTACGCGGTCGGCCTGAAGCCGGACTGGTGGAAGCTGGAACCGCAGCGCAGCGCTGCCGCCTGGGCCGCGATCGGGACCGTCATCGAGACGCACGACCCGCTCTGCCGCGGCGTGGTGATGCTGGGGCTGGACGCGCCGGCCGCCGATCTGGCCCTGGCCTTCGCCGCGGCCGCCTCGACCCCCTGGGTGAAGGGCTTCGCCGTCGGCCGCACCATCTTCACCGGCCCGGCGCGCGACTGGCTCGCGGGCCGGATCGACGATGCGCAAGCGGTGGCGGTGATGGCGCAGGGCTTCGAGGCGCTGGTGCAGGCCTGGCACGCCCGCACCCACGAGCAGGCGGCCTGACCGCATCGGCCGGGAGAGTCACAAGCGATGAACACCGTGAGACTGACCGCGGCACAGGCGCTGGTGCGGGCGATGGCGGCGCAGAAGGTGGACACGCCGGACGGCGTCCTGCCGCTGTTCGCCGGCGTGTGGGCGATCTTCGGTCATGGCAACGTGGCCGGCATGGGCCAGGCGCTGCACGAGCAGCGCGACCGTCTGCCGACGCTGCGCGCACACAACGAGCAGGCGATGGTCCACGCCGCGACCGCCTACGCCAAGACCGCCCGTCGCCGGCGCATGATGGCCTGCACCACCTCCATCGGTCCCGGCGCGCTCAACATGGTGACCGCGGCCGCGGTGGCGCACGTCAACCGGCTGCCGGTGCTGCTGCTGCCGGGCGACGTGTTCGCCAGCCGGCTGCCCGACCCGGTGCTGCAGCAGATCGAGGACTGGGGCGACGGCACCGTGACCGCCAACGACGCGTTCCGGCCGTTCTCGCGCTATTTCGACCGCCTGACCCGCCCGGAGCAGCTCGTGCCGGCGTTCCGGCGTGCCCTGTCGGTGCTGACCGACCCGGCGGAATGCGGGCCGGTGACGCTGGCCCTGTGCCAGGACGTGCAGGCGCAGGCCTACGACTACCCTGAGACCTTCTTCGCCGAGCGGATCCACCGGCAGCGCCGCATGCCGCCCGACCCGCGCGAGCTCGAGGACGCGGTGGCGCTGCTTCGCGCGGCGAAGCGTCCGCTGGTGGTGACCGGCGGCGGCGTGCTGCACTCGGGCGCCGAGGGCGCGCTGGCGCGCTTCTGCGCCGGGCGCGGCATCCCGTCCGGCGAGACCCAGGCCGGCAAGTCCAGCCTTGCCGCCTCGCACCCGATGAACATGGGCGGCATCGGCGTGTGCGGCAGCAGCGCCGCCAACCGGCTCGCCGCCGAGGCGGACCTAGTGCTGGCGATCGGCACCCGGCTGCAGGACTTCACCACCGGGTCGTGGTCGGTGTTCAACGATCCCGGGTTGCGGATCATCGGCCTGAACACGCAGGCGTCCGACGCCGTCAAGCACGGCTCGCTGCCGCTGGTGGCCGATGCCGCCGCCGGACTGGCCGCGCTGGAGGCCGGGCTCGGCGACTGGCGCGCCGACCCGGGCTGGACCGGACGCGCCGAGGCCGCGCGCGCCGGATGGCTGCAGGAGGCGGCACCCTATGCCGCCCTGCCGGCGTCGGAGCAGGCCCTGCCGCCGTCCGACGCACAGGTGATCGGCGCGGTGGGGCGCGAGGCGGGGCCGGACAGTGTGGTGGTGTGCGCCGCAGGCGGCCTGCCGGGCGAGCTGCAGAAGCACTGGCAGGCGGAGCGGCCGGGCGGCTATCACATGGAGTACGGATTCTCCTGCATGGGCTACGAGATCGCCGGTGGCCTCGGCGTCAAGCTCGCGGCGCCCGACCGGGAGGTGATCGTGATGGTCGGCGACGGCTCCTACCTGATGCTGAACTCCGAGATCGCGACAACGGTGATGCTGGGGCTGAAGCTGGTGATCGTGCTGCTCGACAACCACGGCTTCGGCTGCATCAACCGGCTGCAGCGGAGCACCGGCGGCGTGGCGTTCAACAACCTTTGGCAGGACAGCCAAGGGATAGTGCGTATGCCGTCGATCGACTTCGCCGCCCATGCGCGCAGCCTCGGCGCGCAGGCCGAGCACCTGGCCAGCCTCGCCGACTTCCCCGCAGCCATGCGGCGTGCCCGCGAGGCCGACCGCACCAGCGTGATCGTGATCGACACCGATCCCGCGACGGTGACCGAGGCGGGCGGTGCCTGGTGGGACGTGCCGGTGCCGGAAGTCTCGGACCGGGCGGAGGTGAGCGAGGCGCAGGCGGAGTATGCGGAGTACCAGGCGATGCAGCGGATCAGGTGCTGACGGCAACAATGCGGACGAGGGGCGAACCATGACGATCCGCATCGGCACCAACCCGATCGCCTGGTCCAACGACGACATGCGGGAGCTGGGCGGCGACACACCGCTGGACACCTGCCTCGCCGAGGCGAGGCAGGCGGGATACGAGGGAATCGAGCTCGGCCACAAGTTCCCGCGCACCCCGGACGCGCTGCGTGCGGCGCTGGCGCCCCACGGTCTCGCCTGCGTGTCCGGCTGGTACTCCACCGCCCTGCTGGAGCGCGACGCGGAGGCGGAGCTGCAGGCGGCGCGGCCGCATCTCGACCTGCTCAAGGCGATGGGCGCACCGGTGATGATCGTCGCCGAAACCGTGAACGCCGTTCACGGCGAGCCGGACACGAAGCTGTCGCGGCGCCCGCTGCTGGATGCGGACGGATGGACGCGGTTCGGCGCCCGGCTGACCGCGTTTGCCGACCTGTTGCTTCGGGAAGGCATGCGCCTGGTCTACCACCACCACATGGGCACGGTCGTGCAGTCCGAGGCGGACATCGACGCGCTGATGGCCCGGACCGGCCCGTCGGTGCACCTGCTGCTCGATACCGGGCACGCGACCTGGGGCGGCGCCGATCCGGCGGTGCTGGCGCAGCGCTACCGCGATCGGATCAGCCACGTGCACGTCAAGGACATCCGTCCCGACGTGCGCCGGCAGGCCGATGGGGGAGACTGGAGCTTCCTCCGGAGCGTGCTGGCCGGGGTGTACACGGTGCCGGGCGACGGCTGCATCGACTTCGTCGGCGTGTTCCGCGCCTTGCCCGGGTATTCCGGCTGGGTCGTGGTCGAGGCGGAGCAGGATCCGGAAAGGGCGCATCCGCTGACCTATGCCAGGCTCGGCTACCGCAACCTTTGCGGCTTCCTGGCCGAGGCGGGGCTGCGCTGATGGCCTCGCCGCTCCTGGTCCACCCGACCCTGGATGACCCGCACGGCGTGGTGCAGCGAATCACGCCGGAGAGCGCCGGCTGGCGCCATGTCGGCTTCGAGGCGGTGGACCTCCGGCCCGGGCAGGTGCTGACGCGGGCCGGCACCGGCAACGAGCTGTGCCTGGTGCTGCTGGCCGGACGGGCGCGGGTGCGGGCGGGCGGACAGGATCTCGGGCTGCTCGGCGAACGCTCCAGCCCGTTCGAGGGCAGCCCGTGGTCGGCCTACCTGCCGCCGCTGCTCGACTGGCAGGTCGAGGCCGAAGGGGCGGTCGAATTAGCGATCTGCGCCGCCCCGGCGACGGGCAGGCTGCCGCCGCGGGTGATCCCGCCGGACGCGGTCGGCACGCTGACCCGCGGCACCGGCACCAACACCCGGTTCGTGCGCAACATCCTGCCCGACACTGCCGAGGCGGAGGCGCTGCTGGTGGTGGAGGTGGTCACCCCGGGCGGGCACTGGTCGAGCTACCCGCCGCACAAGCACGACACGGAGGGCCCGGACGAGACCTGCCTGGAGGAAACGTACTACCACCGCCTGCGTCGCGGCGCCGGCTTCGCCGTGCAGCGCGTCTACACCCCCGACCGGTCGCTGGACGAGACGATGGCGGTGGGCGACCGCGACGTGGTGCTGGTGCCGCGCGGCTATCATCCGGTCGGAGCGCCGCACGGGTTCGACCTTTACTACCTCAACGTGATGGCAGGGCCGGTGCGACGCTGGGCGTTCACCATGGATCCGGACCACGCCCATCTTCCGTACTGACAGGAGCGTTCCATGAGCCTCGTCCAGCACCATATCGGCGGCAGCCGGACCGAAGGACGCGGCGGAAGGCGGTCCGACGTGTTCGATCCGGCGACCGGCGCCGTGGCGCGGCAGGTGGTGCAGGGCAGTGCTGCCGACGTGGACGACGCGGTGCTGGCGGCGCGGGCGGCTTTCCCCGGCTGGGCGTCCACCCCGCCGCTGGTCCGCGCGCGGGTGATGTTCCGCTTCCGCGACCTCCTCGAGCGGAACGCCGAGGCGCTCGCGGCGATCGTCACCGCCGAGCATGGCAAGGTGCTGTCCGACGCGCTGGGCGAGGTCACGCGCGGCATGGAGGTGGTCGAGTATGCCACCGGGGCGCCGGAGCTGCTGAAGGGCGACTACACCGAGCAGGCCGGACGCGACATCGACGCCTGGTCGATGCGACAGCCGCTGGGCGTGGTGGCCGGAATTACGCCGTTCAATTTCCCCGTGATGGTGCCGCTGTGGATGATGCCGATGGCGATCGTCGCCGGGAACTGCTTCATCCTGAAGCCGTCCGAGCGCGACCCGTCCGCCTCCCTCCTGCTGGCCGAGCTGCTCGCCCAGGCCGGGTTGCCGGCGGGGGTGCTGCAGGTGGTGCACGGCGACAAGGAGGTGGTGGACGCGATCCTGCAGCATCCGGACATCCAGGCGGTGAGCTTCGTCGGCTCGACCCCGGTCGCCCGTTACATCCAGCAGACCGGCATCGCCGCGGGCAAGCGGGTGCAGGCGCTGGGCGGCGCGAAGAACCACGCCGTGGTCATGCCCGACTGCGACCTGGACCGGACCGCCGACGCGCTGATGGGGGCGGCCTACGGTTCTGCCGGGGAGCGCTGCATGGCGATCTCGGTGGCGGTGGCGGTGGGGCCGGTGGCGGACCGGCTGGTCGAGACCCTGGCGCCGCGGGTGCGCGCCTTGCGCATCGGCTCCGGCACCGAGCCGGGGGTCGAGATGGGGCCGCTGGTCACGCGCGCGCATCTCGACCGGGTATCTGGCTATGTCGACCTGGGCGTCGAGGAGGGAGCCAGCCTGGTGGTGGACGGGCGCGGGCTGAAGCTGCAGGGGTACGAGAACGGGTACTTCATCGGCGGCACGCTGTTCGACCACGTGACCACCGGGATGCGCATCTACAAGGAGGAGATCTTCGGCCCGGTGCTCGGCGTGGTGCGGGTGCCGGACTTCGACGCGGCGCTCCGGGTGGTCAACGAGAACGAGTTCGGCAACGGCACCGCCATCTTCACCCGCGACGGCGACAGCGCACGTGCCTTCGTGCACGGGGTGCAGGCCGGCATGGTGGGGGTGAACGTACCGATCCCTGTGCCGATGGCGTTCCATTCCTTCGGCGGCTGGAAGGCGTCGCTGTTCGGCGACCACCACATGCATGGTCCCGAGGGAATCCGGTTCTTCACCAAGCTGAAGACGGTGACGTCGCGCTGGCCCGCCGGCATACGCGCCGGCGCCGAGTTCGTGATGCCGACGCTGGGCTGACCCCGTAGCCTGCCTGCAGGCTGAACAGGACGCTCAGCCGCGGCAGGCGGCAAGCCAGCGCCGGGCGTCCGGCACCATGCGGTCAGCACGCCCGCTGTCGGAGGACAGCTCGACGCAGACCAGCCGGGAGAAGCCGATCGCCTCCAGCGCGTCGAGGCAGGCGGGAATGTCCATGTCGCCGTCGCCAAACGCGAGATGGACGTGGTCGCCGCGCTTCATGTCCTCGATCGACACGCTGCCGAGTTCGGCGGCGAACTCGTGCACCGCGTCCTGCGGCACGCGTTCCTGCGTCACCATGACGTGGCCGAGGTCGAGGGCCAGGCGGAGCGACGGGAACAGGTCGTGCAGCTGGCGGAAATGGTCCACCGTGGCGATCATCATCTCCGGTTCCGGCTCCATCGCCGCCGTCACGCCCACGCGGTCGGCATGGGTCAGCACCTGCTCCACCCCGGCGCGCAGCCAGTCCCAGGCATCCTCCGGCCCGACTTCCGGTTTGGGCGACCCGGCCCAGAACGACATCGCCTCGGCATCCAGCATCGCGCCGATGTCGAGCGAGCGGCGCAGGAAGGCGAGGCGATGATCCCGGGCCTCGCCGGTGGCGCTGACCAGGGTGGGCTGGTGCTTGTCACGCGGGTCGAGCAGGAACCGGGCGCCGGACTCGATCACGCAGCCGAGGCCGAGGCGCTGCAGCTGGCTGGCGAGGGTCTCGGTTCGCCGCTCCCAGCCATCCGCCATTGGGTCGAGATAAACGTGGTCCAGCGTCAGGGCGATGCCGTCATAGCCGCTGTCGGCGACCAGGGCGACGGCGTCCACCATCCGGTGATGGACCGTTCCGTTGGTGTTGTAGGCATACCGCAGTTCCACGTGCGCTCCCCGTGCAGCCGAACAGGAAGTCGCCGACGCGGGAGAAGTTTCGGGCAGGGCTGCGTCACGTAACGAGCAGTTAACCAACCGACCGGATGATGCCCTTCGCTGGTAGCTAGGGACAGGCCCATGACACGGAACCGTTTGCGGGTGCGCACGCGCATCACCCTGGGCTTCGGACTGCTGGTCGCGCTGACGCTCGGGGTGGCCGGCTTCGGCATCTACCAGGTATCCGGCGTCGGCAACCAGGCGCGGCTGATGACCGACATGTCGGTGAACACGCGTCGCGTGCTGACCATCTCCCGCCTGGTCGAGGCGCTCAGCGGCGCGGAAACGCGCTACCGGGCCGAGCCCGACGCGGCCGTTCTGGGCCTGCAGCAGTCCAGCAGGGCGCAGGCCGAGACCCTGCTGAAGCAGTCCATGGCCGCCACGGCGTCGCCTGCGGAACGCGGCAGCTACGGGGCAATCCTGACGCTGTTGAAGAGCCATGACGACATCTTCGCCCGCTACCGCCAGTCCGCCTCCACCGCCGCAGACAACCGCGCGGCGCTGCTCAGCGGCGGCGACCAGCTGACCACGGACACCGAGCAGCTGTTCACCGCGACCGGCCAGGCCAGCCTGCCGCAGCCGGTGATAGACGCCGCCGCCGGGCTGGAGCGCAACATGCTCCTGGTCCGGGTCGCCAGCTGGCGCTATCTCGCGACCTTCGATCCGCAGGGTCCTGCCGCCTTCGCTGCCAGCGTGAAGGCGGCGGAAGCGTCCCTCCTGCGCCAGAACCACCTGGCGCCGCCGAGCATCAAGGCGCTGGTGGGCCAGCTCGACGGCGACCTGTCCACCTACAGCCAGGCGTTCTCGGACTTCTCCGACGCCCGCACCTCGAGCGATGCGATCTATGCCGGCGAGCTGCTGCCGCAGATCGCGACCATCCAGCGGCAGCTCGAACGGGCGGAAGCGGCGCTGACCGGTCGTTTCGACACCGCGAGCCACAGGAGCGGCGTCATCGTCCGCCATGCGTCCCGTCTGGGCGAGCTGATCGCCGGGATCTCGCTGCTGCTGGGCATCCTGCTGGCCGTGGTGATCGGTCGCGGCATCGTCCGGCCGCTGACCACGATGACGCAGGCGATGACCCGTCTCGCTGCCGGCGACAAGACGGTCGAGGTGCAGGGTCGCCTCGACAGTGACGAGATCGGCGACATGGCCCGCGCGGTGGAAGTGTTCCGCAGCAACGCGCTGGCAGCCGAAAAGCTGTCGGCCGAAGCGGAAGCGGGTCGTGCCGCGCGGGAGCGGCGTGCCGCTCTGATCGCAGGCTTCGTCGGCAACTTCGAGTCTGAGGTGGGCGGGCTGGTGTGCCAGCTTTCCTCCTCCTCGACCGAGCTGGAAGCGACCGCCCGTTCGATGGAGGAAACCGCGGGCCACACCAACACGCGTGCGGCAGCGGTGGCGGCGGCGGCCGAGGAAGCGAACTCCGGCGTGCAGACCGTGGCGGTGGCGGCGGACAGGCTCGCCTGTTCCATCGCCGAGATCGGCCGGCAGGTCGGCCAGGCGGCCAAGGTGACGGAGCGTGCGGTGCTGGATGCCGGCCGCACCGACGGCATCGTGCATGCCCTGGCCGAGGGTGCCGCGCGGATCGGCGACGTGGTCGGACTGATCACCAGCATCGCCGGGCAGACCAACCTGCTGGCGCTGAACGCCACCATCGAGGCGGCACGCGCCGGCGACGCCGGCAAGGGCTTCGCGGTGGTGGCGTCCGAGGTGAAGAGCCTGGCGCAGCAGACCGCGCGCGCCACCGACGAGGTGTCGAGCCAGATCGCGCAGATCCAGGCCGCCACGCAGGAAGCGGTCGGTGCGATCCAGTCGATCACCGCCACGATCGGCGAGGTCAGCGTGATCGCCAACGCGATCGCCGCCTCGGTGCAGCAGCAGGGCGCCTCGACCGCGGAGATCGCACGCAACGTGCAGCTGACCGCGGGAAGCACGCGGGAGGTGACGACCAACATTTCAGGCGTGAGCCTTGCCGCCAGCGGCACGGGTGCTGCGGCCGAGCAGGTGCTGGGTGCGGCCGGGCACCTGTCCCGGCAGGCGGAGCGCCTGACCTGCCAGGTGAACAGCTTCGTCGCCGAGGTGAAGGCCGCCTGAGCCGGGGCGGGCCGGTCCCGGCGCCGGGATCAGCCGCCGGGACGGGCGTGCTGCATGAAGTCGAGTGCCTCGGTGCGGAAGCCGTGGGCGGCGACGATGCCAAGCCCGAAGGCGAGGTAGGGATCATCCGGACCGTTCGCTCGCGGCCAGGGCGGCAGGCCGGGGCCGTTCGGGTCGCCGGTCGCGGCGAACCGGGTCCACGCCGTCATCATCGCTTCCGACAGCGCGTGCTGCTGCGGCGTCGCATCGGGACCCATGGTGCCAAACACCGGGCGGATCTCGTCGGCATGGCGCGGCGGATGGCCGTGCACCGGCTCGGTGAACAGGTAGCGGAACACGTGCGGATCGCGTGCCGAGGCCGCTCGGGCGAGGGTGCGGGCGCCCTCGTAGAACAGGCCGTCGCCGATGATGTCGGCGCCGTCGCGCGGCACCGAGCCGCCCGGGCGGAGCGGATAGATCGTCAGCGCCTTCCGGGCCAGCGTTCCGAACAGCGTCGACAGGGTGTGGTCGTACTGGTCCGGGCGGATGGCGGTCCAGGCCTGCGCGAAGTCCACACCCTCGTCCGCGTTGTCGCCGACGATCAGCCGCATCGACCACATCCGGTGCTGCGACAGCGCTTGTTCCGGCTGTTGCGGCAGCACCACGCCGTCGACGATCGGGAACGGCAGCGCGACCGGCGCCATCGCCGGCGCCAGCGCCTGGATCCGGGTGTTCCAGGCCAGCAGGGAGGCAGCGGGTGCCGCGCGCAGCGCCGGGAGGTCCACCCCGGCGGCGAGGCCGGTGCGCTCGGCGGCGGCCAGCGTCGCCAGCTGCCAGCCGATCGCCGGGCTTTCGAGGATCGCCTGCCCGAACAGGCCGGCGGCACGAGGCGAGGTGAGCAGCATCGCCACCGCTGTGCCGCCGGCCGACTCGCCGAACAGGGTGACGCGCGACGGGTCGCCGCCGAACGCCCGTATGTTGTCCCGCACCCAGCGCAGCGCCGCCATCTGGTCGAGCAGGCCGTAGTTGCCCGACGTGCCGGCCTCGCGTGTCAGGGCCGGATGGGCCAGGAAGCCGAACACGCCGAGCCGGTAGTTCAGCGTCACCAGCACCACCTTGTGCCGGGCCAGCGCGGTGCCGTCATAGGGGGGCTCGGCGCCGGAGCCGAACACGAAGCCGCCGCCATGGATGAACACCATCACCGGGAGCGGCGGCCGGCTTGGCCCGTCGGGACGGGGAGCCCACACGTTCAGGAACAGGCAATCCTCCGACGGCGGGATGCCCGGCACCGGCATGGCGCGCTGCATGCAGGGCGCACCCGGACGGCTCGCGTCGCGCACGCCCGGCCAGGGAGGGACGGGCTGCGGCGGCCGCCAGCGCAGCGCGCCCACCGGGGCCGCCGCATAGGGAACGCCCTGGAACACCCTGACCGTGCCGTCGGCGACGAGCCTGCCGGCGACGGTGCCGTCCTGCGTCCGCACCAGCGTCGTCGCGTCGGCCGGCGGGGATCTCGACGGCCCCGCCGGCAGCGGAGCCGGGCGCGCCGGACAGGAAACGCCCAGGCAGAGCAGCGTGCCCAGAACCACGTCTGGTGACGGCCGGAACCGGAGCAGGCGGGCAAGGAGGCCGGAACGGATCATGCGCAGGACCCTGGCAGCTGACGGTGCCGGATGGGAAGTGGGCAGCGGAACCGACAGCGCCGGCTCCGCCCGACGATGCCGACAACGATCGCCGGATGGCACCGGGTTGCAGGGCCCGGATCGTTGCCGTCCGGTCACCGGACGCAGGTCCTGCCCCGCAACCGCCTTTGCCACGGGCGGGCGGAGCGGTCGCGTTCTCCGCATGCCGGTCGGACACGGGATGTCGGCGGCGACGGATGTTGCCGCTGTCCACCTCGGTCCGCCTGCTTGCATGATGCGACACCATGACCGGCCGATCCCGATGCTGACCACCCTTGTCGCCCTGCTGCTGGCCAGCGTGCTGGCGGTGCCGCTGTCGCGACGGGCCGGGTTCGGCAGCGTGCTTGGCTACCTGCTCGGCGGAGCGGCGATCGGGCCGTCGGCGCTGGGTCTGGTGTCGAACATCGCGCAGGTCGAGGCGGTGTCGGAGCTGGGCGTGGTGATGCTGCTGTTCCTGATCGGGCTCGAGCTGCGTCCGGCGCGACTGTGGACCATGCGCCGTGCCGTGTTCGGGCTCGGGCTGGCGCATCTGGCCGCGAGTGCGGCAGTGCTGGCGCTGCTGATCCACTGGGGTGCCGGCCTCGGCTGGAACGCCTGCACGGCGCTCGGGCTGGGCCTGGGCCTGTCCTCCACCGCGATCGTGCTGCCGATGCTGGCGGAGCGGCAGCTGTTGGACACCGCCGCCGGCCGCGACGGCTTTGCCGTGCTGCTGTTCCAGGACCTGTCCTTCATCCCGCTGGTGGCGCTGGCGCCGCTGCTGGCGGGGCATGCGCACCACCACCTGCCCGGTCACCTTCCCTGGCGGAGCGTCGGCCTGGCGCTCGCGGCGATCGGCGCGATCCTGGTCGGCGGCCTAGTGCTGCTGCCGCGGCTGTTCCGCCTGATCGGCGGCGCGCGCACGCCGGAGGTGTTCACCGCCACCGCGCTGCTGATCGTCGCCGGCACCGCCTGGCTGGCGCAGGCAGTGGGGCTGTCGATGTCGCTCGGCGCGTTCCTGGCCGGGGTGCTGCTGTCGAACTCGGAGTATCGGCACGAGCTGCAGGCCGACATCCAGCCGTTCGAGGGGCTGCTGCTGGGGTTCTTCTTCTTGTCGGTCGGCGTCGGCGCCCGGCTCGACCTGCTGGCATCCGATCCCGGCACGATCGCGGTGTCGGTGGCGGCGCTGCTCGGGGTCAAGGGCGCGATCGGCTACGGGCTGGGACGGGTCCGGGGCCAGGACCACGCGGCGGCGCTGCGCTTCGGGCTGGCCCTGCCGCAGGGCAGCGAGTTCAGCTTCGTGTTGTTCGCCGCCGCGACCGCCGCCGGCGTCCTGTCCGTCGGCGTGGCCGGCGAGGCCACGCTGGTGATCGCGCTGTCGATGGCCGCGACCCCGATCGTGTTCGCGCTGTCGGAGTGGAGGCTGGCCCGTCAGGCGGCACCGGTGCCGGCGCCGGTGTACGACGCGGTCGCCGCGCAGGACGCGCCGGTGATTATCTGCGGCTTCGGCCGCATGGGGCAGATCGTCGGGCGCGTGCTGCGCATGCAGGGTATCCGCTACATCGCGCTGGAGCAGGACCCGACCCAGGTCGAGGTGATACGCCGGTTCGGCACCAAGGTGTACTACGGCGATCCGGGACGGGCGGACCTGCTTCGTGCGGCGGGCGCGGACACCGCCCGGCTGCTGGTGGTGGCGCTGTCCGACCCGGAGGACGTGCTTCGCGTGGTCGACGTCGCCCGGCGCAGCTTCCCCGGGCTGCGCATCCTGGCGCGCGCCCGCAACCGCCGCCACGCCCACCTGCTGATGGAGCGCGACATCGGGCTGATCGTGCGGGAAACCTTCCACTCCGCGCTGCGCATGACCGAGATGACGCTGCGCGAGCTGGGGCAGGACGAGACCGGCATCAGGCGCACCCTGGACGCCTTCACCCGGATCGACGAGCAGGCGCTGGCGGAAACGATGGAGATCCGCGACGACGAGACGGCGCTGATCCAGAGCACGCGGCAGCTCAACGAGGAGCTGGCGACGCTGTTCAGCCGCGACCGGCCGGCGGGTCCGGGGGAAGGGCGCCCGGCTGCCTCGCGATCATGATGTCGGGCGAGACCTCGCCGAGGCCGGTCAGCCCGAGCAGGGCCAGGTCGACGTCGATCTCCTTGGACAGCAGACGAATCGCGTGCGCCACGCCGTCGGCGCCGGCCAGGGCGGCGGCGAACAGGAAGGGGCGGCCGACCAGCACCGCGTCCGCGCCGAGCGCCAGGCCCTTCAGGACGTCGGTGCCGCGCCGGAACCCGCTATCCGCGAACACGGTCATGCTCCCGGCTTCCACCTTGATGCCGGACAGCACCTCCATCGGCGATGCCGCCGTGTCGAGCTGGCGGCCGCCATGGTTGGACACCACGATCCCGTCCGCGCCGCTCTCCCGGGCGATGCGCGCGTCCTCGCTGGACAGGATGCCCTTGAGCACGAACGGCCCCTTCCAGTGGCGCCGGATCAGCTCGGCCTGCTGCCAGGAGAACGCTGCATGCCCGGTGACGGCGCTGAGCTTCCTGGAGAAGATGGTGGGGTGGTCGCGCGGCTCGATGTTGCTGATCGACGGGATGCCGCGACGGAGCAGCGTGCGTGCGGCGGTGGCGGCGGTCCAGCGCGGATGCAGGGCGCCGTCCAGCGCGAGTCGGGGCGTCAGGCGCAGCGGCATGGTGTAGCCGCTGCGTATGTTGTTCTCGCGGTTGGAGCCCACCGGCACGTCCACGGTGAGCACGAACACGCGCAGGCCCGCCGCCGCCACCCGCTCGCACATCTCGCGTATGTTGCGCGCGTCCGGCTGCTGGTAGGCGGCGAACCAGGATTGGGGGTTGGTGCGGCCGATCTCCTCCATCGGCGTGATGGAGTTGGCGCTCAGGATGAACGGGATGTTCGCCTCGCGCGCGGCACGGGCCATGCGGTTGTCGGCGTCGTAGCCGACCACGGCGGACGCGCCCATCGGCGCGATCGCGAACGGACTGGCGTAGCGGTGCCCGAACAGCGTCACCCCCTGGTCGCGCCGGGACACGTCGCGCAGGATGCGGGTGACGAGGTGCCAGTTCGCGAACACGTCGCGGTTGTTGCGATAGGCCGCGCCGGACTCCGCTCCGCCCGACACGTAGCCGTATACCGCGCGCGGCAGGCGGCGCCGGACCAGGCGCTCGAAGTCGTCGAGGTTCAGGACGTGCCGGAGCAGCCGCCGGTGGCGCTGCGGCCGGCCGTGCGCAACGGCCTGCGACGGGACCGGGACGGAGCCGGCTGCGGCGGTGTGCGAGGACATGGAGGAGGGATGCTCCGGCTGCTGTCGGGACCGCGGGGTGGCGGCCTGTGGAGGGGATGCGGAAGCCGGCATGGCGGCCGTCCTCAGGACCCGGGCGGGAACAGCACGGACTTGATGCCGCGGCGCTGCCAGGCGTTCTCCAGCGCGCGGTCCCAGTGTCCCAGCTCGAACTCGTCGCTGACGATCTCGTCCACCTTGACCTGCCCGGTCTCGAGATAGGCGAGGGAGCGGCCGAAATCGTGGATCTGGGCGAAGGAGCCCTTGATCGTGATCTCGTTGCGGAACACGTCGAACGGGTTGACCGGGAACGTCGCCGCCTCGGGATAAACGCCGTAGATCAGCACCTCGCCGCCGCGGCGGGTCTGCCGCACGGCTTCGGCGCACATGTCCGGCGCGCCGGTGGCTTCCACGACGTAGTCGAACCCGTTGGCGCTGATGTCCCGGAGCGCGCGGCGATGCGCGTCCGGGTCGTTGCGGTCCACCGCGACCACCCGGTCCGCCGACAGCCGCTCCGCCAGGGCCAGCTTCGGGCCGGCGGGTGCGGCCACGGTCAGGCGCGCGGCGCCGTTGCGCTTGAGCAGCTGCGCCAGCACCTGTCCGGTCGGGCCGGCGCCGAACATGAGCACGTCGGCGCCGGGCTTCACCGCCAGCACGTCCATGCCGTGCACCGCGCAGGCGGTCGGCTCCACCATCACCGCCTCGCGCCAGGGCAGGCCGGACAAGGCGAACACGTCCACCGCCTTGACGCGCAGGAACTCGGCGAAGCCCCCGTCCATCTGGATGCCGTAGGCCTGGAGGTTCTCGCAGCGCAGGAACTGGCCGCGTCGGCACTGGAAGCAGTGCCCGCAGGCGCGGTTGCAGTTCGCGACCACGCGGTCGCCCGGCCGCCAGTCCATCACCGCGCTGCCGACGGCTGCGACCTCGCCGGCGAACTCGTGCCCGGGGATCAGGGGGAAGCGCGGCCCGAACTCGCCCTCGTGGATGTGCAGGTCGGTGCCGCACAGCCCGCAGGCCTTGACGCGGATGAGCACGTCGTCCTCCGCGACCGGAGGTTCGGCAACATCGCGATAGCTGAACGACCGCGGGGCGTCGTAGAGGATGGCCTTCATCGCGGTGCTGCTCCCGGCTTGGTGTGCTCCCTTATGCCGGGGGGTTGCCGGAACGGGGAAGCGGGGAACGCGGTCCGCCGGGTTGCCGTGGACGCAGCGCTCATCCGGAACCGCACGTTGTCGCTGTCGGTCGCAAGGCGTAATCCTGTAGGACAGGTCGAGACGGCCCCCTGTTATCGCCTCATGGCCGCCGACCATCGATGGAGGAGAAGATCATGCAGTATCGCACGCTGGGACGGTCTGGGCTGAAGGTCTCGGTGCTCACCCTGGGCACCATGACGTTCGGCGGCACCGGCCCGTTCGCCAAGGTGGGCAACACCGATCTCGCCGGCGCCAGGCGGCAGATCGACCTGTGCCTCGACGCAGGCGTGAACCTGATCGACACCGCCGACATCTATTCCACCGGCCTGTCGGAGCAGATCGTCGGCGAGGCGATCGAGGGCAAGCGCGACGACGTGCTGGTCGCGACCAAGGCGCGGTTCCCGATGAACAAGGGCCCGAACGACGCCGGCTCGTCGCGCCACCACCTGATCCGCGCCTGCGAGGCCAGCCTGAAGCGGCTGCGCACCGACTACATCGACCTGTACCAGCTGCACGAGCGCGACGGCGTCACCCCGCTGGAGGAGACCATGGAGGCGCTCGACCACCTCGTGCGCTCCGGCAAGGTGCGCTACGTGGGCGTGTCGAACTTCTCCGCCTGGCACCTGATGAAGGCGATCGGCATCACCGAGCGCTACCACCTGGCACGGCCGATCAGCCAGCAGATCCACTACACCCTGCAGGCGCGCGAGGTGGAATACGAGCTGGTCCCGGCGTCGCTCGACCAGGGCGTCGGCATCATGGTGTGGAGCCCGCTCGCCGGCGGCCTGCTGTCCGGCAAGCACCGTCGCGGCCAGGCGACGCCCGAGGGCACGCGGCAGCTGGCGCAGTGGACCGAGCCGCCGGTGCGCGACACCGACGCGCTGTACGACATCGTCGAGGCCCTGGTCGCGGTGGCCGAGGCGCACGGCGTGTCAGCGGCGCAGGTGGCGCTGGCCTGGCTGCTCACGCGCCCGGCGGTGAGCACGGTGGTGGTCGGCGCCCGCACCGACGAGCAGCTGGCCGACAACCTCAGGTCGACCGACCTCCTGCTGACCCCGCAGGAGATCGCCACCCTGGAGGAGGTCAGCCGGCCGCCGCTGCTCTACCCCTACTGGCACCAGTCCAACACCGCGTCGGACCGGCTGTCCGAGGAGGACCTGACGCTGCTCCGTCCGCACCTGAAGTCCGGCGGCTGACGGCGCGGAGCAAGGCGCGCATGTCCCGCCGCGCGGCAACGCGGCGGGACGCTACTTGATGATGCCGATCTTCTTGCGGTCGATGGTCACGAATACCGAGCCCACCAGCACCAGCCCCTTCACGATGTTCTGGAAATAGGGATCCAGCCCGATGCTGTTCATGCCGTTGGACAGCACGGTGATGATCAGCGCGCCCAGGATGGTGCCGCCGATACCGCCGATGCCGCCGGTGAGCGGGGTGCCGCCCACCACCACGGCGGCGATCACGTCCAGTTCCAGCCCTTCGCCCAGCTGCGCGGTGGCGGCCATGGCGCGCGCCCCCTGAAGCAGCCCGGCCATGCCGCACAGCAGGCCGAGCAGGGCGAACAGCCAGATCTTGGTGCGGTCGACGTTGATCCCGGTCAGGAAGGCGATCCGCTCGCCGCCACCGACCGCGCGCACCTCGCGGCCGAACACCGTGCGGTCCAGGATCACGATCGTCACGACCACCAGCAGCAGGGCGATCAGGGCCGAGGTCGGGATGCCGAACACCCGGCCGGAGAACACGTCCAGGAAGGTTTCGTCGTCGATCGAGATCGGCGCGCCCCGGGTGAAGAACAGCACGATGCCGCGATACACCACCATGGCGCCCAGGGTGACGATGAAGGATGGCACCTTGCCCTTGGCCACCACCACGCCGTTGACCAGGCCGCAGGCGAGCCCGACCAGGCAGGCCGGCACGACCGCCGCGATCCCCAGCGTCGGCGCGGTCCAGGCGGTGGCGAGCGCCGCCAGGGCGACGATCGCCCCCACCGACAGGTCGATCGAGCCGGCGATGATCACGAAGGTCATGCCGAGTGCCGCCACCAGCAGCACCACCGCCTGTTCCGCCACGATCATCATGTTGCCGAAGCGCAGGAAGCGCGGCGACAGCGCGGAGAACGCCAGCACCAGCAGCAGCAGAAGCAGTACCGGGAACAGCCGCTTGACCGCCTCGCGGTTGAGGCGCCCCGGAGCCTGGTCGGGCATCCGTGCGGCAACGGCCTGGCCGGGAACGGCCGCGCCGGTGTCGATCATGTCGGACTGGTCCATGATGGTCGGCCCCTCAGGTCATGTGCCGGATGATGTCGTCCTCGGTGGCAGCCGACGGGTCGTCGATCTGGAACGCCACCTCGCCGCGACGCATCACCAGGATGCGGTGGCTGAGGCTGGTCAGCTCATTCAGATCCTCGCTCAGCACCAGGATCGCGAGCCCCGCGGCCGCCTCGTCGCGCAGGATGCGGTAGATCTCCATCCTGGCGCCGACATCCACGCCGCGCGTCGGGTTGTGCAGCAGCAGCAGGCTCGGGCGGATGGCGAGGCACTTGCCCAGCACCACCTTCTGCAGGTTGCCGCCGCTGAGCAGGCCGGACCGCGCGTCCTTGGAGCTGGTCTTGATGCGCAGCCGGGCGATCAGGTCGGTGGCGGAGCGCGACGCGCGCCCGCGGTCGAAGAACGGCCCGCGACGCGGTGGCCGGGCCATCACGAGGTTGTCCAGCACGCTGGCATCGAGGATCAGCCCTTCCGCGGTGCGGTCGCCGGGAAGGTAGGCCACGCCCTGCCGCCAGGCCGCCGCCGGGCGACGGGCGCGATACGGCCTGCCGGCCAGCGCCATGCTGCCGCCATCCGGTCCGGCGACGCCGGCGACCAGTTCCAGGAGCCGCTCGCCTCCGGCTCCCTTCAGGCCGGCGAGCCCGACGACCTCGCCGCGTCGGAGCGACAGCGACATCGGCGCCAGCCGCGGCGACGAGGCGATGGCGTTGGCCGAGAACACCGGCTCGCCGTGCGGCCGGGTCGGGCTCGCGGCGGGTGCCGTCGTCGAGACGCCGCGGCCGACCATGCGCTCCTGTATCTCGTCGCGGCTGATGTGTGCGGCGTCGAAGTCTCCGACCTTGCGGCCGTCCTTCAGGATGGTCAGCCGGTCCGCGACCCGCTCCACCTCCGCCAGGTGATGCGACACGAACGCGACCACCATGTCCTCCCGCCGCTTGAGCGAGGCCATCGCCGACAGCACGGAGTCCACCTCGCGGTGGTTGAGGAACGCGGTAGATTCGTCGAGCAGCAGCACCTTGGGCCGGGACGCGAGCGCGCGCGCGATCTCGATGCACTTCCATTGCCCGAGATCGAGGCTGGCGAGCGGCTGCGACACCGAGATTCCGGCGGAGAAGCTGTCGAGCACCTCCTGCGCCGCGCGCTCGAGCCGCCGGTTCGACAGCAGGCCCGCGCGCCGGAACCGGCGCAACCGGCCGAGGAAGACGTTCTCGGCGACGCTCAGCGCCGGGTTGATGGTGATCTCCTGGAACACGAGCCCGACCCCGCGCTCCGTTGCCTCGCGCAGCGAGCGGGGCGCGAAGGGCTGGCCGTCGAGCAGCACGTGTCCGCCGTCGGCGCGTTCGGCGCCGGCCAGGATCTTGAGCAGCGTGGACTTGCCCGCCCCGTTCTCGCCGACCAGCGCGTGCACGAAGCCAGGATCGAACGTGACCGACACGTCGTCCAGCGCACGCGTGCTGCCGAAGCTTCGCGAAACGTTGTGCGCCACCATCTGCACGGCAGGGTTTCCTAAGGGGATGCCCGGAGGGCCGCCTGCTGCGTCAGTGGCTGTACTGCACGGCGACCACCAGCGGCGGTGCCTTCGGGTTGTACGTCTTGGAATGCGCCTTGAAGTCGTACGGCTGCACGCCGCCGGGGAAGTCGGCGCGGAACTGCGCGACCTTGTCCCTGGTCAGCGGAAGCAGCTTGAGCTTGATGAGGTCGTCGTCCTTCGCGATCGGATGTCCCTTGATCTGGTCGTAAAGCATCACGAGCGCGTAGCCGCCCTGCAGCCAGTGGCCGCCGATGTCGAACAGCAGGTCGCCCTTCTGCACCGCGTCCACGTTCTCCGGGTTCAGGTCCATCGCAACCACCAGCACGTCCTTACCCGGCTGCTTGCCGGCGTTCTTCAGCGCCGTCAGCACGCCGGTCGCGGTGCCGCCGTTCGCGGCCCAGACACCCTTGATGTCGGGATGCGCCTGGTAGAGCGACTCGAATACCGTCTGCGAGGTGTCGCGCACGAAGTTGCCGTCCACCTCGCCGGCGATCTGCACCTCGGGATGGGTCTTCAGCGCGTCGGCGAGGCCCTTGCGCCGGTCGATCGCGACCGAGGTGCCGGCGGTACCGTTGACCACGCCGATCACCTTCTTGCCGGCAGCGTTCGGCGTCATGGCGGCGAACAGGGCTTCGGCCATCTGCCGCCCCGCATCCTCGTCGCTGGGACCGACAAAGGCCTTGTAGTCGGGGAAGCGGGCCGATTGCGGCGGGAAGGGCGGGTAGCTGTCCGTCAGCACCACCGGGATGTTGGCGTCGCGCGCCAGGGTCAGGCCGCGCGCCGCGGTCGCCCAGTACGGGGTGAAGATGATGCCGTCGACCGGCCGCGCCACCAGGTCCTCCAGCGACTTGACCATCTGGTCCGGCTTGTTGTCGGCGTTGAGCACGATCAGGTTGACGCCGAGCTGGTCTGCACCCTTGCGGATGAAGTCGACATAGGTGTTCCAGAACTGCGCCGACAGGGTCGGCACCACGACGCCGATTGTCGGCCGGACCGCCGCCGCCGCCGGCTGGGTGCCGCCACCGAGCGCGCGGAAGCCGAGCGCGAGGAGGCTGCCCCCGACACCCTTCAGGACCGACCGCCGCCGCGCCGACAGGCAGGGTGTCGCGGTCGCGTCATGTCGAACCGGATCGGGACGCGGCGCATCGTGCAGGGCCGGGTGTCGTGTGATCCGCATGGCGTCGTTCCCCTTGCCTGGTCCCATGTCGTTCGCATGGTTTTCAGGACGCGTCAGCTTGGGCGGATTCCGGCGGAGTGTCCACCAATCGAAGCATCCCCGCGGTTTTTTCCGGCCAATTGAAAGCCGCCGAGAAAATTTGCAGCCGTGCCGAGGGAAACGGAACAAATTCTCACAGTCGACGCGGACACCGGTTGTTCGGCTGGTCTCGCCCGATGCGCCACCGCATCTGCCGGCACCGCCTGGAGAACCGGACAGGATTACGGACGGCACGGCATTACTGTGCCGGATACTGTGACACCGGGCTGCGCCGCGGCTGCCGGATCGGCGCTGCCCATGCTTGACCGCATGTGGAGCGCGCATCACGCTCGAACCGTGTCCAGCGCCAGGAGCTTCATGCGCCCCAGCCACGCCTTGTGCGTCCTTCTCGCTCTGGCGGCGTCCGGTCCGGCCCAGGCGGTGGTGCCGGACCGGGTGCCGGTGGCGCCGGTGCAGCCGGTCACCGACGATTACTTCGGCACACGCATCACCGACCCGTACCGGTGGATGGAAGCCGAGCCGAAGCCGCAGTTCCCCGACTATCTCCACGCCGAGAACGACCACGCCCGGGCGGTGCTGGCGCGCATCCCGGGCCGCGACGCGCTGGCGCGCGAGGAGGGCGCGGTCAGCGGGCTGGCGGCGCGGGTGCGCACGGTGCAGCTCGCCGGCGGACGCTTGTTCTACCTCAAGCGCGACGCCGGGGCGCAGATCGACCGGCTGGTGACGGCGGACGCGGCCGGGCAGGAAACGGTGCTGGTGGATCCGTCGACGCTCGGCACCGCGACGAAGCATGCCGAGATCGACCAGTTCGCGCCCTCGATGGACGGCAGCCTGGTGGCCTACGGCGTGTCGGTCGGGGGCTCGGAGAACAGCACCCTGCACGTGATCGAGACCGCGACCCGCACGGTCCGGCCCGACACCATCGACCGCGCCCAGTTCGCCAGCGTGTCCTGGGCGCCGGACGGCCGGAGCTTCTTCTTCACCCGCCTGCCGGCCTCCTCCGCCACCGCGGCGCCGGACCAGCAGTACGCGCACATGCAGGTGTATCGCCACCTGCTGGGACAGGACCCGGCGGCCGACGCGTCGGTGCTGGATTCCGACCACCTGCCGTTCCCGTTCAAGGCGGCCGCGGTGTTCCCGTCGATGGCGGTGACGGAAGGCTCGGACTACGCGCTGGCCGCCATCTCCGACGGGGTGTCGCCGGAGATGACGCTGTATGCGGCCCATCTGTCGGAGGTGCTGGCCGGGCACGCGGAATGGAAGCAGGTGGCGGCGCAGTCGGACGGGGTGGTGGGCATGGCGGTTCGTGGCGACCGCATCGACCTGATGACGCATCATGCGGCGCCGCGCCTGGAGGCGGTCGAGACGAGCCTGGGCGCGCCCGATCTCGCCCACGCCGCGGTGGTGGTGCCGGAAGGTGCCGGCGTGCTGACCGCGATCTCCGCCGCCAAGGACGGGCTGTACTACGCGACCCGCGACGGCGCGGTGTTCTCGCTGCACCGTCTGGGCGAGGGCGCGGTGCGGGCGGAAACGATCTCGCTGCCGTTTGCCGGCACCATCGCCCCGGACGAGGACGGCTCCGGCGGCCTGGTCACCGACCCGGTGCGTCCGGGCGCGCTGGTCGGCCTCGAATCCTGGGTCCGGCCGCATGTCTGGCTGCGCTACGACCCGGTGGCCCGCACCCTGGCCGACACCCGCATCTTGCCCGGCTTCCCGCGCGACCTGTCCGGCTACGAGTCGGTGGAAACCTTCGCCACCGCGGCCGACGGCACCCGGATCCCGTTGTCGATCGTGACCCGCAAGGGCCTGCCGCGCGACGGCCACCGCCCGACCTACCTGGTCGGCTACGGCGCCTACGGCATCTCCTACGACCCGGCCTTCTCGCCCGGCTACCTGCCCTGGCTGGACCGCGGCGGGGTGTATGCGGTGGCGCACGTGCGCGGCGGCGGCGAGGGCGGGCAGGCCTGGCACGACGCCGGCAAGATCGCCACCAAGCAGAACACGATCCACGACTTCATCGCTGCCGGCGAGGCGCTGATCGCGAAGGGCTACACGGACAAGGCGCATCTGGGCGGGGAGGGAACCAGCGCCGGCGGGATCCTGATCGGCGGCGCGATCACGCAGCGCCCGGACCTGTTCCGTGCCGCGCTGATCCGGGTCGGCGCCACCAACACCATCCGCGAGCAGTACACCGCGGGAGGACCCGCCAACATCCCCGAGTTCGGCACCGTCAAGGACCGGGCGCAGTTCCCGTCCATGCTGGCGATGGACGCGTACAACCACGTCCGCAAGGGCGTGGCCTACCCCGCTGTGCTGCTGACCCGCGGCGCCGACGACCCGCGCGTGACGGTTTGGATCCCGGCCAAGATGACGGCCCGCCTGCAGGCCGACACCGCGAGCCACCGCCCGGTGCTGTTCCGGGTCGAGTTCGACGCCGGCCACGGCATCGGCTCGACGCGCAAGCAGCGCGACGACGAGACCGCGGACGAGTTCGCGTTCCTGCTGTGGCAGTTCGGCGAGAAGGGGTTCCAGCCGGGAAAGTGACGGCCGGGAGCGTGTCGGCCGACGCTTGACGAAGCGGCCCGAACGGCAGACTGACAACCGCATGACCGGGGTGCCCGCCTGCGCGGGCTGAGATCAAACCCGTCGAACCTGATCTGGGTCATTCCAGCGAAGGGAGGCATGCTCGATGCGCCAACTCCACGCGCGCGCCCTGCTGACGGGGGTGCTGCTCGGTGCCGTGCCGGCCCGGGCGCAGGAGGACATCGTCGTCACCGGCCGTGCCGCGGTCGACACCGCCAACGGTCCGGTCGGCGGGCAGCCGGGCGGCGGGCTGATCCGCGACGAGACCGCGACGAAGTCGGTCAGCACGGTGAGCTCGGACTTCCTGCGCCGGGCGGCGCCGACCGAGAACGCGTACCAGCTGGTGTCGCTGCTGCCCGGCGCCAACGTTTCGCAGGCCGACCCGTTGGGCCTGTCGGCGGAAAGCGACCTTTCCTTGCGCGGTCTCGGCTCGGACGAGATCGGCTACGTGCTGGAAGGCATGCCGCTGAACGACATCGCCTATTACACCGGCTATCCCGGCCAGTTCGCCGACACCGAGAACATCGAGCGGATCAGCCTGGCCCAAGGCACCGGCGACCTCGACACGCCGGTGATCAACGCCGCCGGCGGCCTGCTGTCGCTCACGCTGCGCGATCCGGCGGCGCATGACGGCGTGTTCACCGAAGTCGCCTACGGCTCCTACCACACCAACAAGGACTTCATCCGGCTCGACACCGGCGAGCTGGGGCGGAGCGGGATACGCGGCTTCGTGTCGTACTCGCAGGAGACGGCAGACAACTGGCGCGGCTCCGGCCACGACAACCGCCAGCACGTCGACGTCAAGCTCGTGCGCGACTGGGCCAACGGCGACCGCGTGTCGCTGATCGGCACCTGGAACGATGCCGTCACCAGCGCCTATCCGGAAGTCACGCAGGCGGACTGGAAGCAGTACGGCCGCAGCGGCCCGGACAACTATGACGCCACCTTCACCCCGGGCGACACCAACTACTGGCGCCTGTACCAGCAGCCGTACCGGCTGTTCTACGCGCTGGCGCCGACGCATCTGCGCTTGTCGCCGTCGGTATCGTTCGACGTGACGCCGTATGCGCAGTACGGCTACGGCAACACTCCGGGCGGCACGACCCTGCCGACCGGCGGCCTGTTCGAGGGCACGCAGGCGTTGGCGCAGACCCTGAACCTGCCTGCGCAGAATGGGCAGGCGACCGTGCAGAGCAACTACCAACAGGCGAGCTACCGCGCCGGCCTGGTGCCGAAGCTGAGCTGGACGTGGCGCAACAACAGCTTCGTCGCCGGCGCCTGGTACGACTACGCCGACGATCGCGAGCCCGGGACCTTCAGCCCGCTGAGCCCGGACGGCTCGTCGGCCAGCATCTGGGTCGATTCCGGGCGCGACACGATCACGCTGGCGAACGGCCGTCCGCTGCTGTCGCAGGACGAGCACAGCATCACGCAGGTGAACGCGCTGTTCGTCGGCGACACGATCTCGCTGCTGCATCGCGCCGTGACGCTCGAGCTCGGCTTCAAGGAGGTGATGGTGGCGCGGCAGGGCTGGAACGGGATCCCGGGTGCCACCTACCGCACCGGCGCCGACAGCGCCGAGCCGTTGCCGCGGGTCGGCCTGCGCTGGCAGGTGGACAGGAAGAACCAGGTGTTCGCCAGCGTCTCGACCAACTTCCGCACCCCGTCTGCGACCGTGCTGTTCGACAGCTTCGATCCAGGTTCGGGCGCGCTGTTGAACAAGGCGACCACCAACCTTCGCGACGAGTACTCGATCTCCGAGGAGATCGGCTATCGACGCGAGGGCGACTGGCTCCTCGGCAGCGTCACGGCGTTCAACTACGACTTCACCAACCGGCAGATCGCCACCGTGATAAACCTGAACGGCGTGCTGACCGGTTCCACCATCAACGCCGGCGGCCAGACCAGCCGCGGCGTCGACGCGGAGCTGGGGCTGCGTCCGTGGCACCACCTGAGCCCCTACGTGTCGGGCGAGTACCTCCATGCCACCATCGACAACGACCTCGCCGTGGACGGCGACCTGCTGCCCACCAGGGGCCACATCGCGGTGCGCAGCCCGGCCTGGCAGGGCGCGGTGGGCCTGGCCTTCGACGACGGCACCTGGTTCGGCACCGTCGCGGTCAAGTATGTCGGGCCGCAATACGCGAGCTTCACCGAC
This sequence comes from uncultured Acetobacteraceae bacterium, assembly GCA_964249735.1. GTDB lineage: Bacteria > Pseudomonadota > Alphaproteobacteria > Acetobacterales > Acetobacteraceae > Lichenicola. The sequence continues at coordinate 12,119 of CAXUDP010000020.1, read as the reverse complement.
GACGAGAAGATCGCCGATCACACGGAAGGTGACATCGCCCTGGGCGTGCGGCTGCCGAACCTGGGGCCTGCGAAGCATCCGGAGTTCCGGCTCAACCTTCTCAACGTGACCGACAGCGACGCCCTGTCCGGCATCGCCAGCCCGACCACCAACGCGAAGGACACCGTCGGCCGCTACGGCACGCTGATCCCCGGATCGCCGGCGACCTACTATATCCAGGGCGGATTCGCGGCCCTGGTCACCGTCGCCTCGGCATTCTGATGCGCGCCCTGATCCTGGCGGCGCTGCTCGCCGTCGCGTCCGCATCGTCCTCCCGCGCCGCCGACCGGCTCACGGTCATCCTGGACTGGTTCGTGAACGCCAACCACGCGGCGCTGCTGTCGGCGCAATACAGCGGCGCCTATGCGCGCGCCGGCCTCGACGTGCGCTTCATCGTGCCGGCCGATCCCGGATCGCCGCCGCGCCTGCTCGCGGCGCACGAGGCCGATCTCTGCGTCAGCTATCAGCCGGAGCTCGCCCTGCTGGACGCGGCGGGGCTCGGCCTCGTGCGCGTCGGCACGCTGGAGAACACCCCGCTCACCACCCTGCTGGTGGCCGCCGACGGCCCGATCAGGAGCCTCGCCGACCTCAAGGGCCGACGGGTCGGCGCGTCGGTCGGCGCCACCGACGAGGCGCTGCTCCGTGCCATGCTCGGCACGGTCGGGCTCAGCACCAGCGACGTCACCCTGACGGAGGTGAACTTCCAGATCGAGCAGGCGCTGATGTCGCACAGCGTCGACGCGGTGATCGGCGGCATGCGCAACTACGAGCAGATCGACCTCCGGCAGCGCGGGTTCAAGGCGATCGGCTTCAACCCGGAGGAGCACGGCGTTCCGCCCTATGACGAGCTGATCCTGCTCGCCCGCCGCGACGAGGCGCACGATCCGCGAATCGTGCGGTTTCTCCAGGCGCTGCGGGAAGGCACCGCTGCGCTGCTGGACCATCCCGACCGGATGTGGAGCGCCTTCGTGAAGGACCATCCCGACGGGGACACGCCGCTGAACCATGCTGCCTGGTTCGCCACCCTGCCGCATTTGGCCAGGGATCCGGCGTTGCTGGACGCGCACCGCTACGCCGCGTTCCAGGACTTCATGGTGAAGCAGGGCACGCTGAAGACCGCGTTGCCGGTGGACGAGATCGCGGTGCAGCCGTGACAGGAGGTCGTGCGGGCGATCCGGCCTCCGGATAGGCGCACCCGATGCTCTTCGTTGTCGCCAAGGCCGCGGAAGCGGTCGCGCGCCCGAGCGTGCTGCTGCTGCTGTGTTCGGCGGCCGGGCTCCTGCTGTTGCTCCGCCGGCGGCAGCGGGCCGGCCTCGCGCTGCTCGCGTTTCCGATCGCCTTCGAGCTGCTGCTCGTCCTGCTGCCGCTGGACAGCTGGCTGCTCAGCCCCCTGGAGAACCGGTTCCCGCCGCTCCGGGTCGTGCCGGCGCACGTCACCGGCATCATCTGCCTGGGCGGCGCGGTCGATCCCGAGCTGACCGAGGCGCGCGGTCTGCCGTCGCTCAACGACGCGGCCGAACGCATGACCGCCTTCGTGGCGCTGGCGCTGGCGCATCCGGAGGCGCGCCTCGCCTTTTCCGGAGGCTCCGGCCGGTTGTTCCACGCCCGGCTGTCGGAAGCCGACGTCGCCCGGCAGCTGTTCGACGGGCTCGGCCTGGCCGCACGCCCCGTCACCTACGAGAACCGCAGCCAGACCACCTGGGAGAACGCGACCGATCTCGCGGCGCTGCTGCATCCGGCGCCCGGCCAGACTTGGATCCTGGTCACCTCGGCCAACCACATGCCGCGGGCGATGGGCGCCTTCCGCGCCGCCGGCTGGCCGGTGCTGGCCGATCCGGTCGGCTACAAGACCGCCCACAGCCTGATGGTGGAGCTGGCGCCGACCCTGCCGCAGCGCCTCGACCGGATCGACACGGCCGCGCACGAATGGATCGGCCTGCTGGTCTACCGCCTGCTCGGCCACACCGAGCGGCTGCTACCCGGGCCGGATTGATCCTCCGGGATTCGCCTCCGCCCTAGGTGGCCCAGTTGGTGCGGAAGTCATTGTAAAGCATCAGGCCGCCATCGACGTAGAGCGTCTGCCCCGTGATGTATGCCGCATCCTTCGAGGCCAGAAAGACGAAGGCGGCCGCGATCTCGTCCGCCTCGGCGGCCCGGCCCATCGGGATATGCGAGTCGACCGCCGCGCGCCGGGCCGGATCCTCGATCCAGGCGGCGTTGATCGGCGTGATCGTGGCACCAGGCCCCACCGCGTTCACCCGGATGCCGCGATCGGCGTACTGGAGCGCCAGCGTGCGCGTCACGTTGCCCAGCGCACCCTTGCTGGCGGCGTAGCCGAGATATCCCGGCTTGGGCACCACCTCGTGCACCGAGGAGGTGTTGAGCACCACGCCGCCCCGGCCGGCGGCCAGGAAGTGGCGGATCGCGGCGCTGGCGCAGAGCACGGCACCGCGCAGGTTCACCGCCATGACCGCATCGAATGCCGCCATGGTCATCTCGTCGAACGGCTCGGTGCGCACGATGCCGGCGTTGTTCACCAACACGTCGAGGCCGTCGAATGCCGCCACCGCGTCGGCGACCACGCGCTCGGCTTCCGCCTCATCGGCGACGTTGCCCGTCACGGCGAGGTGCGGCCCGGCCGCCACTGCCGGCAAGGCCGCGACCGCTGCCTCGACCGGTTCGAGCCGGAGGTCGTTCAGCGCCATGCGGGCGCCCTCGGTGGCGAAGCGCCGGGCGGTCGCATGGCCTATGCCTTGCGCCGCGCCCGTGACCAGCACCCGCAGTCCTGCCACGCCGCGCATCCATGCCTCCCGCTCGCACCATCGAGAAGCAAGCATGGCCCTGAACGCCGACCGTGGCGAGGAGTCGGCTAGTAGGTCGGCGGCACCCCTGATCGGGTCGGGGTCTTGGGCTGGCAACCGGTCGACGTGTGCATCGGCTGAGGTCGTCATGATCCGTTCCGCTGCCGGGCGGCAACCGGATGAGCAGAGTGGATCGGCCGAGCGACGAGGTTCGGGCGGTGGCGGCGACCTGGAACGTTGCCGCCGCGACGATCCATCGGGATGGGCGTGACGGTCACGGCTTGATCGGCTCACCGTTGGCGTCGAGCCGGGTGATCAAGATCTCATACTGCTTGGAGCCCACAAGGCACGGGTCGAGGTCATCCCCGATCACCTGGAGGTAGAGCAGCAGCGAAGCCTCGACTTGCGCGTAGATCTTCTCCACGAGAACCGGGTCGAGATGCTCGATGCCTGATCCGTCATCCGATCCGGTTCCCGGCGATGACGCCCCGACCCATGCGAGGCCGGGGCAAGGCCGCACGGTGGAACGCGCGTCGGATGCCAGGGACATGCCTGCCAAGCACGGCTTTCGCAGCGCCTCGGTTCAGCCTGGCGGAGCGCGGTGTGAACGGACCGGCAGGCACGCCGCAGGCGGACGGTCCATCTGATCCAGGTGACGCGAGGGTGGAACGACATGACCGAGCGGGAAGCGGCCTGGGCCGACCTGATGAAGGCCGCTGCGCGGCTGATCGCTGCAGACCCGGAGGCCACCAGCTTCGCGAAACGGAACGCCACGTGCATCGTCGGGATATGGCCGGAGGCGAAGCACGACCTGGACCATTGGCCGCCCCGACATGTGATACGGCTCGAACCCTAGGCTGCCGCGGCGGCGGCTCCGTCCTGCGACAGCGCCGCATGCGCCTCCGCAACGATGCCGAACGAGTGCAGGCGAACGGCATGATCGAAGATCTGTCCCGCCACCAGCAGCTCGTCGGCGCCGGTGCGGCGGATGAAGCCGGCGAGGCCGCGTCGCACCGTGTCCGGGCTACCGACGATCGCAGCCGACAGGGTGTGGCGCACCTGCGCCTCCTCCGCCGGGCTCCACAGCCCGTCCATGTTGCGCACCGGCGGCTTCAGCTTGCCCGGCGTGCCGCGACGCAGAGAGATGAACTGCTGCTGCGCCGAGGTGGCGATGAAGGCCGCCTCCGCGTCGGTATCCGCGGCGAACACGTTCACGCCGAGCATGACGTAGGGACCGGCCAGGGCAGGGGAAGGCTCGAAGCGGCTGCGGTAGATGTCGATCGCAGCCATCATCGCGTCCGGGGCGAAGTGCGAGGCGAAGGCGAACGGCAGCCCCAGCATGGCGGCGAGCTGTGCGCTGAACAGGCTCGAGCCGAGCAGCCAGATCGGCACGTCGAGGCCGGCGCCCGGCACCGCCTGGATCGCCTGGCCCGGCTCGGTGGGGCGGAAGTAGCCCTGCAGCTCCAGCACGTCGCGCGGAAAGGTGTCGCCGCTGGCCGGGTCGCGACGGAGTGCGTGCATGGTGCGCTGGTCCGAGCCCGGCGCCCGGCCGAGCCCGAGGTCGATGCGGCCCGGATGCAGGGAGGCCAGGGTGCCGAACTGCTCGGCGATCGCCAGCGGCGCGTGGTTCGGCAGCATGATGCCGCCCGAGCCGACCCGGATGGTGCGCGTGCCGGCGGCCACGTGCCCGATCACAACCGCGGTCGCGGCCGAGGCGATGCCCGGCATGTTGTGGTGCTCGGCCAGCCAGTAGCGGCGGAACCCGAGCCCTTCGGCGTGGCGAGCGAGGTCGAGCGTGTTGCGGAAGGCGAGTGCCGCATCGCCACCCTCGATGATCGGCGACAGGTCGAGAACCGAGAACGGGATCATGGGCCGAGCCTTTCTTCCTGCCCGGTTTCAGGCCGTCCGCCGGCGCAGGATCGCCCGGACGAACCCGGCGCAGACCAGGGCGAACGCCACCGCACCGAGCCACGTGGCCATGTCGGCGAAGCCGGGTCCGACCACCGCGAGGGCGTCGTTGCGGCCGGTCCCGCCGATCACTGCCGCGATCGCCACCCCCATCAGGCTTTCGCCCACGATGAAGCCGGAGGCCAGCATCACCCCGCGACGCCGGCTCGCATCCAACATGGGATCGGCCGGCATCTGCGCCAAGACGCTCCCGGACCGTCCCGCTGCCTCGCGGCGGGACAGCGCCCTGTTGATCGCCCAGGACAGCACCGCGCCGATTACCAGGGTGACCGACACCGTGGGCGGCAGATAAAGCCCGATGCCGACCGCCAGCACCGGCAGCGAGCGGCCGCCGCGCCGCAGCCACCCGTCGGCGCCGACCAGCAGCGCGCCGAGCGCCACGCCAATCAGCACCATGGTCCAGTCGAGCTGGTGCAGGAAGATGCCGCGCGCCAGGGTCGACAGCAGCAGCGCCTGCGGTGCCGCCAGCGCCCGTGACGGGTCCATGCCCGGACGCGGCAGGGCGCCGGCGAAGCCGTAGGCGTGGTAGAGCAGGTTCAGCACCGGCGCGATCACCACGGCTCCCACCACGCAGCCGGCCAGCAGCGCCACCTGCTGCCGCCATGGGGTGGCGCCGACCAGCTGTCCGGTCTTGAGGTCCTGGAGGTTGTCGTTGGAGATGGTCGCCGACGCCAGCACGGCGGAGGTCACGAACAGCACGCTGCCGATCGCCAGGCGCCGCCCGTTGGCGTCGAAGGCGGCAGGCAGCAGCGAGGCTGCGTCCAGGATCAACAGCAGCAGCGACACCAGCAGCACCGCGACGATGGCGATGCCGGAGATCGGGCTGGCAGAGGAGCCGACGATTCCGGCCATGTAGCCGCAGGCCGCCGCTACCAGGAACCCGAACAGGGCGCAGAACACGACGCAGACGATGGCAACGCCAAGCAGGGCGGCGGCCGGAGTGCCGGCGGCGGCCGCGTCGTGCCACAGGAAGGCACCGAACGCCGCCAGCAGACAGGCGAGCAGGACGGCGCCCACCACGCCGATGGCGCGCGGCGACAGGTCGCGGTCGGCCTGCGGGCCGCCGGCGTCGGCGGCGGGTCCCGGCCTGCCGGCGCGCAGGGCGACCCGCAACCCGGCCACGACCGGCCCGATGAGGTTCAGCAGCGTCCACACCGCCGCGATCGCGATGGTGCCGGCGCCGATCAGCCGCACCTTGTGCGACCAGATGCCGGTCGCGAAGGTCACGACGTCGATCCCGGGCGGGCGCGGGGTGAGCGCGGTCAGCACCGGCACCGCCACTAGCCAGCTCAGCACGAAGCCCAGCAGCACCGCCAGGCCGCCGGCGATGCCGACCAGGTAGCCGGCGCCGACCAGCGCCAGGGAGAAGCCGGTGGACAGGCGGAACACCGCGCTGCCGGCGGCGAAGGTGAGGCTGGCGCTGTCTCCCAGCACGCGCAAGCCCCCGCTCAGCAGGCTGAACCCGGCCGACACCGCGCTGCCGGTGATCAGCGCGCGGAGCCCGCTTTCCGCGCCGGCTCCGTGGCCGGCCTCGCTGGATCCGGCGCGCAGCACCTCGGCTGCCGCGGTGCCCTCCGGGTAGGGCAGGGTGCTGCCGGTCACCAGCGCCCGTCGCAGCGGGATGGTGAACAGCACGCCCAGCATGCCGCCGGCGCCGCAGATCGCCAGCACCGGCCAGAACGGGAAGCCCTGCCAGTAGCCGATCATCACCAGGCCGGGCAGCACGAAGATGACGGAGGCTATGGCGCCCGCCGCGGAGGCCTGCGTCTGCACCATGTTGTTCTCCAGGATGCCGCCGCCGAAGCCGCGCAGCGCCGCCATGGAGATCACCGCGGCCGGAATGGAGGACGCGAAGGTGAGGCCGATCCTGAGGCCGAGATAGATGTTCGACGCGGTGAAGACGACGGTGAGCAGGGCGCCGAGCACGAGGCCGCGCATGGTGAGTTCACGAGGCGGCATCGGGCGGCTCCCAGGGTTTGTGCCGAGGTTCGGGAACCCGAGTGTTGCATTATCGCGCGGGTGGCAAGTCCCGCGGCGGGGCGCGCCGGCCGGCATCAGCAGGCTGGTGAGGGGGAACATCGAAGGCCTGCCGGGGAGAAACGGTGACGATCCTGCGCCGCAACGAGTCGCCGACAAGGCCGACGGATCGTGCCGGACCGTTCGTGGACAGGATCCGTCCCGCGATCGCCGACAGCGTAGCACGGTGGATCATGCTGGTGATCGCAGGCGACGGCCTCCACCAGGCAAGGACCCAAGGCCGCGACTGCCCGCCGGTGCCAGGTCCGGTCGACCGACGACGCGCCTCGGATGCCGCCCAGGGCGGTCGTGCCGTGACCGGCCCGCCGCGGGACATCGGCTGCGCCACGCAGAGGATGACGACCGGCTCGATCGACGGGTTGGCGGGCGTGGGCAAGGTGCCGGTCAGCAGCATCGCCGGCACTGTGCGCCGGCGGTTGTTCCCGGGGCAGCGGCTCCGTGGCCGGGAAGGCGGCGAAGATCACGCCGAGGCGGTCGCCGCGCCGGACCATTCTGGACGACGGCTCATATGCCGGCGCGCGGCCCACAGGCGCGCAATCATCTCTGATCACGAGACTGCGCTTGGACGTTTCGGCACCGAAGGGATCATCCTCTCGCGGCACGGGACGCAGAGCCCGAAGCAGTAACGCAGGGGAGTGGGCAGGATGACGATCGAGGCGATCCTGAACGGCAAGGGCCGCACCGTGGTGAGCGTCCCGCCGACCGCCAGCGTGAGCGAGGTGGTCGCGACCCTCCGACGGCACGGGATCGGCGCGGTGCTGGTGCTCGATCCCGCCGCCAGCCGGTTCGACATACGCGACCGGCACATCCTGGGCATCGTCAGCGAGCGCGACATCATCCGCGCCCTGGCCGAGGCGCACGGCGCGGGCGACGTGCTCGACATGAACGCGTCGCAGGTCATGACCGAGGTGCGGAGCACGATCGGCCTGTCCGCCGACCTGGCCGACGCGGCGCTGATGATGACCGAGCGCCGGGTGAGGCACCTGCCGGTGCTGGAGCACGAGGTGCTGGTGGGCATGGTGAGCATCGGCGACGTGGTCAAGGCGCGCATGGTGCAGCAGGCGAGCGAGGTGGAAAGCCTTAAGGCCTATGTGGGCGGCGCGCATTGAGGCACGGCGTCGCGGCCGGCCCTGCGCCGGTCACAGCGACTCGACGAAGCTCTGATAGGTCTCCTCGTCCATCAGCGCCTTGAACGCGTCCGGGTCGGTCGGCTCCATGCGGAAGAACCAGGCCTCGTCCTCCGGGTCGCGGTTGACCAGGGACGGGTCGTCGGCCAGCAGCTCGTTGGCTTCCAGCACCGTGCCGGCCATCGGCGCGTACACGTCGGAGGCTGCCTTCACGCTTTCGACCACGGCGCAGCTTTCGCCTTCCGCCAGCACCCGGTCAGCGATCGGCAGGTCCACGAACACGACGTCGCCCAGGGCCTCCTGCGCGTGCTCGGTGATGCCGACGGTGGCGGTGCCGTCGGCCTCGAGCCGGACCCATTCGTGGTCCTTGGTGTAGCGGATGTCGGCCATTGCTTGGGTCTCCTCCTGCGGTCGTGCCGCCTGGGCCGAACGCCCGGCCCGGCTTTGGTTCGCCTCAGCGTCCCGGATGGGCGCGGTTGTAGTCGAGCTGCTGCTCCGAAAGCTGGAACCCGACCTCGATCCGGTAGGCCGATCCCGGCCGCGCCCGCGTGACCGGCAGGTCCAGCGCCACCGGGTCGGTCTTGACCAGCACCTTGTCGCCGTTGTCCGGGAACTGCGCACGGGCCGCGAGCGGCAGCTTGCTGACCACCGCGCCGTCCAGCGTCACGGCGATGAAGTACGGGATGTCCAGGCTGCTGCCGGCGGCGACCGGGCCGCGGTCGATCGCCATCTGCACCTGCACCACCGTATGCAGCGCGGTGCCGCCGGCGGCGCTGCTGCAATGCCCGGACACGCCGATGATGCTGCCATGGCTGACCAGGCGGCTCAGGTCGGGCCGGGCGAAGCCTTCGGTGCCGTAGTCGGTGTAGTCGGCGGCCTCGGCCAGCAGTCCGACCGATGCGCAGGCAGGCGCGAACGCGTCCGGGTTCTGCGGCCCGCATCCGGACAGCAGGCCACAGAGCAGGCCAAATAGCAGGAAAGACGGCAGCAGCGGCGCGGCGCAGGCGAACAAGGCCTGCGGGAGCGCCGGCCGTGACGCGCGGATCGGCTTCGACAGGTTCATTCTCGACTTTCGGCCGGCCGTCCCTGTAAGGCAGGAACGGCGTTGCGGGCATCGCCCAGGACTTTGCGTCCTGACCGGCGGGACGCCATATAGGGCCCGACATGGGTTTGGGGAACAAGATGCCGGACCAGATGCTGGACCAGTCGATCGCCACGCCGGCGCCCGGAGTGCTGCCGCAGCTCAAGCTGCTGCTGGCCGGGCCGCGCGGGTTCTGCGCCGGCGTGGACCGCGCGATCCGGGTGGTCGAGGAGTCGCTGCGCCGCTACGGCGCCCCGGTGTACGTTCGCCACGAGATCGTGCACAACCGCACCGTGGTCGAGGAGCTGGAGGCCAAGGGTGCCATTTTCGTCGAGGAGCTCGACGAGGTGCCGGCCGACGGCCACGTGGTGTTCTCCGCTCATGGCGTGCCGAAGACGGTGCCGGCCGAGGCCGAGCGTCGCAACCTGCTCTACCTGGACGCCACCTGCCCGCTGGTCAGCAAGGTGCACCGCGAGGCCGAGCGCCACTTCGCCGAAGGCGGGCCGGACAGCCGGCACATCCTGATGATCGGCCATGCCGGGCATCCCGAGGTGGTCGGCACCATGGGCCAGCTGCCGCCGGGCGCGGTCACCCTGGTCAACGACTCCGAGGAGGCGCGCCGGGTGCAGCCGGTTGACCCGGCCCGTCTCGCCTTCATCACCCAGACCACGCTGTCGGTGGACGACACCGCCGAGATCGTCGCCATCCTGCGCGACCGGTTTCCGCTGATCGAGGGACCGAAGCGCGAGGACATCTGCTATGCCACCACCAACCGTCAGGAAGCGGTGAAGGCAATCGCGCCCGGCTGCGACCTGGTGATCGTGATCGGCAGCCCGAACTCGTCCAACTCGCAGCGCCTGCGCGAGGTGGCGGAACGTTCCGGCGCGCCGCGTGCGCTGCTGGTGCCGCGCCTGCGCGACCTCGACTGGTCGGTGCTGGACAACGTGCACACGCTCGGCATCACCGCCGGCGCATCGGCGCCGGAAGCGCTGGTGCAGGAGATGGTGACGGCACTCGGGCGTCGCTACCGGCTGGAGATCGAGGAGCGGACGGTGAAGCTCGAGGACGTGATCTTCAAGCTGCCCGCCCCGCTGGGCTGAGAGCCGGTCCGATCATGCCGCTGCGATGGCCGTTCGAGGCGGCCTTCCCGTGCTCCGATGCCCACGGCCGCTCCGCTCCGCTGCACGGAAATCCACGCCGGCCGGCTCGTCGCAGCGCAGTCTCCGACCGGCTCTGATCGTCAGGCACGGTCCGGAGATCCGATGGCGGTCTACACCGACGTCACCGACGAGGCGCTGGCGGCGTTTCTCGGCGAGTACGAGCTGGGCTCGCTGGTCGCCTTCCGCGGCATCGCCGAGGGGGTCGAGAACAGCAACTTCTCGCTGCGCACGGGCACCGGCGACTACATCCTGACCCTGTACGAGAAGCGGGTCGACGCCGCCGAGCTGCCCTGGTTCCTGGGCCTGATGCGGCACCTGGCGACGCGCGGCGTGACCTGTCCGCAGCCGATTGCCGGCCGCGACGGCGTTGCGCTGCGCGTGCTGGCCGGACGGCCGGCGGCGATCACCTCGTTCCTGCCGGGCGTATGGCCGCGCCGGGTGCGGCCGGAGCATTGCCGTCCGCTGGGCGAGGCGCTGGCGCGGCTGCATCGGGCCGGTGCGGACTACGCGCCGGTGCGGCCGAACCGGCTCGGGCCCGACGCCTGGACGCCCCTGCTGGACAGCTGCCGGTCGTCCGGCGACCGGGTGCAGCCGGGGCTGGTGGCCGAGCTCGACCGGGCGCTGTCCCGCATCCTGCCGGCCTGGCCGGATGGGCTGCCGTGCGGGCAGATCCATGCCGACCTGTTTCCTGACAACGTGTTCTTCCTGCAAGGGCAGCCGGGCGGCTCCGGCGCCCGGATGCTGTCCGGGCTGATCGACTTCTATTTCGCCTGCACCGACCTGCTGGCCTATGACCTGGGCGTCTGCCTGAACGCCTGGTGCTTCGAGCCCGGCCCCGGGCGTCCCGATCCGGAGTACAGCGTGACCAGGGCCCGCCTGATCCTCGATGGCTACGAGAGCGTGCGCCGGCTGGAGCCTGCCGAGCGGCAGGCGCTGCCGGTGCTGGCGCAGGGGGCGGCGATCCGCTTCCTGCTGACCCGGCTGTTCGACTGGGTGAACACCCCGGACGGCGCCCTGGTCACGCGCAAGGACCCGCTCGACTACCTCCACCGGCTGCGCCACCTCCTTGCTGCCACGCCCGGGACGCTCGGCCTGTGAGCGGCGAGGAGGCTGGTGCCGGACCGGTCGTGGTCGAGGTCTGGACCGATGGCGGCTGCAAGCCGAACCCGGGGCCGGGCGGCTGGGCGGCGCTGCTCCGATTTGGGAGCCACGAGCGCGAGCTGAGCGGCGGCGAGCGGGCGACCACCAACAACCGCATGGAGCTGACCGCAGCGGCGGAAGCGCTGGAAGCGCTGACCCGCCCGTGCCGGATCGCGCTGCACACCGACAGCGAATACGTGCGCAACGGCGTCACCCGCTGGTCCACCGGCTGGGTGCGTCGCAACTGGCGCACCGCCGGCGGCGACCCGGTCGCCAACATGGATCTGTGGCGGCGGGTGCTGGAGGCGGCGAAGCGGCACCAGGTGGAATGGCGCTGGGTCCGCGGCCATGCCGGGAACGTGGACAACGAGCGGGTAGACCGGCTGGCGACCGCGGCGCGGATCGCGGTCGAGACCGGAGGGTGTCAGTTAGGCCATAAAGTTACACCAGACCCCGAAACCTGATTAGGCCTCGAAGTATCGCTCGACGCCCCTCATAGAAGCGGAAACCCTCGCACTCAGTGAAACCAAGACCTCGACGGCACCCTCAAACCGCCGCCAAGCATTCACCGAAGAAGAAGTAGTGTAATACATGAGGGTGCCGACGAGGCCCGGTTTCGGCCTTCCAGAAGGCCTCAACGCCCCACAGCTCCCCAGGAAAAATGTCTCCCGCCATCCAGTCGCTTGCGTAGAATGGTCCCAAGCTAAAGCGCCTCAAGGAGCGCGACCATGGACGACCGCTTTCCAATGGCCAACGACAACCAGCC